>JBFYZU010000421.1:0-25508 GCA_041309365.1 Myxococcota bacterium
GGCCGCAGTGGGGGCAGGTGAGGTGTGCGCATCCTCTCTCGGGGATGCCGCAGTCCAGGTAGGATGTCAGCTCGTCTCGCACGAAGGCGGGCAGTCTACGTGATCAGGCGCAAAGCAGGATCCGGACCTCGAACCCGAGGCGATCCAGTTTTGGGGACAATGAGTAAGGTCAATGTCCAAGAAACGCAACTTGCCTAAGTTCGAGGTCCGGATCCTTCCATGTGCGTGGAATGAATGCCATCTTTCTGACCGACGATCGGCCATGGATCGCTGTCTGCGGTTTCTGATATGTCTGCTTGGATGGAGAGATCGAGTCTCGAGGCGATCGTCGAGTCGCTCGATCGGGAGGGCGTGGGCTATCTCATCGCCGGGGGACTGGCCGTCGTCGCCCACGGTCACATCCGGCCGACGGTCGACGTCGACCATCCTCGATCTTGGCAAGGACAGGGCCCAGGAGAAGGGAATGCGGGTCTTCTCGCTCTACCACCCCGACAGTCCACTCACCGAGGTAGACCTGTTCGTCCAGGCCCACCGCGGATGACCATCGAGCGCGACGAGAGAGCGGGTGACGGCTGGGACGGCCGATCGCCTGGAGCGTTGGGCGAAGGTCTCTTTCGCCGAGAAGATGAGTGGCTCGAGCAGATGCACCGGCTCGCGATAACTCTGCAGGCGGCGAGGGTACACTCGAAGACGGTGCAGGGAGGGGAAGATGAAACGGGCATTCATGATCGCCCTGGTGACGACCTCGGTTCTCGGTTGCGGCAGCGGGAGCTCGAGCGGCGACGGGGACGCTGACACCGCCACGACCGATGCCGTGGATCTCGCGGGCGATGTCCTCGATGACGAGCCCGCGCAGGATCCTCGGCCCGACGAGACGGACGATGTCCTGGAGGACTCCCCGGCGGATCTTGGGACGGACACGCTCGCAGATCCGGTCTTTGATCTCGCAGCGGACTCGTTGGTGGACACGGACGGGGATTTTGCTGAGGACCCGATCCCGGATCCGGGGGAGGATGCAGCGGAAGATCCCTCCCCGGATTCGCCGGTGGACGCCGCGGACGATCCAGCGATGGATCCAGCAGGGGATCCCGGCTTCGACCCCGTGGAGGACGCGCCCACGGAGGAGATCTTCTCGTGTCCTGCAGGTGAGACGGACTGCGGTGGATTCTGTGCGGATCTCGGCTCCGATGACGAGCACTGCGGACACTGCGACATCGAGTGCCTGTTCGACGAGCAGTGCGTCTCCAGCACGTGCCAGATCATGCCGTGGAGGACCGTCGGGCGCGCCGTGAACATGGGCCTGGATCCCGCCATCGCGCATGCCATCTCCACCGACGGCGCGGCGCCGTTCGTGGCAATGGTCCTCTCGGATCTCTCCTGGCAGGGAGACGTGCGAGTCCGACGCTTCCAGGATCTGCCTCTGGGATGGACCGACGTCGGTCCATCGCTGCTTCCCATGGATCTCGACGCGCGACCGGTGGTGGACATCCAGTTCGCGGGCTCGACGCCTTACGTGGCGCACCACAACGGAACGCTGGCGCGATTGCGCTTCTTCGACGGTACCATCTGGGACGAGGTGGGCGCGCCGGGCTTCACCACCATGTGCGTGGGGCTCGAGGGGCTGCGCTTCGTGCTCGCCGGCACCGAGCCTCACGTGACGTACATGGGCGCCGGGGGCTGTGGGCTCGGGGTCGGCTACTTCTTTTACGACGCGGGAGGCTGGCAGCACCATCCGTCCACGACCGGCTTTCCCGGAACGGAGCTCGTCACCATGAACGGGAACGGAGTGTCGGACCTGGCGTTCACGGACCGTGCCTACGTGCTCACGGGAGACACCGCTTCGCACTCCGTCAAGGTCTGGGATGCCTCGGGGTCCGGCTGGATCGACCACGGCTCGACGCTGGAGATGAACACGGACACGGGATGGCATGAGGACCATGCCATGGCCACCGACGCGGCGGGCGATCTCTACGTCGCCTGGTCGGAGCAGGACGCCGTGGGCGATGGCAGCATCTATGTGAAGACGTATGCCACGGGCTGGGCGCTCTTGGGCGACGATGCTGCCAGCGGGGGAGGCCATGCCACCCGTCCGTCCATCGCCATCATCGGCGGCGTCGCATGGATCGCCTACCAGGAGAACGACGGCTCGTCGGAGAAGGTCATGGTACGGCGCTGGTCGGGGACGACATGGGAGAGGGTGGGTCTGCCGTTGAACGTGTCTTTGTCGGAGGATGGCCTCTGGCCCGACATCGTGGGCATCGGCGGGGTGCCGTTCGTGGCGTTCCGGGAGTCCGACGGAAGCGGGCTGTGCGTGTACGTGAAGACGTTCCCCTGACCGGGTGCGCTCGCTTTTTACGGATGGCGTATTGGCTCATCGATAATAAGCAGCTGAAATGGATGTCGATGCGGTCAGAAAACCATCTCCGGAGTGCGAGGGAGCAAAGGAGCCTCTCCTCCGCTGACGGCATCGGTCATGGCAGGTCTGCTCACTCGACGATGTAGAGGGCGAGGTCGTCGAAGGCGCAGTTCGTTTGAAAGCCGCCGTCGTCCGTGTCGATGACAAGGATGATGTAGCGGGTTTGCGCGGGGATCGCGATCGAGTCGGTCACCCGGGCCCAGGTGTCCGAGGTGGTCTCGCGCTGCGTCGAGCTGAACAGGGGGGCCCCCGTGAAGTCCTGAAATTCGACCCAGAACCCGGAGTCGCCGGTGAGGCCCATCATCCAGGAGTCGACCTCCAGGCTGTAGCGCCCGGCGTTGATACCGTCCTCGTAGTCCTCGACATCCAGCTCCTGTCTCAGCTGGCACTCCGAGTTGCCCGCAATCGTGCACTGGAAACGGTACGACCCGCCGTGGGGCGCCGTGGTCGAAGCGGTCATGGCGACGCCCGACGGGGTCCATCCCGCGATGGACCCCGACTCTGCGCCGGGGTTCGCGAGCAGGTTTCCAGTCCTGCGGCAATCGGTCATCATCGAAAAAGCGTTCAGGCAGGTCGTGCAGTCCGTGGACACGTCCCAGTTCCAGAGGCAGGTGGAGCACAGGGTGAAGGGATCGAAGTGCAGCTCGCACTCGGTGCACAGCGTGGCCAGGTCGAAGTGGTAGATGCAGGTGTTGCAGTCCGTCGTGACGTCGTAGTTGTTGATGCACGTGGTGCAGCCGGTGGAGATCTGCCAGCGGGGGTGGCAGATCGTGCAGTCGCTGGCGATGTCGTAGTGGGCGAGGCAGGCGGTGCAGTCCGTGGCCGGGTCGAAGTTGTAAAGGCAGCTGTTGCAGTCGTCCGCGGCGTCCCAGTAGGGGGGGCAGACGTCGCAGTTCGTGCCTGCCCAGTGGTTGGGGCAGACGCACTCGGGCATCCCGTAGTTGTTGATGTCGGGCTCGCAGGAGGCACCCAGCGGGCAGGTCGGCGGGTCGTCGATGCACCCGTTGACGCATCCGCGCAGGTAGTCGCCGTCTGCGTCGTAGTGCAGGTACTTGACGGACACGAACCCCACGTCGTCGATGGACGGGGTCGTGTCGATCTCGCAGGACAAAATGGCGTCCGACGGGTTCACCGTGCCCACCACGGGCCCTGCGATCGTCTCCTGCTTCTCGCAGACGTTGAGCACGTACCGGCGCGGGACGGCGTCGAGCTCTGCCATGGGCAGCCTCTGCGGGTACTGGCCGGGGTCCGCATTGGCCTCCACGAGGTGCACGCACTTGTACTGGCTGTGGTGGTGCATTCCCGCGTCGCAGCCGCTCCCGTCGTTGTACCGGGCGAAGTCCATGCCGATGGCGTTCGGGCCGAGCGGGTCGAACGCCGAGTCCGTCATCCTCACGCACTGGCGCCAGTAGGCGTCGTCGTTGTAGACGAGGGGGATCCCCCACCCCTCGGGCGCGTCCGCGAGGCGGCTCTTCTCCTGGATGTAGTAGGCCCCTTCCTCGTACCACCCCCTGTGCAGCTCGATGAAGTAGGAGAAGGCGTTGATGGGGTCGTTAAACAGGTCCCACTCGTTCACGTCCGCGTCGCCGCTCGAGTTGTAGTCGCCGATGAGGCTGACGCACGCCTTGGTCAGGCTGTTGAGCTCCTCGGCCCTGGGCTTGCGGGTCCCGTAGGCCGGGGCATAGATGTCCTCGTCGAGCAGGACCTGGTCGTCGCGGTTGTCGGCCTCGTACAGGGCCAGGGTGTCCACGCCGAGATCCGTGTCGGAAAGGAGGATGGAGCACCCGCCGGTGACGACCTCGCCCTCTTCAAGCAGCACGACGCGGTCGACGACCCTCGGATCGCAGCGGGCGTTCGCGGCGATGGCCGGATCCGCGGATTCGATGTTGGACCTCGCCGAGCGGGTGACCCAGCCGTCCTGGTCCCTGTCGCAGCGGTGGCTCACTCCGGCTCCCGAGAGGGAGAAGTAGTAGCCCTCCTCGGTCGTGCACACGCACTCGCCGCTCACGGCCGTGATCTCCCAGTGCTCGTCCGTCTCCCCCTCGAGGTTGCACGCCCTCGTGCAGTCGACGCAGCGCGGCGGCGTGAGGTACGGATTGAAGGCCTGGCCCTCCGGGCAGTCGGTGGAGTCCCCCACGTCGAAGATGGTGTCCTCGACCGTGTCGAGGACCTCCTCGACGGTGTCGATGGCCTCTTCCACGACGTCGCCCGCGTCCTCGTCGACGTGCTTGCCCTTGCCTCCGCAGGATGCCAGCCACGGGACGCAGACCACGAGCCACAGGCACCAGGCGGTGAGTCGTCGCATGAGGGTCTCCTTACAGATCCGTGAAGTCCGTGTAGTAGACGTACAGCCTGATGTCGGTCAGCGAGGCCAGGTTGATGTCCTTGTTGACGTCCTCGTCCCTCTGGTTGAAGACGAGCTCCCAGAGCGTGTTCGAGTAGGGACGATCCCTGAGCCTCATGTTCGTGAACAGGGCGTCGCTCGAGTAGATGTCCCCGCGATCGCCGTTGAAGAACGTGTTGATCACGGCCGTCCTGTCGGGGAACACGTAGTAGAGCGATTCGTCCATGACCGAGTGCACGGTCCCGGTGCCGCGCTGCTTGAGGTAGACCCTTCCTAAGGTGTCCCCGGTGTCGCTGCCCACGATCTCGGCCTCGATGTAGTAGATCTTGTGGTTGCGGGTGAGGGGCGAGAGGCCGTCCACGTCCGTGTTGAAGGAGATGGTGAGGTAGCCGTCGCCATCGAGCAGCGTGGGATCCATGAGCATCTGCTGGAAGATGGCCAGCCTCTCCTTCTCGTTCAATGACTCGCCGTTGCCCTCGATGCGCGGGACGTTGAAGATGTCGTCGCGTAAAGAGATCACCTGGACGCGCAGGTCCGGGTTGCCGTAGCTCTCCTCGAAGGCGTAGAAGGCATCCTCGAGTTCCACGAGGTAGTTCTCGAGGTTGTAGTCTCCGGCGGCGACCATCCGGATGAGGAACAGCTGATCCACCTTCTCGTAGGTCTGGCTCGTGTAGTACTCGTACACGCGCGTGGCCTTGTAGGCCTCGCGGATGGCCGAATCGAAGGCCCTGTCCGCGTTGATGATGGCGTCGTTCTTGTAGATGCGCACGTTGGGATCGTTGCGGGCCGACTCGACGTTGATGGCCAGCTGCTCCACGTCCTGCTGCTCCACCTCGAGCCTCTTGGCCTCGTTGCGCAGGCTCTCGATCCGATCAAACGAGAGCTTCAGCTCGTAGTAGGCCTTGAGGATGTCGAGCTCGATCTCGGTGACCTCGATGTAGAGGCCGGACACGACGGCGTTGGAGTCGATCTGGGCGATGTCGCACTCCTGCTCTATCTCGAACCGCGCCTTGTCCCGCTCGTTCTTCACGAGCTGGGACTTGGCCTCTGCCGTGGCGAGGTCCTGGATGATGATGAGGGCCTCGTTGCCGACGTAGGCCAGAGTGGCGGCCGCCATGGCGCCGACGGTCATGGGGCAGTCCGTGCTGGTGCCCACGGAGCACTTCACGAACTCCGCGATCTGGAAGCCGAAGTCCATGGCCCGCTGGCACGCGGCGATGGTGGACTCGGCCGCGTCGATCTCGTCCTGGAGGCTCGACTGCTCGCCGTAGAACTCGAGGATGTAGTTGCTGGACTCCACGACCTCGCCGCAGTACTGCGAGACGCGCTCCATCTCGTTGTCGATCTCCTCGAGCTTGTTGTCCCTCCTCAGGATCTGCTGGCGCAGGTCGATGGCGGAGATCTCCATGCCGGCCATGGCCTCGTGGATGGCCCCGTTGCCCATGTAGCCGCAGGGATCCCCGAGGAACTGCGCCTTCTCGTCGAGGAACGCGTACTTGCCCGTGGCGGGGTAGATGAGGCCGTCGGGGCCCTCGAAGGTCCCGCACAGGTTGGCGAGCTGGTTCTCGTAGTTGTTGCGGATGGAGACCAGCTCCGCCTGGAACGACGCGCTGTCCGTCTCGTACTCGCGGCTCTTCTCGAGCGCCAGCGTCTCCTTCTCCCCCGCGAAGGACGCCTTGTTCCAGGCCGAGGCGATGAGCATGTCGAAGGCATTGGCGCCGTCGTCGTCGAGGGCCGGGAACGGGATGTAGTCCGGGGAGAAGCCGAAGTAGTTCACCTCGTCGGTGATGCCCTTGTAGACCACGCGCATGTCGAGAAGCGCCATCTTGTACTGCTTCTGGGCCTGGTCCGTGATGGACAGGATCTGGTCCTTGTCCTCGGGCTCCACGACCTCGACCACCTTCTGCATGATGCGCGTGATGAGGACGGACTCGAGGTAGGTGGCGGTGTAGGCGCGCTCCACGACGAGCCTTGCGAGGTCGGGGCGGTTGAAGCCCTGGTAGCGCTTGGCCACCTCGCTCCACGCCCGGCTCTTCTGGGTGGAGGCGCGGATGAGCCTGTCGAAGTAGTTGGTGACCGTCTCCTGGGTGATGAAGTTCATGGCCGCGCCGGAGCCCAGGGACTCCCACAGATACGGCATCATGGCGTAGAAGCGGTCGAGCGCCATCTGGTAGTACTGGGTGGCCTGGTACAGCGTGTACATCTCGTGCCCGGCCACGCCCGACAGGTTGATGCCGTCGGGCTCGAAGAGGTTGCCCTCGAACGTGGCGCGCATCACGCCTGCCAGGTCGAAGCGCGACGCGAAGGCCTGCGTGTAGGACTCGTCGCCCATCATGACGAGCAGCTCGGCGAACAGCGCCTCGAACCCGTCCAGCGAGCGGCCCGGCTCGATCTGGTGGACGGAGAAGTTGACGGTCAGGTAGTCCTTGATCATGGTCCTCGTCGCGGCCGTGAGCTCGGCGTTGTGCTCGAGGTCGAGGTACACGAGGCAGTCGATCCTCTCCTGCACCTCCTCGATGGGTGCCGGGTCGTAGCAGTAGGGGATCACGTTCGAGCCGGGGACGCAGACCTCGGGGGCGAAGCCCACGTTGCGCCCCGACCTGTTCATGAAGGCGGTCTTGTAGCGGAACGCGTTGTTCACCTCGGTGAGAAGGGGCACGAACACCGTGGCCGGGGAGCTCTCGGCGAAGAAGGTCTTGCCGTTGCGAAGGTCGTAGCGGTCGTCCTCGCAGTAGACAGCGCCGGCCGTGGCACAGCTCCAGTACGGGTCGAGCCGCACGCCGTACAGGGCGTAGTCCGGATCCTCCTGCCACGCGTCCAGGATGTCCTGGCACGTGCCGTCCACCTGGCACGGCAGGTCGTCGATCTGTCCCTGGTCGATGGCCAGGCCGTTGACGGTGAAGAACGTCACGTTGCTGCCCATGGGGCAGGACGTGCTCACGCCCGCAGCGCCCTGGTCGATGAGGCCGGTGTCGTGGCAGAGGTAGTGCACGGCCTCGGTGACGCCGTCCACCTCCTGGACTCCCCCCGGGTCGTCGTTCACGCCGTTGACGAGCGCCACGGCCAGAGCGTCGATGGCTGCGGCGTCCGACTCCCACGTGGGAACCTCGTGGCCGAAGGCCTTCTCGACGATCTCCTCGGTGCAGCCGATGGAGAGCTTGTCCACGGGCATGGCGCGCGTCTCGGTCTGCGTCGACCCCACGAATGCGTCGTCTCCCAGCGTGGTGGGGTTGCGCTCGAGCACCATGATGCCGTAGGCGGTGAAGTCGTCCTGGTCCGCCGGGTCCACGAACGAGAAGCTGTCCAGAAGCGTCTCGCGGAAGATGATGACCATCTCGCGCTGGTTGATCATGGCGCCGTCCACGAGCTCGAGGTGCCTCTTGCGGGAACGCCCGTCGGGCACCGGGTTGGAGCCGCTGAAGGTGAGGTTGCGATCCTTCATGTCCTCGTCGGAGTATGGCTGCGCATCGTCGCGGCACTCCGTGCGGTAGCGCAGGCCCGAGTCGAGGTCCACGATGGTGCCGGCCTCGAACCCCGGGACGAGCCACGGGACGGTGACGAGCTCGAAGTCGGGCAGGTCGCAGGTCGAGACCCCGTCGCCGGGCAGGTACCTGCCACCCACCACGATGTCCGCGTCCAGATCCTGGATGAAGGCGAGGCATGCGGTGCCGACTCCGGAGGCGCACGCGGAGGCGTCGCCCGCGAAGCCGAGGGTGATGGCGGGATCGCCGGCATAGTGCAGCGTGTCGCTGGTGGAGATCTTGCCGGTCAGGGTGCCGGCCGTCGCTCCCTCGGTCAGGTTCAGGGCAACGGGCAGCTCCACGAGGCCCGAGGGGACCGGGTTCGAGTCCAGGTCGTCGGAGTACTCGCCGTATCCCAGCGAGTTGTCGTAGGGGTAGCAGGCGTCCTTGGGGCAGTAGGGGGGCTGCATGGTCGCCCAGTCCCAGGAGCCGGTCCTGGTGGACGTGAGCACGGCCATGAAGTTGTCGAACGTGATGCTTCCCAGCCTGAAGGCTCCCCACTTCTGGATGAAGGCGTTGTGGACCTGCTCGAGCAGGGCCGTGTCGCTCTTGTCCGCCTCCCACTCTTCGAGGTTCTGCGTCCCGAAGTTGCCGAAGTAGTAGATCTGGCCCGCCCACTGCCCGTCCGGCCTGCTGGCGTAGGTCAGGTCGATCCGCTGCGTGCCCACCTTCTCGTTCTGCACCTCGACGACCCCGTTCCACACCGGGACGTCCTCGTTGTCGGCCTCGCCGAAGGTGATGGTCGCCTGGCCCTCGTTGCCGTCCACGACGACCGTGAACTCCTCCACCTGTGCGATGGCGCCGGTCTCTCCCATGTGCAGCCAGTACAGGGGGGTCTCGGCGTCCTTCACGATCCCCTCGTCGGTGAACTCCTTGTGCTCGATCTTGCGGACCGTGAACTCCAGGGCCATGGGCGTCTTGTTGGTGATGACGACGTCCTGGGAGTTCTCGACGGTCGAGAGCCGCAGCGTGTTCGTGGAGAGCTCGAAGGACCCGATGCTGTCGGGGCTCTGGGCCTCGCTCGGCGCCAGGGGCAGGCAGAACCCGTAGTCGCCGTCCAGCGTGTTGCAGTAGCTGTGCTCGCCGCACGCATCGGTCCAGGCCGTGCACGAAGGCCGGCACACGTGCCTGTAGCAGCCCTCGCCCGCCCCGCAGTCCGAGTCGAAGTCGCAGTCGGACTTGCAGCGGCTGTCCACGCACGTCTGGAACCCGGCGCAGTCCAGATCCGTCTCGCACCGGGGCACGACGTTGCCGGGCGCCACGCACGATCCCTCGATGCACTCCGTACCGGCGAAGCACGCCGGCATGAGGCCGTCCGGCGGGCAGTCGACGAACTGGCCGTCGATGACCGTCCCGCTCCGGCAGGGGGTGAAGCACTTCAGCTCGATGTCATCACCGTTTCCCTGGTCCTTCTGGCACCCGCAGGCCAGAAGCGAAGCGACCATGGCCACGAAAACCGCTGTTGTCGTCTGCTTTCCCATGCTGGACCTCACCTTCCCGGGGGGCTACCCCTGTTCCTGTATGGTAGAGTATGTCTACTGCTCGTATCTTCCCGATGCGCGGGTAGGTTATACCATGTAAAAAGCCTGAGCAATGCGCTCTGCAAAAAATCCCATCCCATTGTAGATTTTTTCCTTTCACCCCTCGATCGGAGGCCTGTCCAGGGTGTATTGTCCTCCATCGCCCGGATGTACTGGTCCGGCAGTAGGAGCCAAAAGAAGTGAAGAGAACGACCTGGATGGAAAGCGTGGCGCTCGTGTCCGGTGTGGTCCTGTGCGTGGCGTGCGGTGGGCAGAGCAAGCCTGCCCAGGATACGGCCGAGGAGGAACTCGTCGATGACGTGGTGGCGGACGTCGATGAGGAGCAGGACGCGGTGCTCGACGTTCCCGAGGACACGGGGCCGGTCTGCGTTCCCACGGGCCCGGAGGAGTGCGACGGGCTCGACAACGACTGCGACGGCGAGTTCGACGAGGATTTCGATCTCATCAACGACGAGCGCAACTGCGGTGCCTGCGGCTTCATCTGCAACGTCGCGAACGGGACGGCGGCGTGCGTGGACGGGCTCTGTCGCATCGAAGAGTGCAACGAGGGGTTCATCGACCTCGACGCGGCCACCCTGGACGGCTGCGAGTACGAGTGCACGGCCACGCTGGATGCGGAGAGCGTCGACGACGGCACCTGCACGGACACCCTGGACAACGACTGCGACGGCCGGGTGGACGACACGGACACGGACTGCGCGTCCTGCGTGCCGGAGTTCTGCGACGCGCTCGACAACGACTGCGACGCCCTCGTGGACGAGGACTTCGACCTGCAGAACGACCCCGTGAACTGCGGCGCCTGCGGCACCGACTGCGCCATCCATCCGCACTCCACGCCCGTCTGCGTGCGAGGCGAGTGCCAGATCTCCTGCGAGGTCGGGTGGCTGAACGAGGACCTGGACGACTCCAACGGCTGCGAGATCCGCTGCACGCCCAGCCCGACTCTGGACGAGACGGCCTGCGACGGCATCGACGCGGACTGCGACGGCCTCGTCGACGAGGACTACATCCCCGACTCGTGCGGTGTCGGGGAGTGCGAGGTCACGGCCGTGTGCTGGCAAGGCGTGGAGGACTGCATCCCCCTGGATCCGGCCTACCTGGACGACGTGGTGTGCGACGGGCTCGACGAGGACTGCGATGGCACCGCCGACGAGGAGTACGTGCCGTCGAGCACCTGCCACGGGGTCTGCCGCGACACCGCCACCTGCGTGGAAGGGGTCGAGACCTGCCCCGCATCGGCGGTGGCCCTGGACACGGTGTGCGACGGGTTCGACGAGGACTGCGACGGAGCCTCCGACGAGGACTACGTCCCCTTCACGTGCGGATCGGGTGGTTGCATCCGCACGTCCACCTGCATCGGGGGGGTGGAGGACTGCATCACCGGCGTGTCCACGACAGAGGTGTGCAACGGGTCGGACGACGACTGCGACGGGACCATCGACAACGGCGTGGACGCCTCCATGTGCCCGCCTCCCTCCCAGGTGACGACCACCGATTGCGTCTCCTGCGGGCCGGGGTGCGGGCAGTGCGCCATCGTCCCGGGAGCCTGCGTGGCGACCTGGTACGACGTCAACGGAGCCTACATCGACGGGTGCGAGTGCCAGCAGGAGTCCACCGAGGCCAGCTCCTCGTCGTGCCCGTCCAGCGTGCGCAACCTCGGTGAAATGACCGACGATGGGAGCACCTTGGAAATCCGTGGGAACATCGTGCCTGTAGGAGATGTCGATTGGTACATGTTCAGGGCGATCGACACGAACGACACGAGCTGCGACGATTTCCACGTCGTGGTGGAGTTCGTGACGAACCCGGGCAACGCGTTCTCGTTCGACGTGTACAGGGGAGCGGAGACGGACGACTGCCTGGCCATGGCCGAGTGCCCCAACGAGAAGCTCAAGTACGAGAGGTACATGGACTTCCGCTCCGGGAGCGGTGGTACCGCCAGCGGCGAGTGCCCATGCCGTTCGACCGTGACGCCCAATTTCAACACGTGCACGGACGACACCCAGTACTTCTTCTTCAAGGTCTATCGCACGGGGACCACGACGACCTGCGACTCCTACACCATCCGTATCAGCAACAACCCCGCCTGATCCCGTTTCACGGTCGAGAGGCTGGCACCGGAGAGGGTTGACCGCATGTCGGGTCGCCGCCCGCCGGCTCAGCGGGTGAGGGCGTCGTACTCGTCGTCGGGCATGGCGAAGCAGTGCCCCGGTGCGGGGAAGGCGCCGGCCGCGACCTCGTCGCGGTAGGCGGCCACGGCCTTCGAGATGGCCTCGCCCACCTCGCCGAACCGCTTGACGAATCGCGGGGTGAAGCCGGCCCTGATGCCGAGCAGATCGTGCAGGACCAGCACCTGCCCGTCGCAGCCAGGGCCTGCGCCGATGCCGATCACGGGCACGTCCACGGCCGAGGCGAGCAGGGCGCCGAGCCTGGCCGGGATGCACTCCACCACCAGCATGAACGCACCGGCGTTCTGCAGGCGGCAAGCGTCGTCGAGGATCCGGCGTGCCTGGGCCGCTCTGGCACCCTGCACGTGGTAGCCGCCGAGCATGCCCGCGGTCTGCGGGGTCAGGCCCAGGTGGCCGACCACCGGGATGCCCGCGCTCGCGATGGCCGCGACCGTGTCCACCACGTGCCCGCCGCCCTCGAGCTTGACAGCGGTGGCCCCGCCCTCCTTGACGAACCGGCCCGCGTTGGCGATGGCGTCCGGGATGGAGACGTTGAAGGACATGAAGGGCATGTCGCCGATGACCATGGCGCGCCGGGCTGCGCGGGACACGGCCCGGGTGAGGACCATCATCTCGTCCATGGACACGGGCAAAGTGTCGGTGTAGCCGAGCACCACGTTGGCCGCGCTGTCGCCCACCAGGATGGTGTCGATGCCCTGATCGTCGAGGATGCGGGCCGTGGGGAAGTCGTAGGCCGTGAGCATCGTGATCTTGCGGCCGCTGCGTTTCATCTCCGAGAGCGCGGCGATGTCGACCTTGTCGGGTTGCACGGCAGAGTGCATAGCGGCACCCGCCTGCCCGGTCAATGCTGCGTTGCAGTGGCTCTCCTGTGTGGCGATATATCGCCATCCGAATCGGATCTCGTGCAATTCCATGGAGGTAGGTCACATTCCGACAGGGTGCCACCCGATCACCTTGACACCTTTTTACCACTTCATTATATTCGACTAGAATTTAATGGTGGGAAAAAACCCTTTGATGTAAAGGGGTTAGATGGTGATGGAGATACTCGAGACCAGGGGACGCGACGAGCTGGCACAGATCTTCGTGGCCAGGCTGCGACCCGACCCGATGTCGCTCGTGGAGTTCGTGGACGCCGTCGACCCCCGCTACCCGAGAAAGCACAAGTGGGTGGTCACGGTGAGCACCCAGTTCGGCTGCCCGGTCAAGTGCACGTTCTGCGACTCGGGAGGGTTCTTCGCCGGCAACCTGACCGCGGACGAGATCCTGGCCGAGATCGATCACGTGGTGCGGCGCAGGGCTCCGGACGGCAGGATCGACTCGGACAAGTTCAAGATCCACTTCGCCCGGATGGGCGAGCCGGCATTGAACCCGGCCATGATAGAGGTGCTGGAGCGGCTGCCGGGCATCTACAGCGCGCCCGGCCTGATCCCCTGCATCCCGACCGTGGCGCCGAGCGCCGGCCGGGATTTCTTCGACGAGCTTCTGGCCGTCAAGCGCCGGCTCTACGGCGACGGGCACTTTCAGCTCCAGTTCTCGGTCAACACGACCGACGTGGACCTGCGCGACAGGCTCATGCCCGTGAGCAAGTGGGGCTTCGACGAGATCGACGAGTACGCGCACCGCTGGTACGTGCCGGGGGACCGCAAGGTGGTGCTCAACTTCGCCCTGTCCCCGGACAACCCCGTGGATGCGGATGTGGTTGCCCGGCATTTCGATCCCGGCTGCTGCATGATCAAGGTGACGCCGATCAACCCCACGGACATGGCCGTGAAGAACGGCTTTCGGACCATGCTCAGTGCAAGCGACCCCACGGGAGCGGATGCGCTCGTGTCGAGGCTGCGCGACCGGGGTTTCTCGTGCGTCGTGAGCATCGGCGATCCCGAGGAGATCGAGATAGGCAGCAACTGCGGCCAGGCTGCGACCCGCCTTCTGCGCGAAGAGCTCCACTCGCAGCGCAAAGGCGTGTTGGCGCCCGGTGTGGCGCCCCAGGGCCATGCCCCGTCGAGGAGAGCCACATGAGCCAGAGCTCCGAGAACGCACCTGAGGCAGGGCAGGAGATTTCCGGGACCGGGGCCCCGAGAGGGCCTTCGGGGCCGGACATCGAGCCGGACGGGGCGTTCCTCGCGCAGGTCGAGAAGGCCACGGGCATGAGCCTGTCGGCCTGCTTCCAGTGCAAGAAGTGCACGTGCGGGTGCCCGATCGTCGAGGAGGTGGATTACCACCCCAACCAGATCGTCCGCATGATCCAGCTCGGGCTGCGCGACGAGGTGCTGCGCTCGAAGGCCCGGTGGCTCTGCGTGTCCTGCCAGACCTGCACGGCGCGCTGCCCCAACGGCGTGGACATCGCCGGCGTCATGGACTACCTGCGCTTCGTCGCCATCACGGAGGGCATCGCCCCGGCCGATCCGAAGGTGGCGAGCTTTCATCAGGCGTTCCTCGAGACGATCCGCAAGTACGGGCGGAGCCACGAGATCGACATGATCCGCAGGTACAAGCTCAAGACGGGCACGTTCTTCGAGCACATGGGAATGGGGATGCAGATGTTCAAGAAGGGCAAGATCAAGATCGTGGGTGACCGGATAAAGGACCTCGAGCAGTTTCGCCGGCTGATGGAGCGCTACCGGTCGGAGAACGGGTGAGACCATGGAGCTGAGCTACTACCCCGGGTGCAGCCTCCACGGCACCTCGCTGGAGTACGACGAGTCCACGAGGGCCGTGTGCTCGGCCCTGGATATCGAGCTCTCGGAGATCGAGGACTGGAGCTGCTGTGGCGCCTCGTCGGGCCACGCCATCGGCGGGGATCTGGCGCTGGCGCTGCCCGCCCGCAACCTCGCTCTGGCCAGCAAGAAGGGCCTCGACGTGGTCGTGCCCTGCGCGGCCTGCTACAGCAGGTTGCGCGCCGCCCAGGTGGCGGCCCGGGAGGGCAAGCTTCCCGAAGGCATCGAGGGGATCCGCCCCGACATCGACGTGAAGAGCCTGCTGGAGGTCGTGGCGATGCCACGCATCCTCTCTCTGGTCGCGGGCAAGGTCACGAAGGCGCTCACCGGTCTCGACGCGGTGGCCTACTACGGGTGCTTGCTCGTCAGGCCCGCCTACGTGACCGGACGGACCGACATCGACGATCCCGAGGACATGGACGCCGTCCTCGGGGTGCTCGGCGCCGGCGTCAGGAAGTGGAACTTCAAGACCGTGTGCTGCGGTGGCGGGCTGGCCCTCGGACGTGCCGACATCGTCGAGCGGCTGGTGTTCAAGATCCTCGCCGAGGCGAGAAGATCCGGGGCCGACGTCATCGTGACCGCCTGCCCCATGTGCCTGACCAACCTGGAGACACGCATGTTCGAGGGGGTGCGCGCGGGACGCATCTCGAAAGACGATCTGGTACCGGTCGTGTACTTCACCGAGCTCATGGGCATCGCGCTGGGCATCCCGTCGGTGGACGGGTGGTTCGCGAGGCACCTCGTGGATCCGAGGCCGGTCCTCAGGTCCAGGGGGCTATTATGAGCAAGCCGCCGGACAAGGACATCAAGCCCCAGCCTCTCAGGCCTCTGGGCACCATATCGCCGCTCAAGCCGCTGGGCACGCTGGGAACGGGACGCACGATAGGTGCCAGCAAGCCGCCCTCCGGGAACAGGAGCATCTCCTTGACCCCGCCTGCGGGCGCGAAGCCCGGACCAGCGGGCGCGAAGCCCGCGGGCGCGAAGCCCGAGGCCGCGCCTGCCGTGCCTGCCACGGGGCCCGTGGGATCGGTCCTGGTGGTGGGCGGAGGCATCGGCGGCATGCAGGCCTCCCTCGACCTGGCCGAGTCGGGCTTCAAGGTCCTTCTGGCCGAGCAGGGAAGCGCAGTGGGCGGCCGCATGGTCCAGCTGGACAAGACCTTTCCCACGAACGACTGCTCCATGTGCACCATCAGCCCCAGGCTGGTGGCCCTGGGGTTGCACCCGAACATCCAGGTGATGACCCAGACCACGCTCAAGAAGGTCTCGGGCGAGGCGCCGCGCTTCGAGGTCACCTTGCACCACGAGCCGCGCTACATCGACACGAGCAAGTGCAAGGCCTGCGGCGAGTGCGAGAAGGTCTGTCCCATCGTCGAGACCAACGCCTTCAACATGGGCATGGATACGCGCAAGGCCGCCTACAAGCTCTATCCACAGGCCGTCCCGAACGCCTATGTCATCGAGAAGAAGGGCTCGGCGCCCTGCCGGCACGCCTGCCCATCCCACGTCAGCGTGCAGGGCTACGTGGCGCTCACGCGCGAGGGCAAGTACGCCGAGGCGCTGGCGCTCATCCGCCGCGATCTGCCATTGCCGTCCGTGTGCGGGCGCATCTGCGTGCACCCCTGCGAGGAGGCCTGCGGGCGCAACGAGGTCGACGAGGCCGTGAGCATCCGCGCCATCAAGAGGTTCCTCGCGGACTACGAACTCGAGCACGGTGCCCCGAGGCTGCCCGCGCCCGCCGCGAAGCGCACGGACAAGAAGGTGGCCATCATCGGCGCCGGCCCGGCAGGGCTCACGGCTGCCAACTACCTGGCGCTGGCCGGGGTGCCCGTGACCATCTACGAGGCGCTGGACAGGCCGGGAGGCATGCTCGTGGCGGGCGTGCCAGAGTACAGGCTGCCGCGCAAGGTGCTCGACCAGGAGATCCAGGCCATCCTGGACCTGGGCGTGGATCTGAAGACCGGCGTGCGCCTCGGCAAGGACTTCGGGCTCGCGGACCTGACGGGCAAGGAGGGCTTCAGCGCGGTGTTCGTGAGCGTCGGCGCGCACACGAGCCGCAAGCTCGGCGTGCCGGGCGAGGATTTGGACGGCGTGATCCACGGCGTGGAGTTCTTGCGCAAGGCAGGCCTCGGCGACCGGACCGGCCTTGCGGGCAAGGTCGTGGTCGTCGGTGGCGGCAACGTGGCCGTGGACGTGGCCAGGACGGCGTACCGGCTGGGTGCCTCGAGCGTGGAGATGGTGTGCCTGGAGGCGCGGGAGGAGATGCCCGCCCACTTCGAGGAGGTCGAGGAGACGCTCGAGGAGGGCATCGACATCCTCAACGGGTGGGGTCCGAAGGCGATTTCCGGCGAGGGCAGGGTGACCGGCATCGAGCTTATAAAGTGCACGCGCGTGTTCGACGAGGACCGGCGCTTCAGCCCGCAGTACGACGAGAACGAGACGCGCACGGTCCAGGCCGACATCGTCATCGTGGCCATCGGCCAGGCGGTGGATCCGGCGCTGTTCGAGCACATGGGCGCCGCGGTGGAGCGGGGGGCCTTCAAGGTGGACCTTGTGACCCTCGAGACGTCCATCCCGAAGGTGTTTGCGGGGGGAGACGCCGTGTCCGGGCCGAAGAGCGTCATCGAGGCCGTCGCCATGGGCAAGAGGGCGGCCGCCTCGATCAACGCCTTCATCGACGGGGCCAGGCTCGACGAGTCGTACGACCAGCTGGCGAAGAAGGTCGATGGACGCACAGAGAACGCCGAGCGCAAGCCCAGGCTCAAGCAGGGCAAGCTCGACCCGGCGAGGCGCGCCGGGAACTTCGACGAGGTGGCCGCGGGCCTGACGGAGGATGAGGTCAAGCAAGAGGCCTCGAGGTGCCTGCGCTGCGCCGTGTGCTCGGAGTGCTACCAGTGCGTGGCCGTGTGCGATGCCGGCGCCATCAACCACGACGACCGGCCGTCGGACGAGGTCGTCGACGTGGGCGCCATCGTGCTGGCGCCAGGGTTCGAGCAGTTCGACGCCGGCAAGCTCGGCGAGTTCGGCTACGGCAGGCACCGCAACGTGGTGACCAGCCTGGACTTCGAGAGGCTCCTGAGCTCGTCGGGGCCCTCGGAGGGCCACGTGAGGCGGCCGTCCGATCACGAGGAGCCGCACAAGATAGCGTGGATCCAGTGCATCGGCAGTCGCGACTCGCGCGGCGAGCGCGACTACTGCTCGGCCGTGTGCTGCATGTTCGCCACCAAGCAGGCCATCCTGTCCGTGGACCACATGCCCGGCACGCAGACCACGATCTTTTTCATGGACGTGAGGGCCTACTCCAAGGGCTTCGAGGGGTACTACGATCGCGCGAGGGAACGCTACGGCGTCAAGTACGTGCGCTCCATGATCTCGAGGGTGGACGAGGATCCGGACACGGGCGATATCGAGATCTCCTGGGTGGACGAGAACGGCGCCATCAAGAAGGACCGCTTCGACCTTCTGGTGCTGTCCACGGGTCTTTCGCCCTCGGCATCCGTCAGGGAGCTCGCCGAGGTGACGGGCATCGACCTGGACCGGTTCGGGTTCGCGAAGACCGACTACTTCGACCCCATGGTCACGAAGCGCAGGGGCGTGTTCGTGGCGGGCGTGTTCGAGGGGCCCAAGGACATCCCCGAGACGGTCATGAGCGCCGCAGGGGCTTCGGCCCTGAGCTCCGCCGTGCTCAAGGACGCCCGCGGGACTTTGATCTCCGAGAAGACCTACCCCGAGGAGCGTCCCGTCGAGGGCGAGGATCCGCGCGTGGGCGTGTTCGTCTGCAGGTGCGGGATCAACATCGCGCGCGTGGTGGACGTCCCGGCCATGGTGGAGTTCGCGAAGACGCTCCCCAACGTGGTGCACGCGGAGGAGAACCTCTACACGTGCTCCGCGGAC
The DNA here is from genome assembly GCA_041309365.1 of Myxococcota bacterium. Taxonomy (GTDB): domain Bacteria; phylum Myxococcota_A; class Polyangia; order DRWM01; family DRWM01; genus JAFDER01. The sequence goes on from JBFYZU010000421.1 coordinate 18,623, forward strand.
ACGCAGAAGAAGATCGCGGCCATGATCGAGGAGCACGGCCTCAACAGGGTCGTGGTGGCATCCTGCACGCCGCGCACGCACGAGCCTCTGTTCCGCGAGACGTGCCGCGACGCGGGGCTCAACAAGTACCTGTTCGAGATGGCGAACATCCGCGACCAGTGCTCCTGGGTGCACTTCGACCAGGTGGACATGGCCAACGACAAGGCGCGCGACCTCATCGCCATGGCGGTCCGGAGGGCCGCGGTGCTCGAGCCTCTGGTGGAGAGCCCCTACGACGTGGTCAAGCACGCGCTGGTGATCGGCGGGGGGCTGGCCGGGCTCACGGCGGCCGAGACCATGGCCACGGCCGGGTACGGCGTGACCGTGGTGGAGCGCGAGGCCGAGCCGGGAGGGATGCTGCGCAGGATGCACTACGAGGTGGATGGCACGGACCCGCACCGGCACGTGGAGGCGCTCGTCGCAAGGCTCCGGCAGGACCCGCTCGTGACATTTCACACGGGGTCGAGGGTCGTGGACGCAGGAGGCCACGTCGGTCACTTCAGGTCGACCATCGAGACGCCCGGGGGGCGTTTCGAGGTGGAGCACGGCGCGACCATCGTGGCCACGGGCGCGGTGGAGCTCAGGCCTGCCGGGTTGTACGGCTACGGCACGGACGACCGCATCATGACCCAGCGCGAGATGGAGGACAGGTACCCCGGCGGTGACATCCCCGTGGGAAAAAACGGCGTGGTCATGATCCAGTGCGTGGGCTCGCGCGAGCCCGAGTACCCGTACTGCAGCCGCACGTGCTGCACGGATGCCGTGCGAAACGCCGTGCGCATCAAGGAGAAGCATCCGGACGTGCCGGTGACGATCCTGTACCGCGACATCCGCACCTACGGCCTCAGGGAGCAGATCTACACGAGGGCACGCAAGCTGGGGGTCGGGTTCATCAGGTTCACGCCGGATATGCGGCCCGAGGTCGTCGGCGCCAGCGGCACGATGAGCGTGCGCGTCCGCGATCCCATCCTCGACAGGTTCGTGGTGCTCAGGCCCAACCTTCTGCTCCTGAGCGCGGGGTTGAGGCCGGACCCCGAGGCTGTGACCTTGAGCAAGGTCCTCAAGCTCCCGATGGGGCAGGACGGGTTCTTCCTCGAGGCCCACATGAAGCTCAGGCCGCTGGACTTCGCCAACGACGGGGTGTTTCTGTGCGGGCTGGCCCACGGCCCGAAGAACGTCGACGAGATCATCATGCAGGCCCGCGGTGCCGCGGGCAGGGCCGGAACGGTCCTCGGGAAGGACAGGCTCTACATCTCGGGCCAGATCTCCGAGGTGAACGGCGACAAGTGCGTCGGGTGCCTGACGTGCGTCAGGGCGTGCCCCTACGGGGTTCCCACGATCGTGGACAGGGTCGCCTACATCGATCCTGCGAGCTGCCAGGGGTGCGGAGCCTGCGCCGCGGCCTGTCCGCGCAAGGCCATCGTCACGCACCACCAGAGCGACGCCCAGTACATCGCGAAGGTCCGGGATCTCTTCGCGCCGCCGGCGGGAGAGTGACGAGATGAACGACGTGAAGACTGACGACTACGAGCCCAAGGTCATCGCCTTCGCCTGCGAGTTCTGCTCCTACACGGCCGCGGATCTGGCCGGCTCCATGCGCCTCAGGTACCCGGCGAACGTGCGCATCATCAAGGTCCCCTGCACGGGCAGGACGGATGCCATCATGTTGCTCAAGGCGTTCGAGGCGGGCGCGGACGCCGTGTTCGTCTCCGGGTGCCAGCCCGGCGACTGCCATTTCCTCAAGGGAAACTACAGGGCCAAGGCCATGGTCCCCGGCGTGAAGAAGATGCTCGAGGAGATAGGCCTTCACCCGGACAGGGTCGAGTTCTTCCACGTGGCGGCGTCGGAGGCGCAGAAGTGGGTGGAGGTGGTCACCCAGATGAACGACAGGGCGCGCAGGCTCGGGCCCAACCCCCTGAGGACGGGAGGCAAGCCCGAGTACGGGCCTGCAGCGCAGAAGAAGGAACAAGAGCAGTCGGACAAGCAAGGTGCCGCGGCGGGCGCCTAGCTCCCACCGTCTATAGCCAAGGAGAGGAAACACGAGATGATAGTCGGTGACAGAAAACCACTCGAGGAGATCATAGGGTTCATCGAGGACGCCAGGAACGTGCTCGTTGCCGGGTGCGGCACCTGCGTCGCGGTCTGCATGGCGGGTGGAGAGAAGGAAGTGCAGATGCTGGCGCAGGAGCTCAGGATGGCATCCAGGCTGCGGAGCATGGAGATCGAGGTGTCCGAGGCCACTGCACAGCGCCAGTGCGACAAGGAGTACCTCGAGACCATCAAGAACGCCGTGGCCGGCAAGGACCTGGTCATCTCCATGGCCTGCGGGATCGGCGTGCAGCACATGGCGGAGAGATTCGCGCCGGTGAGGGTCGTGCCCGGTATCAACACGGACTTTCTCGGCGTGAACTGGGACATCGGCGAGTGGAAGGAGTACTGCCAGAACTGCGGCGACTGCGTGCTCGCCCGCACGGGAGGGATCTGTCCCGTCACGCGCTGCTCCAAGAGCCTGCTCAACGGGCCGTGCGGCGGGAGCGCCAACGGCAAGTGCGAGGTGAACCCAGATACGGATTGCGCGTGGCAGCTCATCTACGATCGCATGAAGGCCCTCGGCAGGCTCGACAAGCTCGCCGAGGTGGAACCGGTCAAGAGCTGGAAGAAGAGCCGTGACGGCGGGCCGAGGAGGCTCTCGCGCAACGATATGAAACCGGCGGAGGACAAGGCATGAAATCCGGAAGCAACCTCGAGAAGGTCTTCGCAAAGGGCGAGTTCGCGTTGACGGGGGAGTGCGGGCCGCCCAGGGGCGCCGACGCGGAGAAGGTCAAGGAGAAGGCGCAGCACCTGGTGGGATACGTGGACGCCGTGAACGTCACGGACAACCAGACCTCCATCGTGCGCATGTCCAGCATCGGCGCGTCCAGGATCCTCCTCGACATGGGGCTCGAGCCCGTGATGCAGATGGTGTGTCGCGACCGCAACCGCATCGCCATGCAGAGCGACATCTTCGGGGCCTATGCCCTCGGCATCCGCAACATGCTCTGCCTGTCGGGCGACCACCAGACGTTCGGCAACCAGCAGGACTCCAAGAACGTCTACGACATCGACTCGATCCAGCTCATCAACGTCGTGCACACGATGCGCGAGCAGGGCAAGATCCTGGGCGGGGACGAGTGCGATGGCAACCCGAAGATGTTCATCGGCGCCGCGGCCAACCCGTTCGGCGACCCCTTCGATTTTCGGCCCATCCGCCTGGCCAAGAAGGTCAAGGCCGGCGTGGACTTCATCCAGACCCAGTGCATCTACAACATGGCCAAGTTCCGCGAGTACATGAAAAGGGCCGTGGACATGGGCCTTCACGAGAAGTGCCACATCATGGCGGGCATCACCCCTCTCAAGTCCTTGCCCATGGCCAAGTACATGGCCACGAAGGTCAGCGGCATCGAGGTCCCCGAGGAGATTTTGAAGAGGCTCGAGGGCGTGGACAAGAAGGAGCGCGCCAAGGAGGGGATCAGGATCGCCATCGAGCAGATCCAGGAGGTCAGGCAGATCGAGGGAGTGGCCGGCGTGCATCTCATGGCCATCGAGTGGGAGCACAAGGTGCCCGAGATCGTCAAGGAAGCGGGGCTCTACCCGCGCCCGAAGGTGGACTAGAGGGCCGCTCGAAAGACGCGGATCCCATCTTGTAACGGATGGCGCCGCAGGGGGGAGATCCCTCGAGGAGACGACCATGAGCGTCAACGTGGTGCGAGACATCGACGACGTCGTGAAGGTGCGCACGGTGCTCGTGAGCGTGTCCGACAAGAGAGGCCTCGAGGATCTGGTTCCCGGGCTCGTGGCGACGATCCCGGAGGTCCGCATCATGTCGACGGGCGGGACCTACCAGAGGCTGTCGGACATCCTCGGCGAGACAAAGAAGGAGCGGCACCTCGTCGAGGTGTCCAGGTTCACGGGCCAGCCCGAGACCCAGGGAGGCCTCGTCAAGACCCTGGATTTCAAGATCTACCTGGGCCTGCTCACCGAGACCTACAACGAGTCCCACAGGGCGGATCTCGCGCGCACCGGCGCGGTCCCCATCGACATGGTCGTGTGCAACCTGTACCCCTTCGTGAAGATCGTGTCGCGCGAGAAGGCGACCGTGGAGGAGGCCCGCGCCAACATCGACATCGGCGGTCCGACCATGGTGCGCGCCGCCGCGAAGAACTACCTGCGCGTGGCCTCGGTGGTGGATCCCGCCGACTACCCCTTGATCGTGCAGAAGCTCGGCTCGTCGAAGGGGACTCTGGACCTCGCCACCCGGTACGCCCTGGCCGTGAAGGCCTTCCGGCACACGGCCGAGTACGACGTCGCCATCGCCGACCACCTGGGCAAGCTCGATTTCGCCATCCAGCGCTCCTGCTACGGCATCGTCGACAGGAACGGCTGAGCCCCTGGCTTGGGGCCGAGGAGAGGCCATGACCGACCTCACGAAGGCGTACCGCACGATCATGGACGACCACTTCCCCGAGCGCATGCAGATCGCGTTCGGGGATGGCGAGGACCGTCAGGTGCTCGTCTACGAGAAGACGTCGTGGGTGGTCGACAACGTGCGCAAGGGCCTGCGCTACGGCGAGAACCCGGGCCAGGAGGCGGCCCTCTACAGGCTCGTGAACGGCAACCTGGTGCTGGGCGATGCCAAGACCATCGCCCCGGGACGGTGGCTGGCATCGGACATGGAGCTTTTACAGTCTGGCAAGCACCCCGGCAAGACCAACATCACGGATGCGGACAACGCCCTGAACATTCTGCGCTACCTCACGGACAGGCCCACCGTCTGCATCATGAAGCACAACAACCCCTGCGGCGTGGCCATGGCCGACCGGCTGGCCGAGGCCTACGCACGGGCCAACATGGCCGACAGGGTGGCGGCCTTCGGCGGGTGCATCGCGGCGAACAGGCCCGTGGACAGGGAGACGGCCGGGCTCATCGCCGAGAACTACGCCGAGGTGGTCGTCGCGCCCGATTACGAGGAGGGCGCGATGGGCATCCTCGAGTCGCGCAAGAACCTGCGGATCGTGCGCATCGCGGCCATGGAGAGGCTCTCGAGCTTCGCCGACCAGCGGTTCGTCGACATGAAGAGCCTCATGGACGGCGGCCTCATCGTGCAGACGAGCTTCGTGCCGAAGCCTCGCTCCCGCGCCGACCTCGCGGTGGCCTCGTGCGAGGCGAAGGGAAAAAAGTACCGCGTCGAGAGGGAGCCCACGGACGCCGAGGTCGAGGACATGCTGTTCGGCTGGTTCGTGGAGGCGGGTGTGACCTCGAACTCCGTCATCTACGTCAAGGACGGCGTGACGGTCGGCATCGGGACGGGCGAGCAGGACAGGGTGGGGGTGGCCGAGATAGCCCGCGACAAGGCCATGAAAAAGCTCGCGGACCGCATCTGCTTCGAGAGGCACCGGGTCTCCTACAACGACCTCGGGGACCCTTCGCGTCGCGCCGAGATCGACGCCGAGGTCCGCGAGCTCCACGGAGGCCTGACGGGCTCGGTCATGGTCTCGGACGCGTTCTTCCCGTTCCGTGACGGCATCGACGTGGGGCTGCGCGAGGGCGTCAAGGCCGTGATCCAGCCCGGGGGGTCGCTCAACGATCACCAGAGCATCGAGGCCTGCAACGAGCACGGCGCGACCATGGTGTTCACCGGCCAGCGTTCGTTCAGGCACTAGTCGGCGTTCCAGATCTCCGGTGGTGCGCGATGCGGCCGGCGGCCCCGCACGCGCGGCTGCACCAGGCCGGACGTCCGCCCGCCGCGGACCGGCCACTCGCTTTTCTCTTGCGTAGCCCGTCTACTCGCCCGGCGGTCTCGTTGCCTTCGCGGTGAGGCCGTACTTCTTGAGCTTGCGGTAGAGGGTGGCCGAGCCTATCTTGAGCTGCTCGGCCGTGCGCGTCTGGTTGCCGCGGTTGAGCTCCAGCACCGCGAGGATGTACTCTTTCTCCACGTCGTCCAGCGGCAGCACCGCCCCCTCGCCGACCACGGGCCTGGGAAACGCCTGGCGGATCTCCTCGGGCAGGTCGTGCAGGTCCACGCGGCTTCCGCTCGCGAGCGCCACCGCGCGCTCCATGGCGTTCTCCAGCTCGCGGACGTTGCCGGGCCACTCGTAGCGCAGCAGCTGATCCGCCGCGCGAGGCGCGAGCCCCGCGATCTTGCGGCCCATCCGCGTCGCCGCATCCACGAGCATCAAGCGGGCGAGAGGGAGGATGTCGTCTCTCCGGTCGCGCAGCGGCGGGACGTGCAGCTCCACGACCTTGAGCCTGTAGTAGAGGTCCTGCCGGAAGCTGCCGTCCGCCACCCTGTGGGCCAGGTCGCGGTTGGTGGCGGCCAGCACGCGCACGTCCACCTTCCGGTTCTTTGTCTCCCCGACCCGGCGGACCTCACGCTCCTGCAGGACGCGCAAGAGCTTGACCTGCATGCCCTGGGAGACCTCGCCCACCTCGTCGAGGAGCAGCGTCCCGCTGTTGGCCGACTCGAACAGGCCGGGACGGTCCGCGGTGGCGCCCGTGAACGATCCACGGGAGTGACCGAACAGCTCGCTCTCGAGCAGGGTCTCGGTGATGGCGGCGCAGTTGACCGCGATGAACGGCCCTGCCGCGCGCGTGGACTCCTCGTGCACGAGCCTGGCGATGCGCTCCTTGCCCACGCCGCTCTCGCCGGTGATGAGCACCGTGGCGTCGACCTTGGCGACCCGCCGGGCCAGATCCACGATGATCTGCATCTTCGGGCTCTTGGTGACGATCCCCATCGGCGCCTCGACGTCGGCCACCACGCGCACCAGGGCCTTGCGGTGCGCCCGGAGCTTCTCCTCGGCAGCCTTCA
>JBFYZU010000422.1:0-2605 GCA_041309365.1 Myxococcota bacterium
GTCCGGGGCCTGCCTCTTCTCCGGCGGGTCCAGGGACGCTACCGGTCGGGTAAGTGACGCCCTCGGTGGCCCACGTTCACGACCTCCGCCTCTTGCACCCCGCGCTAGCGATGTGGCTCCATGGCTGCGCGGGAGGTGACGAGGCACGGCCCGTGAGCCATGGCCGACCTGGACCGCCCCGCTGAGCTTCGGGGGGAGCCATGTCCGGGTCTCGTCTGCGTCCGTACCTCGGTCCACTCGTGGCGCTGCTCGTCGTGCTGGCCCTGGGGGCCGGCACCGTGTACGCCGCCATCCCCAACGGCGATGGCAAGTACTACGCCTGCCGGGTCAAGAACACCGGGGCCGTGCGGCTCATCAACTACCCCAAGGTCAAGACCTGCAAGGCGGGCGAGAAGCTCATCAACTGGAACGCCAGGGGACCTGCGGGACCCGTGGGCCCGGCCGACTGGAACGCCATCCCCAACAAGCCTGCCGGCTTCACGGACGGGGTGGATGACGTGGGCTACGTCAGCCTGACCCAGCCGACGGCGTACCCCATCGCGGGTAGTGGCTTGGCGTATGCCACCGTCGACACGCCCATCGGCACCGACGTGGAGTTGACCATCATCCCGATGAACGCCGGGGACATCCTCGAGGTCAGCAGCGAGTGGTGGGAACGCGTCGATGCCGGCACGCTCCGGCACCGCTACGAGCTGCGAAACGGCAGCACCCCGACGACGTTCAAGGTGCGCACCCGTGTCTACAACACAGGCATCGCCCCGGCAGCGTTCAAGAAGGCCCTCAAGAAGGTCGAGGTAGGAGTGGTGACGAAGGCCCCGAAGGAACGCCGCTAGCACGGCATCGAGGGGGCCCGTCCCGCGAGGCCCGGGCCTCTTCACATGTCGAACGATGTGGACGCGGTGTGGTGCCTCTTCACGACCTCCGACTCTTGAACCGACTGGTACCCCTGTGGCGTCATACACGGTGAGCGGGAGGCTCTGACGCACGGCCCACACCCTGGCCGCCGGGACCGCGCCCAGCCACTGGCGGACCCGACCCGCTCACGAATGGAGGACTCGTACATGCGTTCTCTGCGACGAATCACGAGCGGAGTGCTGACCCTGGCATTGGCCACCATCCCGTCTGGCGTGGCCGTGGCTCAGACCACCGACATCGAGGTCATGTCCGGAGGGTCGGCGACGTGGGTGACCTTCATCGACCAGTCGTGCTCGGTCCAGGAGGCCGTGTCCCCAGACGACGGACCCATCCAGCGGATGCGCGGGACGCGGGCGGTCTGCGACGTGCGGTTCGACGACCCCCGCGTCAGCGGCACGGTTACGACGGACGTCAACTACGACTGCCAGGCGGAGGCCGGGTGCGTGACGTGGGGACAGCAGGAGATCGTCGGCCCGGACGGCAGCTGGAGCGGCTCGTTCGAGGGACTCATCGATCCTGCCTTCACCGAGCGTGCGGTCGCCGTGCTGAGCGGCACAGGGGGCTACTCGGGCATGACCTTCGTCGTCATGGCCGTCGCGCCGCTGGATGAGGCACCGAGCGTCGTGGGCCTCGTCTACGAGGGAGATGCGCCGCCCCTGCGCTAACCGGGCCGCGTCGGCCCGGTCGCTTCCCGAGGCCGTCCTGCGAGGGCTGTGCCCCTCCCGTCGTCTGCCTACACGACCACCCCTTCTTGAACCCACCACGACCCCTCGGCCGTCATGCGCGGTGAGCGGGAGGCGTTGACGCGCGGCCCAGACCCTGGCCGCCGGGACCGCGCATGAGCCACTGGCGAACCCGACCCGCTGGCTAGTGGGGGGATGTCATGCGTACGTTGCGGCTGTCCCTGGTCGGGACGGTCATCCTGGTGTTGCTCGGTGGGCTGGCTGGCACGGTGCTGGCACGGACGGACGGGAGCACCAAGGTCACTGGCTCCATGATGTCGTCGGGATCGACGGGGTCGCCCGAGTTCTCCGTAGACGGCACGTTGGGCGAGGACTGGGTCGGGCATGGTCGCGGGATGGACTGGCTGGCGCACGTCGAGTGGAGTGACCCACGACTGCCCAGCGAGGTCCAGAGTGTTGTGAACTTCGAGGCCTACGGCAGTGAGGCGGATGGCGACGTCGGAGTGGTGGTCGCCAACAACACGTGGCTGCTCGAGGATTCCGACGGCTCCTGGAGCGGCGCCTGGACCGGCTGGTGCGATGAGCAGGACCACTGCCGGGCCACGGCCACGCTCACCGGGCACGGAGCCTACGAGGGCCTCTACGCGGTCCTGACCGAGCAGCCCCAGGAGGACGAGAACGGCACGGTCACGCAGATGTTCGAGGGCGCCATCCTCGCCGGGGAGATGCCCCCGCTGCCCGAGCCGCTGGAGCCGTCTGTCGAGGCGACGACGCACGCCCCCACGGACGAGGGGACCGCCGTGGCCGAGAGCGAGGAGCCGGCCGCCTGGACCGAGGCCACCATCGAGGTGCTGAGCGACGTCGGCGTCCTCCCGCTCGAAGCCATCCCCGAGGACGCGGACCACGTGACCTACGCTCGGGTCTCCGTCGAGCCTGGCGTGTCGGGCGAGGTCGGCTCGGGCCAGCCACAGCGATGGGCGAGTCTCGAGTACGTCGTAGCGGGGGCG
>JBFYZU010000423.1:0-5846 GCA_041309365.1 Myxococcota bacterium
TGATAACCTCGTGCCCATGATGTACTGCAAGGCGTGCAAGACCGAGTACGTGCAGGAGATGACCTTCTGCCCCGACTGCGGCACACGGCTGATGAGCGAGACGGAGTGGGAGAAGTACAAGCTCGAGGAGGAGGAGAAGCGGACGCGCCTCAGGGGTATCAAGATGACCCCGGCAGGTCCGGTGGAAGGCCGCGTGCAGGCTATGCAGATCGTGGCCATCCTCGAACAGGAGAACATCCCCGTGTTCGTACGCACCAACGAGGAGACGGCCTACGACGGGCTGTTCGTGATGCAGAAGGGATGGGGCGAGATCTGGGTGGCCGAGAACCGGCTCGATCAGGCAAGACAGCTCATGGCGGATCTGGCCGCGAGCCCCCTTCCTCTCGACACCGAGTAGCGACGCGCACCTGCCACGCGGATCCATGGCGCGTCGTCCTTTCCCCGTTTCTCCTCCCGGCCGTCACTCGCGCTTCCACGGGCGCATCCTCAGGTCGCGGGCCGTTGACGCGACGGAAACGCCGGAGCGCGCCCCGGCCTCACCGCGACGCGGGCGCGCACCCCGCTCTGCATCGAAGCGCCGGCACGAGGAAACCCGGAGGCTGACGCCGAGACAGCGAGAAAGCGCCATTTCGAGACGGCGACCTGCCTACTTGCGGCAGGTCCCCACCACGCAGCCCGTGGACTCCAGGGGACAGTCGGCGATGGTCGTGCAGTCCCACGTGCAGTAGGTACCGAAGCAGTAGTTGTCCGGGCCGCTGCATTCCCCGTCCCCGGAGCAGGACGTTCCCCACTCGCGCCAGGTGGCGCAATCGCCGAGCTTCACGTGGCACAGACACCCCGTCGACGTGGGCCCGCAGGCCGTTCCGGCGTCGATGTCGGCATAGCAGGCCGCGCCCCGCGGGCAGTCCACGTCGCCCCTGCAGTCCTTGGCGCATCCCGGCGTGGCCCCGTCCCAGACGCAGTAGTCGTCCGAGCTCGACCCCCCGTCGCCGCAGTCGTCGCGCGTGTCGCACGTCTCGCAGAAGTGCCCCTGGGGCGGGTCGTAGCACCTGTTGAGGCCCGCGTCGCACTCCCAGTACTGCCCCGGCTCGATGCAGTCGCCGTCGCGGTAGCAGCACATGGAGATCCATGGGTGGGTGCAGGCCCCGCCCTGGCACTCGTCGTCCGTGCACAGATCCCCGTCGTCCGTGCACGCGTCCCCGTTGCGCGGTGTGCCGTCGTGCGTGCAGACGCCCAGGTGGCAGTAATCGTCCGTGCAGCTGTTGCCGTCGTCCGTGCAGAACTCGTCCTCGCGGTAGGCCGAGTGCACGCACACGCCTCCGTGGCAGTAGTCGTTGGTGCACTCGTTGCCGTCACCCGTGCAGGACGCTCCCTCCATGGTGGCGCCCGAGTGCTGGCAGACGTGGGTGAGCATGTCGCAGAAGTCCGTGGTGCACTCCACGTCGTCGTCGCAGGCCGGATCCCACGTGGTCGTGCACTCCCCGGGGTCGGTGAACGTGTCCACGAACGTGTCCACGAACGTGTCCATCAGCGTGTCCACGGGGTCGAGAGGCACGTCGCCGTCGGTGTCCTCGGTGTCCACGATCGCGTCCCACGTGTCCATGGGATCGTCTGGCGCATCGTCGTCGGTGGCGTCCGCGTCGGGGACCTCCGTGGAAACGTCCGCGCTGATGTCGATGCGGGTGTCCATTCCCGCGTCCGGGGCGAGCGAGCCTCCCGCCTGGACGAAGCACCCGGATGACAGCGCTGTGGCCAGCATCGTGGCCGCCATCGCCAGGGTATTCTCCATGGTCCTGCATCTCGACATCATCGGAAAGAGGATATCAGAAGTCCTCCCCGATACAAGCGTTCCCCCGGATCGACTCCGCCTACAGGTGCAGGGCCGCACGCAGGATGCGGCGGCCGCCGAACAGCCAGTGGCGGTTGTCGAAAATGAAGTCCAGGTTGCGCACGCCCACATCGCGCAGAAGCTCGCCCACGAGAAGCGACGGGGCCACGGTCCTGGTCAGGTCCCTGCGGTACGCCGCGGCCGCTTCTCCTTTCGACTTCTCGCCGGACAGGGCGCTGGCCACGGCCCTCGCCGCGTGCACGCCCGAGCGCAGGGCCGGCCCGATGCCCTCTCCGGTGACGGGGTTGACCAGGCAGGCCGCCTCGCCTGCGACAAGCAAGCCCGCCCTGCCCGCGCCGTGCGGGACGGGTGTTGCCATGATGGGGTGGCCCACGGGCCTGCCCGTCTGGCGGGCGTGGGCCATCCTCGCTCCGAGCCGGCGCCTGACGAAGCTCTCGAAGATCTCCGTCACCGTGCGCCCGCCCATGCGGTGCGCCTCAACGCACAACCCCACGTTGCAGCCGCCTCCTGGCTCGGGGAAGACCCACCCGTAGTGCGGGAAGATGTCCTCGTCGAAGATCAGCTCGATGGCCTCGCGGTCGTGCTCCACCCCCTCGTAGCGCGCCATGAGAGTCTGCAGGAGCCTGCCGTGCACCATGTCGAGCCTGCGCGCCATGTGGGCCCCGCCCGCCAGCACGACCCAGCGCGCGACGATGCCCGTCGTTCCCCGGGGGTCGCTGAGCGTGAGCTCGACGTCCTCGCCGGCCCGCTGCCCGACGTCCGCGAGCCTGGTGCCCTCGCGAAGCTCGATGCCCGCCGATCGGATCTCATCGACGGCGATCATGTCCAGGTCCCTGCGCGGCAGCACCCAGCCCTGAGCCGTGTCCAGGACCGTGTAATCTGCGCCCCACATGGCCTCGATGCGGGCGCGCGTGACACGGTGGGCGAGGGCCTGCACGCGCGGCCACAACCCCAGCTCGTCCAGCGCGTCCCTGGCCCCGGGGCTCAGCCCCCCCGCGCAGGCCTTGGCCCTCGGGAAAGAGGCACGGTCGACGACCAGGGGATCGTGGCCCAGGCGCGCGAGGGTCAGCGCGCAGGCGGCTCCGGCCGGCCCAGCGCCCACCACCACCACGTCGCGTCTCGCCACCATGCGGCCGAACGTACATTCATGCGCACCCCGGGCGCAAGCCGGGCCGCCGGCAGCGCTGTCGGTCCACAAAGTTTCTGTGATAGGATGGCTCCAGCATGGCTGCAGGCAAGACCAGTACATCGGCGCTCGGGTCCTTTCCACGCACGTTCTGGGCAGCGAACATCATGGAGCTGTTCGAGCGAGGCGCCTACTACGGCATGAACGCCGTGCTCGCCGTGTACCTCACCAAGAAGGTCGCCGACGGGGGCCTGGGGTTCGACAAGGACGACGTTGGATTCCTGCAGGCCTGCGTGTACGCGCTGACCTACGTCTTTCCCATCCTGGGCGGTGCGCTGGCCGAGCGCTTCGGCTACCGCAGGATGCTCGTGGTGGCATTCGCGTTTTTGACCGCGGCCTACTCGGCCCTGTTCGCCGTGGACACCTACGTCCTCGTCTTCTCGTTCCTGTTGCTCATGGCCACGGGGTCCGGCCTGTTCAAGCCCATCATCTCCGGCACGATCGCGCGCACCACCACCGACGAGAACTCGGGCTTCGGGTTCGGCGTCTACTACTGGTCCATCAACCTCGGGGCCTTGCTCGCGCCCGTGGTGGTCACGGTGCTCTCCTCCATGAGACTGCCCACCAACTACATCTTCGCCGCCTCGGCACTGTACGTGGGTCTGATGTTCTTGCCCGTGGCAGTGCTCTACACCGAGCCGCCCCGGCCTGCGGCCGTCAAGGGGCTCGGTCAGTTCCTGAGCGGCATGTTCCTCGTGCTGCGTGACTCGCGTTTCATGCTCATGGTCCTCATCTACTCCACGTTCTGGATCCTGTACTTCCAGAACTTCGGGACGGTCCTGTGGTACCTGGACGAGTTCATCGACAGGTCGCAGGTCACGGCGTTCATGAACGCCGTGCTGGACCACACCGCGAACGTCCTCGTGGTGGGCGTGGCCGGCAAGCCTCCCTGGCGGGTGGAATTCGACGTCGAGCACGTGACCATGATCAACGCGGGAACCATCGTGCTCTTGCAGGTGCTGGTGAGCCGTATCGTCAAAAACCGGGGAGCGTTGCCCACCATCATCGTGGGCATCCTGTTCGGCTCCCTGGGCTTTCTCATCCTGGCTCTCACCAGGAGCGCCTGGATGCTCATCCTGGGCGTGGCCGTGTTCTCCATCGGCGAGATGACCGCCCACCCCAAGTACTACTCCTACATCGGCATCGTGGCTCCACAAGACAAGAAGGCCATCTACATGGGCTACGCCTTCTTCTACGGGATCATCGGGTCAGGGGTCGGATCCAACGCGGGCGCAGTGGCCTACGAGCACTTCGTGAAGGCCTCGGGATCGCCCGTGCCCCTGTGGTGGATCTGCGCGGCGCTGGGCGTGGGCTCGGCCCTGCTCATGTTCGTCTACAACGCGGTCTTCGCCAGGGAGACGCCCGCCACCAACAGACTGGCGCGTATCGTCATCTGCTTCGTCTACGGCCTGCTCGTCATCGGCGGTGGCATCGTCATGCACGCGGTCGTCACCGCCGATGCCATCGCCTGGAAGCACGTGGTCAGCTCCACCCTCATGATCCTCATCGGCGCCGGAGGCCTGGCCCTCACGCTCACGGGCGCCAAGACCGACCCTGCCCCGGTCGCCTGACAAGGCGAGGTGCCTACACCGGGCGGGACAGGGCGATGCGCGATGCGCCGTCCGCGGCGTCGTGGCACCTGTCGAGGATCTCCACCGCTCGCCGGACGGTCTCCATGACGGCCTGGGTGTGCTCTGCGCTCAGGCGGCCCAGGCTTTCCTGCGTGCCGGCGCGCGCATCGGCAGCGTCTCGTCCCAGAGCGAGGCTCTCGGCCCTGTGGGCGAAGGGATCCGCGTGAGGCCCCGCGCTGGAGAGGACCGAGGAGCCCACGTCGGAGGCCACCTGCAGGATCCGTGCGTTGTGGACCAGGACGGAGGCGGTCTGGGTTCCTGCCTGGGCGATAGAGCCCACGGCGATGCCGGCCCCGCCGCTCACGGCACTCAGGGCCGCGGCCGCGATGCCCACGATTCCCTGGAGTACGGCCGACGCCTTCATGGCGTTCACGCGCCTGCGCGCGAGCCGCGCGGCGCGCTCCCGCTCCATGGATCGGAGCCTCTCGATCACGGCGGACACCGAGCGCGAGGATCGCGACCCTGCACGGGCCTCGTCGAGCCATCTCGCCAGGACGGTCTCGACGTCAGCGGCGGAGGCAGGAGCCGCTGCCGTCGTGTCCGTTTCCGGCGGGCGGGCCGGCCCGGTCTCCGGAGCCGTGCCCGGAGCCGTGGGTCGTACGTTTTGCGACTGTATGGGTGTCACCATGTCCTCGACCTCGTCGCGGCCTGCGCGAGCCGCTCCTCTTTTTCTAGCACTTCCATGGCGCGCTGCTCGGTGCTGGCCAGCACCTCCACGAGACCTTCGGACTGCATGGCCTCGCGCTTCATGGCGTCCAGGCTCGAGGCGAGATCCGACGAGGCCAGCTCGCCCTTCAGACCGGCCATGGCGGCACGGGCGTCGAGCCGGCCCGCTGCGATCCCGCCGCCCGCGGCCGCCCCTCCGGCGCAGGCCGATGCGATGCCCAGGGCTGCTCCCGCATAGGCAGCGGCCGAGCCCCCTCCCGTAAACGGTGCCGCCACGATGGCTGCGGCAGCCCCGAGCGCAGCCGCGACTCCCAGGAGAAACTTCTTGAACCTCTTCATGACCCTGGCGCGACGGCTCGCGCGGGCCTGCTTTCGCACCTCGGCGAGCACGCGCATCCGGGCGCGGGTCGCGTCGGCGCACCTCTGGCGGATGCCGGACGAGCGCTGCGTCGCGTCGGCGTCCGCGTCCGCGACGAGCTGCGACATGACCCGGCACAGCAGATCGTCGGGGGCG
>JBFYZU010000424.1:0-4884 GCA_041309365.1 Myxococcota bacterium
GACCCGCAGGTGCTCGAGCGCGCCGACGAGTTCATGTTCGGCGACTGGATGCTGGTCGCACCGGTCGTGAGCGGCGAAGCGGACGGCAGCACCGACGTCGCGCGCTCCGTCTACCTGCCGGAGGGCCGGTGGATCGACCACCGCGACGGTCGCACGGTCCACGACGGCCCGATCACCCTGGCGGGCTACGATGCGCCGCTCGACGACGTCCCCATCTTCGTCAGGGCCGGGGCCATCGTGCCGCGGCAGGAGTGGACCGAGTACGTGGGCGAGCGCCCCCTCGATCTCCTCGCCCTGGACGTCTACCCCTGGGGCACGAGCGCGTACACCCTCTACGAGGACGACGGCGAGAGCCTGGACTACCGCTCGGGAGACTTCTCGACGACGCGCTACGAGTGCGTGGAGTCGGAGGCCGGTGTGACGCTCGCCCTGGGTGCACGCGTCGGCCCCTTCCTCCCGCCCGGCAGGGACTACATGGTCGTGCTGCACGGCCGCGAGGCCGCGCCCCTCGAGGTCACCCTGGACGGCGAGCCGCTCGTGGAGGTGACGGCCGCGGCCATCGAGGCCGGCGCTACGGGCTGGGCCTGGGACGCCGCAGCGTGGACGCTGACGGTCCGCTTCCCGGACACGGGCGACGAGACGGTTCTTTTGGTTCGCCGGGCGGACGGCACAGAGGCGTGACGCTCTCGCGTCGGGCTGCAAACGCGGTGTTTCGCCGCGGATCGTCGAAAAACGCGGGGAGAGGCCACACCTTTATCCCGTCATCCGGGGCCGTGTGCCGCTGGGTGGTCAAGGCCGTGTCGCACCCTTCTGGTATGGATGAAGGAGAGGAGGCACGAGATGGAGCATCCACGTCCATGGTACACGCGGCCCGACAGGTGGGATCTGGTCGTGAGGGAAAGTCCGGAGAGCCGGGTCGAAAAGAGGGTCTTCTCGCCTCGCCGGGTGGATCCCGTCTTCGGGGCGCAGGTGGAGCTCAGGGTCCTCGGCCGAGGCTACGAGGTGTACGTCTGCTCGGGGGACGACGACGGACGCTACACCGTTCGGCTCGACCGGGCCGGGCTCGAGAGGCTGGACAGGGCGCTTGCGAAAAAGGCCGGGACGGCCCTGGCGAACGCGCTTTTGGCTGACATGGGCGTGGGGCGCGAGCTCGAGGCGGACGAGGCGAGGTTCTTGCGCAAGGCGTGCAGGGCACAGCTGGAACGCCAGGTGAGGTAGCGATGCAAGGAGGGCGCAAAAGGATGCGCCCAAATCGCCAGGCCGAGCTTTGTCGACCGGCTTTGCAGTCATCCCCTTCGAGAAGGTATCAGACCTCGACCACCCATCCGGGAAATGCGGGTTCAATCATAATGATGAGTCTTGTTCATCATTATGGACGTCCCGACATGCGATCACAGCTTGAACTCGATGCCCAGGTTGAATCCAGAGTGGGCGAACTCGGCACGCAGGCTCACACGCTCGTGGAAGTTGACGAGGACGCCTGCAGACCCGGCGAACGTGATGAGCCCGTAGTAGTAGACCCTGTCGTCCCAGATATCGTGATCCGGGATGAAACCGAACTCCACGCCGATCGTGGCATAGACCGTGAGTATCGGGAGGATGTAGAAGTCCCAGCGCAAGAGCACCGGGAAGGCGAACCTGTGGAAATCGTATCCACCCGTGCACCATTCCCAGTGTGGATCGCAGTAGTTGTGGCGCATCCACCAGTGCTGGAAGCTGAAGCCGAGCTCGATCTTGACCTGATCGTTGATCCCCGGAATGAAGCCCTTGGGCGCCACGGGGATTCCCAGCCTCAATGTTCCGCCCACGCCTCCCCACCACAGGGCCTGTCCCATGATGGCGAGATCCCAGCGTTTGTGGACATCGTCGTTCTTGATGATGAGATCCGCCGCCTCGGAACGTCTGGCCGGGACGAGTGCTGCCATTCCGGCTGTCATCACGCTCACGAGCAATAGAGCGGGAAGCTTGCTGACGAGTCGCGACATGAGTCACTCCTTTCTCGATGCTTATTCGACCTATGCGTGTGCCCATGGACCGTTCATGGGGTGTCCTGTACCGTCATGGCGCGCTGCAGATCCCGGTGCAGGGCGTCATCTCGGCCGAGACCTGTGTCGATGCGCCGGGTGACACGGTGATGCCGTCCTGGTTGTACTCGTAGGTGCCCTCGCCGAAGTCGTTCAGGCCGCGGACCCGCAGGTCGAAGGTCGACGTTTCGCTCAGGTCTCCGATCAACAAGGAGTCGGTGAACTGGGTCATGCAGTCGTAGGACTGGTCGTGGATGAGGGACGAGCTGTTCTCGTAGACTCGAACCAGGATGTCGATGACCTCGAAGCGATCGCATCCTCCCACGTCGTTGAACCCGAAGAAGATCTCCATGGACGGGCGGATTTGATCGAGGACCACGTTGACCGGACCGTTCGTCTGGTCCGCCAGGACGGTGACCGGCGTGGTCCCCTGGCCGCTGTAGATGGCGCTGTTGCCGCCGTCGAGGCCCTCGATGCGGATCGTGTAGGTTCCCACCTCGACATCGGTGAATGTGATCGATTGAGCGTCCGGGGCGCAGACGAAGATCTCGTTGACCAGATCCACCGTCTCGGAGATGGCGATGTGGACTTGGATGAAGTCGATGCCCACGTCCTCGCAGCTGCTGCTGCCGCTACCAACGCGGTAGGTGACCTGGAGGTCGCCCGTACTGACCTCCGACTTCTTGTCGCTGCAGCCGGTGGCGACGGTGATGAACGCCGTCAACGTCGTGACGAGTACTGTCTTGCACATGTGGATCCTCCTTGGCCTTGTGGCACGGTGACTCGGCTGCGGGATCTCGGCGTACGCCCTGAAAGTGCTTCTTTGGGTGCAAGCATCCGCCGAACGATGTTCCCGCTTCGAGGCAGAGCCTTACGCAAGAAACATGCCACTGGGGCGGCGATCTCTTGGCGACCTGGCTCGTGAGGTTTTTGCGGGAGCTCGATGGCGGCGCGGTCGTGCGCCTCGGCCACGGTCCACGGCGTGATCGGGAGCGGCGTGTGGGCGACCTGCGTCGGACACGGTCTCGTGCACGTCCACCCAGGAGCCGACGTGCACTCCACGACCGCCTCCTACGCGACGATGACGTGGGTCATGACGCACCCATGGGGTTTCTGGTCATGCGTCGACCAATTGGATGATATGCACCTATTCTCTCATCGAGCCATACGGCGAATCATCTCTACGAAAGAGTGGAACAGGATAAAGGACATCGCGGGATGCCCGATATGGGCAGATCGGGCACGAATTGGAATGCCGTCTAGAAGATCACTCCGGCTTCTCCTTGTCCCCGACGAACGTATACATCGTAGCGCCCTTGTCGCCGGTCCTCTTGATCTTCTTTCCAGCGACCAGCTCCTTGAGCACGGTGTTGAGCTTCTTCGGCTCGGCTCCCACGCCTCTCGCGATCGCCATCTTCTTGGACCAAGAGTTCTTCGAGAGGAACTCCGGCACCTTCTCGAGAAGCCTCTCCTTCTCCGCCTTGGTCATGCGCGAACGCCCGTTCTTGAATGAGGAGGGCGATATCTCCTTGACGAGCTGGGCCAACGTCATGTCACCGACGTGATCCCACAATCCATCCGTCTCCATCTCCTTGATGAACGCCTTGAGTGTGATGTTGAAGTCCGGCAGCTTCCTGAGATATTCCGTCCTGAACTCGTCGATCATTTCCTTCTTCTTCTCTTCCATCCTTGCATCGATGAACTTCTCGAAATTGCTCTTCGCCATCTGACATACCTCCTGGGCGGTCAACCTATATGATTGAGATCGATTGTCAATACGTATCGAGAAGCAAGCCGTATCACGCATTTATCGCAATCCTGTCCATCTATCGAATGTCATGGGTGGCATTGCGATATGATCGTGAATCGACGCTGCACGCCGCGCGGCCCGGGACCGGGCCCCGGCGTCTACTCGCAGATGACGACCTCGCCTCCGTCGTCTTCTGCCGTGACAACGTGGACGACCGGGGTCTCGGCCTGCTCGGGTTTCTTGGACCCTCCCGAGGACGCTCCGAGAGCGGCACATCCCGAAAAGGTGCCCATGACGATGACGACAATGCACGCGATCTGGATGGATGTTCTTTTTTTCATGGGGAAGTTCCATAGCTCAACATTGGCCGGCCGCCACGAGACGCACCGGGGCAGGGCGCGCGATGGTGACGGGAGGCGTCGCGGCGGGAGCGATGGCACGCGGCCCGGGCAGGTCAGGTGCCGCCAACCGGGCGGGCGCCCAGGCTCTTGGCCATCTCCACGAGCGCCCGCGCCGCCGATGGCACGGTCTTTTCGATGGCCCCGGGCCGTGAGATGAACGCCTTGATGGTGGCCTGGTCGGCGCGGGACAGGATGCCGCCGGCCTGCATGTCGGCGCCGAACCCCATGGCCGACACGCGGTCCACGAGGGCTCGGACAGAGGGCGTGAGCTGCAGCGTGGCGTCCTGGCCGTCGCCCATGCCCGGGATCTCGCAGGCCACGAGCAGAAGGGCCCGCGCCCCGTGGTGCTTGCTCGCGGCGACCGCGTCCAGGTCGAACAGCACGGCGAACCCGTCCACCGTCATGCGCGCCGAGTCGTTGTAGGGCCCTGCCACGAGCATCGCGAGGTCGAACGGCCCGGCCCAGAATCCGTTCAGCCACTCCACGGTCCCGGCGAGGCCGCCCAGCCTCTCGCCGCCCAGCGCCTTCGCCGCGGCCCCTATCCCCTCGCAGATGCGGGCCTTGCGCCTCCTGCGCCACAGCACGATGCCGGCGATGACCCCCGCGAGGCCCAGGGTCATGCCCCACATGACGAAGATGGCAGGGCTGTAGGGCTCCGAGCCCGTGATCATGCCGATGGTGAACACGAGCGTCCCGCCCCCCAGTGGCA
>JBFYZU010000425.1:0-18065 GCA_041309365.1 Myxococcota bacterium
TTCTCGTACGTGGGCCACGGGTGTGAAGCCAGCACGTCGCCGACGAAGGCGATGGCACCTTCGTCGTCTCCTGTGATGGAATACAGGTCCAGGATCAGCTCGAATTGCTCCGAGAGCTCTCCAGACTCCTCGCACATGAGGACGAAGTGGGTGGATGCACCGGCGACGTCCGATAGCGCCACACAGGCCTGTACGATGTCGCGCAAGATGCGGCCGACAAGGAAGGACTGCTTGCCGGACCCTGCCGAGTCGAGGGCGACCTCCAGCAGCTCGAGCGCCTTTTCATCCTCGTCCTGGGTCAACAGGATCCCGGCGATCAGATAAGGCACGAGAGCGCTGGCAGGCGGCTTCTCGAGTTCGGCCTCGAGGGCGGCCAGGGCCTCTTCCCTCGCTCCCGTGCCGAGCAGGATCCTGGCCTTCACCACGGGCCACGCATCGTGGGAAGCGAGAGAAGGCAGGGCCTCACCGATGAGCACGAGACAGCCCACGGGGCCTTCATCGATACCTCGGGTCAGCTCGATATAGTGGTCCACGAGCCAGTCGTCCGAGGGATCCACGAGCATCATCTCCACGTACCCTGCTGCCTGGTGCAGCGCAGGAGTGAGCCCATCATCATGCGACGGCTCCGGGACGGAGGTATCTCCTTGGGGCTCGACGGTCACCTTGCCCTTCCCAACCTTGGCCCCACCTTTCGCGACCCCCTTTTTGCCTTCCTTGCCTCCCTTGCCTCCCTTGCCTCCCTTCTTCTTGTCCGCCTTCTTGCCATCGTCCTTGTCAGGCTTGATGAGCGACCAGTCGTCCGCCCAGACCTGGCCTGGAAAGGAGTACGAACCCAGGGCCAAGATGACCACCAGGCGAACGAGAAGTCTGTCGAACCCGCGACCCATGCATCTCCAGAAGACACGCGAAGTGGCCAGCGTGTTCCCGTATTAGACGTCAACGCACGAGGAGATTCGAGGATCTCCCGCGCATGACCGATGATCGTAGCATGTGGTCCCGGATGCTTGACAGAAACAGGATCGGAGTGCGCAGTAGCCATTGTGGGCTTGAAGCTTTGTATCCTTTAGAAACAGAATAGATGAACTGATATAATTAATGAATTACATTATCATCTACGGCTGGGTCCGGAGCTACTCGTGTGGGGGACCTTCCCCAACCATCGCACGCAGATGGTCGGGCATCCTGACGGCCACGACCTCCCCGGTGGCGCAGACCTCGCCGCCAGCCATGAGACGGCTCTCCACCACGACCTTGCGCCCCTTGATCTCCTTGACCCGACCGCGGATCTCCAGGGTAGTTCCAATGGGCGTAGGCCTCAGGTAGTTGACGTGCAACGAGCCGGTCACGTACCTGAGTGCAGGCTCCGTGCCCATCTCGCGCCCCTCGGCACGGTAGGCCGCAGCCGCGGCCGTGCCGGTGCTGTGACAGTCGATGAGAGATGCGATGAGGCCACCATACACGAAGCCGGGCATGGCTGTATGCCACGGCTCCGGGACGAACATGGTGACCGACTCGTCGCCTTCCCAGAACGTGCGAATCCTGTGCCCTCTCGGGTTGAGCCGGCCGCACCCGTAGCACTGGGCTACGTCGTCGGGATAGGTGTCCTGAAATGCCCTGTCGTCCATGAGAGATCCCTCCATTCAGCCACCGTGGTGCAGGTGCATGGCCTTCATGTCCGCACCGTCCGGGAGAGGTGTCACCTCGTGATCCTCGGTGGCCACATGCACTTCGTTCACGAATACCGTGATGAGGGTGATGGCGGTGTAATCCATCTTCGCGAGCGCATCAGCGACGGTCATGCCCGGCGTCCAGTCCAGAGGCTGGCCGTTGACCCGTATCACGGCATCCTCCCGAGGAGGAGCTCGATGGCCACGTTTGCCTGCATGTTCGCTACGATGGCGACTCGAGCCGAGCACAGGCCCATGGACAAATCCGTGCGCGCATCACCGCAGAAATGCACGTTGCCGACGCGCGTCACCACGAGATCCTCCGTACGCCCTAATCCTGAGAGCCCGTTGCCGCAGATCATCGGCCTGTCCGGCCAGGTCCGGCACCAGGCATCGATGAGCCAGCGCTTGCTCTCCGCCGTGTCGAATGCTTCGACGAGGAGATCGACATCCTGGAAAACAACCACGAGCCCGGCCGGATCCAGCTTCGCATCGTGCAGGTCGAGCCTCACTTCGGGGTTGATGGCGAGGAGGTGGCCGGCGAGGGCTTTCACCTTGGTAAGACCCACGTCGGTTTGGAAGAAGTGCTGTCGGTTCAGGTTGGAAGGCTCCACCACGTCATGGTCCACGAGAACGAGCCTGCCCACCCCGGCCCTGACCAGGGACACGGCCGCGTTGGATCCCAGGCCACCGCATCCGGCGATACCCACACAACGCGTCGCGAGCATGGCGGCCGTTCCTGGTACGTTGCGCTCGAAGATGTCGCCCCTACTGGGCATCCTTGACGATCTCCACGATGCGGGGTAGCGCGATCCCGAGCTCCTCGAGCCTCTCGATCCTCGGGACCCCGTCCTGGGTCCATCCTCGCCGCTTGTACACAGCGTCGGCAAGCAGGTCATACTGCTTCTCGCGATGCTCGCGCAGAAGCTTCATCTTGTCCTGGGTGCTCTTGCCCGCAGGATCGACACCCATGATCTTCGCAAGCTGATTGTCGTACCGTTCAGCCCTCGACTCGTACTCCTCTCGCGTCACAGGCCCCATGGCCCTGTATGGGATCCGGTCGTGTTCGCGGGTACCGAAGCCCAGAAGGTGACAGAGCACCCTTTGCAGGTTGTAGACCCTGGCAGACTGCTCGAGCATCTTCTCCTCGTCCAGCGGGATCCCCGTCACGCCCTCGAAGAAGTTCCAGTAACCCCGCACGTGGCCCGGTATCTTGTGTGCTTCCTTCTCCTTGAAATTGTCCGCAGGGACCACGTCGTTCCACACGATCTTGCACAGGCCCATGAGGCCGAACCAGGTACGGAACAGCGGAAAGTAGTACAGGGCCTCGGCCTTGTCCTCGAACGTCGGGATCTGGTTGTTCACCATGTCCATGAAGATCAACCAGGCCTCGTCGTGCTGCGGCCCCTTGCAGGCGAACCCGTACCCGCCCTGCTGGGCCAGGGATTCCTTGGTCACGTACTCCGAGAACTCCAGGCCCTTGGCCTCCATGCCGATGTCCGCGAGGTACTTCTCGTCCTTCCCCTCTGCCGCCCATTTTTTGCGAAGCCAGCGGACACCTTGCCCCACATCCACGCCGAATCCCTTGCCATCGGCCATCTGGTGCAAGAGGGTCAAGGCGGCGTCGGTGGCGCCGAAGGGGAGGGCGAGGCCTCCCGTATCCTGCTCCGTGATCACTTTGGCCTCATAGGCCTCCATCACGAAGGCGATGCCAGTCATGGCGCTGATGGTGTCTATGCCGTAGGTGTCGCAGTAGAAATTGAACTCCACCGTGAACTCGCGGTCGAAGCACCCCATGTTGGCCGCACCTGCGGCCGTCTCGTACTCGGGTCCATCTACCACGACCCTCTGCCCGCGGTACGGCCCGGTCCGAAGCTCGAAGCCGTCCACCCCCTTGGAGCAGGCCATGGAGCATCCATGCCAGCAGCTGTCCGCAATGTCCTGGGTCCAGTGGTCGCGCTTGAACAGGGCGGAGTAGAGTTCCTTGGCTCTCGGGTGGGTACCGAAGCGGTAGTTGTGCACCGGGAGCAGATCGTAGGCATCCATGATCTCCAGCAGATTCTCCGTACCCACCTCGCGCATGCGGTTCTGCTTCTTGTCGAGCCTCGCCATCTCCGCATTCACCTTCATCCCCCACTCCCGGATCTTGCGCGAATCCAGAGGACGGTTGGCGTCGTCCTCTGCCTGGATGGCGCCCGTTGGACAGACGTAGGCGCAGGACGTGCACGACACACAATGGTGATCCACCTCGCCGAACGGCATGGTCAGGTGGCGCTTGATGCCTCTTCCGGCGAACTCGAGGACCCGCTCCATCATGAACTCGTCGCATGCCCTGGTGCAGTGTCCGCACAGCACGCAGGCCTTCGGGTTCTCATCCGTGAGCTCGCTTTCGAATCGCGAGCTCGTGACCCCGCACTGCTTCGCGAGGTGCTGGACCAGGGGAACGGCTGGCCAGCGGCCGAGGTACATCTCGGCGAGTAGCTTCCGGTGTTTATGGATCTCCGGCGTGTCGGTCTTGACCTCCATGGGCCCTCGCACCGGGAAGTTGCAGGACGTCACGAGCTTCGTCCTGCCCCGCTCGGTGATCTCCGAGATGCAGAGGCGACAGTTGCCGTCGGGCGAAAGATCCTTGTGATGGCACAAGGTCGGCACATCGAAGCCAGCCTCCCGGATGGCGGCGAGAAGGAACGTGTCTGGCACGACCTCGATCGCCTTCCCGTTCACCGTGATCTGGATCTTGTTCGCCATGGCTCACCCCACCACGATCGCATCGTAGGTACAAACCTCCATGCAGATCCCGCACCTGATGCACTTGTCCTGGTCGATCACATGCACCTTCTTCTTCTTTCCCGAGATGGCGCCCGAAGGACAGGGCTTGATGCAGGCCAGACATCCCGTGCAATTCTCCTTCACGACCGAGTACTCGATGAGGGCCTTGCAGACCCCCGCGCGGCACCTGTGCTCCCTGATGTGCTCCTCGTACTCCTCGCGGAAGTAACGCAGCGTGCTCATCACAGGGTTGGGAGCCGTCGCGCCGAGCTGACACAGGCTCGTTGCCTGCACCGTCCGGCAGATCTCCTCGAGAAACTCGATGTCCCCCTCCATGCCCTTGCCATCGCAGATGCGCCTGAGCACGCGACTCAGGGCAAACAGGCCCTCACGGCATGGCGTGCACTTGCCGCAGGACTCGTCGACCAGAAAATCGATGAAGTAACGGGCCACGTCCACCATGCATGTCCGGTCGTCCATGACGATGAGGCCGCCGGACCCCATCATGGAGCCTGCATCTTTCAGCGAATCGAAATCGATGGTCAGATCCAGCTTGCTGGCCGGTATGCAGCCTCCCGATGGCCCGCCCGTCTGCACGGCCTTGAACGTACGACCACTGGGTATACCCCCGCCGATGTCGAAGATGATCTCGCGCAGGGTGATGCCCATGGGGACCTCCACGAGCCCCGTGTTGGCTATGTTTCCCACGAGAGAGAACGCCTTGGTCCCCGTGGATCCTCCCCAGGGATTACCCTTGACGTCGCCCGTACCTATGGACGCGAACCACGGTGCGCCCTTTTCGATGATGACCGGGACGGTGGCCCAGGTTTCCACGTTGTTGAGCACCGTCGGCCGGTCCCTGAAACCGTACTCGACGTTGTGCACGTACTTGGCCCTGGGCTCACCAACCCTGCCCGACATCGACGCCATGAGCGCTGTGGACTCTCCGCATACGAACGCGCCTGCTCCGCGATGGATGGTCACGTCGAAGGAGAATCCCGTGCCCAGGATGCCCTCTCCCAGGAGCCCCTTGTCTCTCGCCTGGCCGATGGCCACCCTGAGCCTGTCCATGGCCAGGGGATACTCCTTGCGGATGTAGACGTACCCCTGCCGGGCACCTATGGCGAACGCACCTATGGCCATGCCCTCGATCACGGAGTGCGGATCCGTTTCGATGATGGAGCGATCCATGTAGGCCCCCGGATCTCCCTCGTCTGCGTTGCATACCACGAATGGAATCTCGCCCCGTGCAAGGGCGGCTTCGCGGCACGATCTCCACTTGACTCCCGTGGGGAACCCACCACCACCACGGCCCCGGATGCCCGAGTCCAGGACCTCCCGGATCACGGACTCGGGGTCGTTTCCACCTAGGATCTTCGCAAGGGCCTGGTAGCCGCCCCGCGCGATGTAGTGGTCGATGTTCTCGGGATCGATGAGGCCCTTGTTGCGCAGGGCGATGAGCACCTGCTTCGAGAAAAAGCCCATCTCGTCCATGCGGGTGGTGACCCTGCCCGAGGACAGATCGGTGTGTAAAAGACGCTCGACGGGTTGTCCGCCCAGGAGATGGGCATCGATGATCTCGTCGAGGTCAGGCTCGGCGACCTTCTGGTAGAATACACCCTCGGGCTGCACGACCACGATGGGCCCCACCGCGCAGAAGCCGTTGCAGCCCGTTCCCACGACGAGGTAGTCGGACGCGAGCCCGCGCTCCTCGATCTTCCTCTTCAGGCTGTCGCGGATGGTGAAGCCCCTGGCGGACACGCAGGCCGTGCCCGTGCAAACCATGAGCATGGCCTTGTAGGTGGCGAGATGCGTGTTCACGTCCCTGGCGATGCGAGCGAGATCGCCCTCCTGGAGCCTTGGTGAAAGGGTCATGTCAGTTGCTCCTGTGCTTCCTGAGGATCCGCGCGATCTGCTTGCTCTGGACGTCTCCGAGCACCTCGTCTCCGAGCTTGACCACGGGAGCGAGGCTGCAGCAGCCGAGGCAGGCCACCGCCTCGAGGCTGAACTTCCCATCCTCAGTGGTCGAGCCCACGCGCACGTCGAGCTCCCGCGCGAATGTGTCGAGGATCCGCGCAGCGCCCTTGACGTGGCATGTGGTGCCCACGCACACCTGGATGACGGTCTCCCCCCTGGGCTGCAGGCTGAATGCCTTGTAGAAGGTGGCGATGTGGTACAGCCGGGCCCTGGATACGCCAGTTCGCAATGAGATCTCGTCCACAGCGTTCATGGAGATGCACCTCTCGAGATCCTGCACGTCCTGGAGCATCTCGATGACGAACTCGGGATCGCATCCCCAGCGGTGCACGATGCCACGGATTGCCTCACGATTGGTCCTCTTCGCGTACTCGTCGAGCCCGGTGTTCGAAAAGAAGCTCGCCACCTTGTTCGGCTCGACCTGCCAGACGGGGACCGGCTCCTGAACCCTCACGACGATGGCCTTGATCCTCTTGTCGCGGAAAACGCGACCGATCCCTCCCCGCCCCGCCTGTTTGAACCTCTGCACTCCCCTTCGCCAGTCGTAGAAGGAGACGTTGAGCATGGCCATCCGCACGTGATCCGCGGCCCGTCCCGTGGAGACCACGGTGATGTTGCGCTTGTCATGCTCGCTGGACGCGTACATCTCGGAGAGCTCCTCGGCGAGCAGGTGGCTGTCCAGGCTCTCCAGGGGGGCACGGTCGACCTTCACCGTGCCGCTCTGCGCATCGATGAGCACGATCACGTCATTGCTGGCCTTGCCAACCAGCTCCAGGGCATCGAATCCGGCGAACTTCAGGTACGGCCCCAGATGCCCACCCACGTTGGAGTCCATGATGGAGTCCGTCTCCGGCGAGATGCTCGTCACCAGCGTCTTGCCAGCCCCTGGGAACGACGATGTGCCTCCGAGAGGCCCGGACGAGAAGCAGATGGGGTTCTCGGGGCTGTCCCAGCGCGTGCTGCTCGTGAGCTCCTGCAACATCAGCCACAGGTCGAAGCCCTTGCCTCCCACCCACAGGTCCTTCATCTGCTGCGTCACGGGCAGGATCTCCACGGACGCCTTGCCCACGTCGACCCTCAGGACCCGGTTGGCGTACCCACGGACGAGCGGCGATGGCCCGAACTCGCACGTCGCCAGGTTCACGTGCGCATCCCTCAGCCTGGCTATCCGTTCCGTGACCATGTTTCCTCCAGAGTCGTGCGTCATGCAGCCTCTTGTTGTGACGTCTACTTATATGAAATGGCCATCACAGCGTCAACGACGCCCGTGCAGGACGGATTGTGCGCCACCCGTTCGTGGCGTACAATCCGACGATACCATCGAACAGGAAGATGACGCATGAACGGGTGCAGGACGATGGACACATTCACCATGGCAGCTGAAACCGCGAGCGTCCTATTGCTCGTGACCGGGTGCACGGGCGGGCACCAGACGGCAGATGCCGGCATGGACGCGGACGATCCGTGCACTCTCATCACGCCCGCCGCGAACGTGGGCTCGACCTGCACATCCGTGCCCGGCGACCCCGACTGCGGTACGGGTGGCATCTGCCTCGACCTGGGCGCGGGGGCCTTCTGCTGGCAGCTCTGCGTCCCCGAAGAGTGCGAGTCTGTGTGCTCCTCCTCGGGACTGTCGTGCCTCCCGGTGCTGGACAGCGCTGGCGACAACCTCGAGATCGTCGATGACGTTCCCATGGGGGTCTGCAGCCAGGCGCCCACGGGGACACAAGGGCTCTACGATCCCTGCGGCACGGTGGAGACGGGGGCTTGCCAGGTGGGTCTCTCGTGCCTCGAGATCGCCGATGCGACCGTCGGTTCGGCGTTCTGCTCCCCGCCGTGCAGCTCGACAGTGATCTGCGCCGAACGCGACGGCATCGCCGGCGAGTGCGTTCTCATGGAAGACCCCGACGCGACAGCCACCCAATGCGCCCTCCTGTGTGACCTCGCAACCGGCGAGGGCTGCCCCACGGGAATGGCCTGCTTCGAGGTGGCAGGGGGGGTCTGCCTGTGGCCTGCTCCATGAAGACTCCGATCGACACGGAGCACCTTCAGCTCATAGGCTCCTCGACGATGAGGTGAATGTCGTCGGGCCGGATCCTGGCGTGGACCCTCGAGCCGGGCGCGGGAGGAGCCGACGTCATCCCTGCCACGTGGACACAGAGAGGGAAACCGCAGTCGAGGCGGATCACCGTGTAGTGGTCCATCCTCGTGGTGCTCTCGACTCTCGCTTCGAGCGTGCCGTTTGTGCCATCGGGCGAGGTCGTGAGATAGATGCTCTCTGGCCTCACGCACATGAGGACGTGCGAGCCCACCTCTGCGTCGGAGCGTGCGTGAAGGGCAGCGCCACCGGCATCGATCCGCACGATGTCTCCTTCCCGATGCGCGACCCTGACCTCGACGACGTTCTCGACACCAACGAACCTGGCCACGAACCTGTCGGCGGGTCTCGTCGCCACGTTCCATGCCAGGTCCGCCTGCACGATGCGTCCCTGTCGGAGCACCGCAATGCGGTCGGCGAAGCTCACCGCATCGGAGAAATCGTGGGTGCTCATCACGGTCGTGGTGGAAGTGCCGCGCACCATGGGCTTCACGTCTGCGAGCAGCGCATGGCGCGTGGGAGGATCGAGGGAAGAAAACGGCTCGTCCATCAGCATGATCTCGGGCCTGAGCACGAACGCCCTGGCCAGGCTCACGCGTGCGGCCTCTCCCCCCGATAGCTTGCGGGCGCTGCGACTCGCCAGATGGGAGATGCCGAAGCGGCTCAGCTCCCCGGCAACCCTCTCATCGACCTCGCGGCGAGGCACGCCCCTGAAGCGAAGCCCGGCCGCAACATTGTCCGCCACGGTCCGGTCGAACAGGTGCGGGTCCTGGAATACCACGGACATGCGCCTCCGAAAGGCCGTGATGTTCCTGGCCGAGGGGATCTCGCCCGCGATCGCGATGGTACCGGCCGAGGGCGAGAGGAGCAGCGCCATGGCGTGGATGAGGGTGCTCTTGCCAGCCCCGTTGGGACCCAGGAGGGCAAGGACCTCTCCTCCTGCCACCTCCAGGCCAGGGATGGCGAGCACGGTGGCACCACCCAGCCGGACCTCGAGATCTCGGACCTCGATCTGAGGGGCGCCGCTCATCGCTTCCGCTCCCTCTGCTGCACACGGGTCAAGAGTACGGTGATGGCCATCGCCACGAGAAACAGCACGATGCCCAGGGCTATGGCAACGTCGAAATTGCCCCGGCTGGTCTCCATCACGATGGAGGTGGTGAGGATGCGGGTCTGGCCCTTGATGTTCCCGCCCACCATGAGCGAGGCGCCTATCTCGGAAACGGCCCCGCCGAAACCGGCCATGACGGCAGCCAAGAGGAGCAGGCGGGCCTCCCGGACGAGCACCCATACCATCTGTGTCCGGGTCGCCCCGAGGGCGAGGACCTGGAGGCGGAAACCGGGAGGTATCTGCTGGATGGCCGCAAGCGTGATGCCCGTGACGATGGGGAAAGCAAGCACGGCCTGGGCAACGACCATGGCAGCCGGCGTGTAGATGATCCCCAAGGACCCCAGAGGTCCCGAGCGCCAGAGCATGAGGGCAACGAAGAGGCCAACGACCACGGGCGGAAGGCCCATGGCCGTGTTCACGAGGCCCACCAGTGCCTCCCGGCCCGGGAACCTGTTCAGGGCCAGCCAGGTCCCGGCTGTCACACCGAGGATCACCGCCACCATGGTGGCAGTACCCGAGATGGCGAGCGAGAGCATGGTCACGCGCACCACCTCGGCATCGAGGCCGACGATGAGCGTGAACGCCTTGACGATTCCTTCGAGGATCAGGTCCACGTGGTCAGTCTACATTCCCCGCGTCGGGATGGAAGAGGGCCGTGCCGTACTTCTCGATGCCGAATGTTCGTATGATCTCCTGGCACTCCGGCGAGACCAGGTAGGAGGCGAAGGACTTGCCTCCGGCAGAGTTCACGTCCGGATACTTGCCTGGGTTCACCTCGATGACGTGGTAGACGTTGAACAGGGCCTCGTCGCCCTCGACGAGGACATCGAGGTGAAGGGTCTTCTCCAGCGCCAAGAACGTGCTCCTGTCGGTGAGCGTGTACCCGCCCTTCTCCGAAGCAACATTCAGGGTCAGGCCCATTCCGAGCCCGGTTTCCGTGTACCAGTCCATGCCGACGGGATCCACTCCCGAGGCCTTCCACAGGGAGACCTCCTTCGTGTGAGTACCGGAGTCGTCGCTCCGGGAGACGAAGACAGTCCCCTGTCCGGCTATGGACAAGAGCGCGCTGGACGCAGACTTCTGCCCCCTGATCCCGGCCGGATCGCCGGCCGGACCCACGATGACGAAGTCGTTGTACATCACACGCTGCCTGTTGATGCCCGCCCCTTCTGCCACGAAGGCCTTCTCGTCTCCGGGAGAGTGTACGAGGAGCACGTCGGCCTCTCCCAGCCGGCCCATGGCCATGGCCTGCCCCGAGCCCACCGCGATGGGCTTCACCCTGTAGCCAGTCCTCTCCTCGAAGTCGGGCACCAGGACGTCCAGAAGACCCGTGTCGAAGGTGCTCGTGGTCGTGGCCAGGATGACGTCACGTTCGACGGGTTCCTGGGATGCAAGAGGCCCTTCCTGACAACTCCGGCAACCTGTCAGCCACACCAGTGCGAGCATTCCGATGCTGGTCTGGACCCACTTCATGGTGTCGTCTCCTGGCGGGTCGAGCCCGCCTTCATATCGCGAACTGTATCTGCAGTATGAGCGCGTCGTCGTCAAGATCGCGCAGCGTCGGATCGTCCGTGCGAATCAGCATGTAGTCGAGCTTCAGGTCCACGTGCCCATGGCAGATATACCTCACCCCGAAGGTCCACGTGTTCCTCGTCACGGGAGCACCCGTTTCGTTCCACTCGTACACGTAGCTGTCGAAACGGGCTCCGGCCTCCAGGATGTGCCCTGGCAAGAAGGGCCTGCCGATGGCCGTGGACACGGCATCGTTGAGGCGGAACACCATCCTGACCTCCCAACCGCTGTACGCCGCGTCCGTCCGTCCATCGTCGTCGTAGTCGTCTTCGATGATCCCGGCGCCGTACATCCCGGACAGGCGCAGGCCTGTCCTGGGGATGGTGAGCCTCGTGTCCACCGACCAGCTCAACCTGTCGAGGTCCATCACGGTCCGGCCGCTGTTGAACACCATGTTGTCGTGCCGGTTCCAGCTCACATGACAGCCCATGGTGACGACGTCGAAGAACCTGGCCGCCTCCAGCCTGGCACCCAGGAAAAACTGCCCGGCATTGGAGATGATGTACTCCTTGCTCGTGCCCCCACCTATGAAGCGGTTGGCGCCGAGGCCGTTTCCCAGCATGAGCAGGTAACGCAGCCGCCCCGGCCCCACGTCCACATCGCCCTTCACCGCGATGCCGAGGTCTCGGAGGTAGGAGTGGATGCCGAAGAAGAGCGAAGACGCGTACGTGGTTCGAGAGAGGGCGAAGTCCGCGAGGTTCTCCGAGATGGTCGCCCTGGTGATGAAGTCCAGATCCGTGGTTGCCACCTGGTTTTCCCATGCGCTCGGGATCTTGAACTGTCCCACGACGATGCGAAATGCGTCGTGGATGTTCACCGTGCCATGGGCATCCAGGATGGCAGGTCCGCGCTCGAGCCTCATCGCGATCACCATCTCGAGCAGCTGGCCGAGCAGGTGGACCTTCACGCCTGCGCGGACCCGGGCCAGGCTGAACCCCGAGGCGACCTGCACCGCAGGATCCCCGCTGGGGAACTGGTAGAGCTCGTCCGTCACCTCCATCTGCTCGTAGATGGTTGCCCATATCTGGATCTGCCCGTACGCATCCACGGTTCCCTCGAACTTGCCCGCATCGCATGGACGAGGCGAGAGGCAGAGCGCGAGCACAGTGGCCGCGAGGTGAAGCAGTGGACTCTTCAATGGTGGATCCGTCTGCGAACGGCTACTCGATGCCCTGCCCGTACAGGATCACCGACTCGCTGTCGATGTACGCCCAGCCGCCATTGTAGTGGTCGAAGTCCTCGTAGCCAACCGGCAGGGGATTGACCCGGATGGCGACAACGCCCCGAACCATGGCGCCCGCGTTGTGGTCCTTGCTGGAGTCGTAGTCCCAGCTGTCGCCGCACTCGGTCGGTGAGTAGCTCGAACCGCGGTCGGGGCTGCCCGGCGTCGATTGGGGAACGATGATCCTGAACGGGCCTTCCCCGTTGATTCGCCCGGACGTGATGTCCAGGTTGCAGGTTTCCATGAGCATCCCGTCTCTCTCCCAGGCCAGCATCAGCCATTGCTCGTCCGGGATGGTCCCACCATCGGTCAGTCCGGACGGCAGGGAATCCGGGTACGAGACGAAACCGCACTCCTCGCCCAGAGTGGAAGCATCGAGGCCTGAATGGAACAGGCCGTCGGGGAACTGCTCGTTCACCTCTTCCATAGTGAAATCCTTCATGTAACCGTCTGGCGCGATGATGGTGATGCCCTCGAGGCCGACATCCGTTGGGTCCACACCAGCAGCCACGAGCAGGTCGACGATCTTCACGCCGCTGTAGGTGGCGTAATCGTCGTACTGCTGCTTGGAGGAGTTGGAGAGGAGGAACTCCGTGTGCTGGGTCATGGACTGGATCTGGGCCATCGAGAACGTGACCATGGGCGCCATTTGCTGGCCTGGCATGCTGTCCGGGTCGCCTGGGTACTTGAGGTCGTCGATCTCCACCTCGTTGCCGTAGGTGTCGCCGTCGCTGTCCGTGGCCGCGATGTCCCTGAGGGCCTGGCGGGAACGTCCAGCGTCGAAGTAGTCCTGGCCGAAGGGGTTGAGCGTATCCGCGAAGCTCGTGGGCTGGGTCTCGATGAAGCTCGAGTCCGGGTGCGTGATCAGGTGACAGTAGTCGCATGCATTCTTGAACACGCTGCGGATGTCTCCTCCACCAGCGTCGTACGTGAAGGTGTCGCCCCTGTGACACGTCTGGCAATCGTCCAGCCTGGTCCCGATGGTCGCCGGGTACTCGGAGACGAAGTTGTTGGAGTCGACGTCGGTCTCGTGCCCCCTGTAGGATCTTGTGGAGACCTGGTCATCGTCCGACTTCTGCGAGCATGAGATCGCAGCCATGGCCACGACCACTGCGAGTACATCAAGCATCGTGACGATGATGCCGTGTGCCTTGATTTTCCACATCGCCTGTCACTCCTTTCCATGCGTCAGGCCTTTGCCGACGCCTGCATGGTCTCCATCACCCCCAGGTCAGAGAACTCGTACCCGGAAACACCCCCTCGCGACTCCGCCCGCACCTCGGTGAGCACGAAGTCGAGAAAGACGCTCATTCTGCGGCTGGCAAGGAACGCTGGGGGGATGGCGAGCTTGTACGTCTCGGTGGTCAGCGGCACGAAGCCCAGACCGAACATGTCCGCTGCCACCTTGATACCAACCCCCGCGTCAGCGCGACCCTGGTTGATGGCCAGAGCGACGCCCATGTGCTCAAAGAACGGTCCGACCTTCGGCACCCCATCGAGAGAGAGCCCTCCTTGCTCGAAGAGGCTGCACACCAGCCTGTAGGTGCCGCTCAGTGGCTGCCTCTCGGCGAATCGCAGCTTGCCATGGATGACGCTCTCGAGGCCCTTCACCTCGGGGTGGCGCTGGGGATCGAACATCAGGCCCTGATGGCGGTCGAAGAGGTTGACCAGGTAGCAGCCATCCTGGCGGCAGGCGACCTCCCGGACCTTGTCGTTGCCCACGTGGCATCCGGCCACGTGGGCCTTGCCGGTGGACACCGCGCTGAGCCCGGCCAGGCTCCCCACGCTCGCCGAGACCACCGGAGCGTCCTGAACCGCATGGAACCGTTCGATGATCCTGCTGAGCAGCCAGTCGTCGCTCCCCTGCATCACCACCATCTCATCGAGCACGGCTCCCATGAGCCCCGTGGATGGATAAACGGTCTTCTGCTCCACCCACATGTCCACCAGATGCCTGGGGAAAAGCCACTTGCCCGAGATCCGCGATGCAGGGAGTTGGCCCTCTGACACCATGGCGTAGACTTTTTTCTCGTTC
Organism: Myxococcota bacterium; assembly: GCA_041309365.1. GTDB lineage: Bacteria > Myxococcota_A > Polyangia > DRWM01 > DRWM01 > JAFDER01. Next base: position 14,452 of record JBFYZU010000425.1, read on the forward strand.
AGTCTCAGATACTTGGCGACTTCACGCGTTGTCAGGTACTCGGCCATGGCCCCTTCTCGAAAGGCAGAAGCTACAATACTGGTTCCTCCATTGTCAATTCAAAATAATTACAAAAAATGACAAGATATTCCAACCAGAGAACCATCACTTGTGCAGCATGGCTGGAAGCAGTAGACAGTCCCACACCTGTCTCGACCCGGAGCAGGGAGGCCATGGAAAGGCGGCGTGTGACCGTATCGATCCGAAAGGGCTGGCGACCCTGGCTGGCCTGGCTGGCCGTATGCGTGCTCTGGGGCACCACCGGCCCCGGGATCCACATCGCGGTGAGATCCATACCGCCATTTCTCATGGGTGGGACGCGATTCGTCGTGGCAGGAGCGGTCCTGGTGGGAGTACAGCTGCTGCGAGGCCGCAGGCTTCCCAAAGACCGACGCACATGGATCGAGTTGGCCGTCGTGTCGGTGCTGCTCACCATGGCAAACGGCCTGTTCGGCACGGCCTTCCTCGACGTCACCGGCACCGTCGGCACTCTCGTGGGCGCCACGGTGGCAATCTGGATGAGTCTCATCGAGGCATGTCATCCCGGAGGTCAGAAGCCGGGGATACGCGCGGTCGTCGGGCTCGTCCTGGGTTTTTCGGGAGTCCTCGTGCTCATGCCGCTCGACGGGACCTGGCGATGGAGCCAGATAGGGGCCTACGTGCTGCTCCTTCTCTCCTCGCTGAGCTGGTCCTACTGCGCCGTGTTCCAGCGGCGCAGACGATTCTCGGAGAGGATGGAGCCTCTGACCAGCGCCGGGCTGCAGCTGCTCGTCACAGGAATCCTCATGTGCGTGGTGGGTCTGGCCATGGGAGAGGCTGGACGCTGGAACCCCACGAAGGAAGGGATGTACGCCCTCGCCTATCTCACGGTGTTCGGGTCGCTCATCGGATATGCCTCGTTCATCTACATGCTCGAGAAGCTGCAGGCCAGCGTGGTCGGCATCTACACTTACATAAACCCTCTGGTGGCTGCCATCGTGGAGCTGGCGATCTTCGACGAACCGCTGGGAATGGCCTTCTTGCCCGCATCGGGGCTCATCATGCTCGGAGTGTGGTTCGCGCGAGCGGACGCGATTGCGGGGCGAAGGAGGACCTGACATGCCCTGCAAGAGGACGAGGAACACACCACCGTGGTCGTGCCGGACGTCAGGGTCCCGGCAAAGTCGTAGGCGTCCCGTGTCTACGCGGAGATAGCGCAGGGACTGACGCCGCTCGACGCCTCGTGGTATAGCCTGGAGTGTGAAGCGCCGGTGCCAGAGCAATGAACCGCCGCGGGTGACCTTCCGAGGCACCGTGCTCGATGGTCGGCAGCTCACCCGGATTCGAGGGATAGTCGAGAGTGGGGCGGGTCGGACGCGCCAGGATCTCGCACGCGAAGTCTGTCGTGCGTTTCACTGGCGCCGTCCGAACGGGACTTGGTCAGTTCGCAGCGCGCGGGATCTGCTGGTCCGTCTCGAGGAAGTTGGCATCGTGCACCTGCCTTCGCTCAGGCGAGCGCAGGGCCGACCCAATCGCGATGAGATCGAGAAGGCGGCGGCCGCTCTGTACCCCGCAGGCGTCCCGACCGTGGCGGAACTGTCCGCGCAGCAAGGCTCGGGCTCGACGCTGGTGGTGCGGCCCGTACGCGCAGACGAAGTGATGGGCTGGAGGGCGCACATCGAGCGATTCCACTACCTGGGCGATGTGGCGCTGGTAGGCGAATCGCTGCGATACGTGGCCCATCTGGACGGCGAACTGGTTGCCTTGCTGGGCTGGGGAGCCTCGTCGTTGCGCAACGGGGCGCGCGATCGCTACGTGGGCTGGGACGAAGCGACCAAGAAGGTGAATCTCGCTCTGGTCGTCAACAACGTGCGCTTCCTCATACTGCCGTGGAGCAGTCGGTGGCCTCATCTGGCGTCACGGGTGCTGGGGGCCAATCTGCGACGCCTGAGCCGGGACTGGGAGGAGGTCTACGGCCATCGTGTCGTGCTGGCGGAGACCTTCGTCGACATCTCGCGTTTTCGAGGCACCTGCTATCGTGCCAGCAACTGGTTTTGCGTGGGCGAGACCAAGGGGTGGTCTAGGAGTGGTGGCTCGTATCGCTTCAACGGCCAGCCGAAGGCGGTGTGGCTCTACCCGTTGAGACGCGATTTCAAGGAACAGTTGTGCACAGCCACGGGCACGTGCACGCGGAAAGCTGGCTTCATGGACATCGACGTGGAGAAGTTGCCCCTCGACGGGCGAGGTGGATTATTCGAGGTTCTTTGTGAAGTGCCCGACACTCGCAAGCGTCGCGGTGTGCGCCACAAGATCCAGAGCCTCCTGGCCACGGCCATCTGCGCGGTGCTGGCCGGTGCGCGCAGCTTCACGGCCATGGGAGAATGGGCAGCCGAGCAGTCCAAGGATACGCTGATGCGACTTGGCTCCAAGCGTGGCCGGCCCCCGAGCGAACGGACCTATCGGCGTCTTTTCTACGGCATCGACGTGGCGGATCTCGACCGTCGCACGGGGAGTTGGATCGCCGAGCAGCAGAGGCTTGTGGCTGGCGTGGGTCTGGCCATCGACGGCAAGACGGTGCGTGGCAGCAGCGACGGTGACAAGGCCGCGATCCACTTACTGAGCGCCATCGTGCACGGCAGCAGCGCGGTGGTGGCGCAGGCCGTCGTCGACTCGAAGACGAACGAGATCACCAGAGTCGAGCCTCTCCTTGACGGCCTGGACATCGCGGGGGTCGTGGTCACGGGGGATGCGCTGCTGACCCAGCGTGAGATCGCCCGTCACATCGTGGAGGACAAGCAGGCCGACTACGTCATGACGGCCAAGGACAACCAGCCGACGCTGCGCAAGGACATCGATGACCTCTTCGCCTCGCAGGAGCAGGACGCGAAACGACGACAGCGGAGAAGCAACCAGCCTCCGGAGACGGAGGCTTTTCCCCCCTCAGCACAAGACCGTCGATAAGGGCCACGGGCGGGTGGAGACACGAGAGATCTGGACCAGCACCGAGCTCAACGACTACCTCGACTTTCCGCACGTTGGACAAGTCTTCCGCATCCGGCGCACGACCACCGATCTTGACGGCAACGTGGTCAAGGGCCGCACGTCCATCATGGAAACGGTGCACGGCCTGACGAGTCTGTCGTCCGATCGTGCATCGCCAGCGCAGGTGCTCGCCCATAACCGGGCCCACTGGCAGATCGAGAATCGCCTGCACCACGTCCGGGACATGGCCTACGACGAGGATCGCTCGCAGGTGCGCCGCGGGCGGCGTCCTCACGCTATGGCGACGGTGCGCAACATCGCCATCAGCCTGCTGCGCCTGGCGGGAGCTGAGAACATCAGCGCCGCAACCCGCTACCTCGGCCGACAGGCCGAGCGTCCTCTGCGTCTGCTGGGCCTGGCGTAGTCGCGGCCGGCAACCTGCTGGTTGGCCCCCCAGCACCCTCGGCCGGGTGGTACGGACACCTACGCTCGTATTCACCCCATCGAGCCCGCTACGCCTCGCCTCGCTGCCCTGCTGCCGTCTCACCAACGTCCGCCGCGCTCCGAGGCGGACTCCCGCCGGGTACTTCCACCGGACTTTGTCCGAGGCCCTG
>JBFYZU010000426.1:0-4914 GCA_041309365.1 Myxococcota bacterium
TCCTTCCCGCAAGGGCCGCCTCGGAGAGTGCCCGGACCGGGACGTGGTCGACGAGCGCCCCGTCCGCGTAGGTGCGACCGCCGAACGATCAGGATCGCCGCCGTTGCGCTGGTCATGGTCCGGCCCACGACGTCTACCTCCTTGTACCGGCCGTCTCACGCAGGCGCCCGGCGAACCGCTCCACGATCTCCTCGGTGATGTGAAAGGGGTTCACGGCATGGATCGCCCTGGCGACAGCCAGAGCGTCCTCGGCATCGAGCCGGCCGATCCGCACCAACTCGAGCATGAGCTCGAGGCCCCAGAGAACCGGCACGTGATCCCGCTGGCACGCCTTCCGCAGTGCGCCGTCGTTGGTGACGCAGACCCAGCCGTGCTCGCGGGCAAGGATGAGGCTCAGGTGGTCTTCGGTGGACAGGGCCCCGCGCTTCCGCGCGGCCGCGAGGAGCTGTGAAAGCTCGGGCTCGAAGACGCGCAGCCCGAGCCGCTCGCAGTCGTCCTCATCGAGCCCGTCGACCTCGGTGAGGACCGTGGAGAGCACGAAGACCTCCCCGACGTACAGGCTCGCGAGGCCGAGGATCGAGCGCTCGCTCTTCACGTAGTCGATGAGGACGTTCGCATCGACGAGCAGGTACTTTGTCGAGCCGGGTTCCAAGGCATCATCCAACCCAGGAAGCCGAGATGTCCCGCATCTCCTGGATGGACCGACGTAGGATCTCGGCACCGCGACCCAGGCTGATCTTCTCTCCTTCGATCGCCATGCGGACCAGGCGAGAGAGCCTATCGCCGGGGAAGTCGACGTGCGAGAGGTGCTCGGGCTCGCCTGACACGAGGTTCTCGGGGAAGCCAGCCCGGAACGCATCCCGGGCAAGGGCCTCGGGCTCGTCGTCGCGCAGCAGGGTCCTGCCGCTGCGCCGCTGGTAGTCGGCCTGGAAGCGTGCCCACACGTTACCGGGAACAGCGCCGCCCGCCGCGAGGCGGTGCAGCACGGTCCGGTAGCTCACCCGGAAGATCCGCTTGACCTTGAGCACCCGGCCGACGAGCGGCAGCCCGTACGTCTCGTTCCACTCCTTGCGGAAGGCCTCCTCTGGCATGAGGAACGCGGCGGCAAATGCGTTCGCCTGCTTCTCGTGGTCCTCGGTCTCGTCGGTCTGGCGGACGTCGTAGTCCGAGAGGTGCAGCACGAGGTGCCCGAGTTCGTGCACCGCTGTGAAGATCCACCGCTCCACCGAGATGCGGTCCCAGGTGTTCACGACGATGGCCGGCCCCCCATCGGACGGGGCGATCGACAAGCCGAAGAAGTCGTGCGATGCGATCGGCACGGAACCGACCTTGATGCCATTCGCCTCGAGCAGCCCGCAGATGTCGCGGATGGGCTCGCCGGGCCCTATGCCGAACAGCTCGCGAACCTGCACCGCGGCCTGCACCGGGAGGTCCGCAGACGGACGGCCGCAAAAGGAGATGTCTTTGAGCCTGTTCACGGTCTTGTCGCCGAGTGACTCCTCGACCTCATTGAAGTCGGCGAGCCACCGGCCCGCCTCCACGAGGATCTGCTCGCGGCTCCGCAGCCGCTTGAGCGAGCGGAATCGGACCGCCTTGAGCTCGCGAGCCGGGGCCACGAGCTCCTGGATGCCGACGCCGAGCGCTCCGGCGATCGCCTGCAGGGTGCGCACCCGCGGCTCGGACTTGCCGGTCTCGATCTTGCGGTACGCGGCCCGCGAGATCCCCGCCTTGCCGGCGATGCTCTCCTGGGTGAGATCTTTGGCGGTGCGCAGTCGCCGGAGGTTGATCGCAAGGGTACTGTACGCCATGGCTGACCTCCTCTCGATAATCAAATAGCCTAACTAACCACTATTGTCAATATGGTAACTTGACTCGGTAACTTGACTCGTGCCGGGTGGCGCAGAGGGTGTTTCTTGCATTCAACTGTCATTCCATGACAGTATTCGGCAAATGCAGACGATCTCCGAAATGGCGTTTCACAGAGCACAACGAGGGATCTTCACTCGGGAGCAAGCTGCCCTGTGGGTCGGAAACCGTGGAGCGAAGCTGGACGGCTTGCTCAAGAGAGCCGTCGCCGGGGGTGAGGTCTGGCGGATCCGCAAGGGACTGTACTGCCTGTCCGACAGACTCTCGCGGAGCAGGATCGATCCGCTGGATATTGCCCAGCGGATCCACGGACCCAGCTATATCAGCCTGGAGACCGCACTTTCCCATCATGGCTGGATCCCGGAGGCGGTCCACGCCATCGCCAGCGTTTCTCAGGGGCGAACGCGCCTTTTCGACACACCTCTCGGTCTCTACAGCTACACCCGTATCCCTCAGCGTCGGTTCCTGGCCGGGGTCCGGAGAACATCCATCGAAGGGGGAGGTGCGTTCTTCATTGCGACGCCGCTGAAGGCACTGGCGGACCTGGTCTATGTCCAGGGACAGAGGTGGCGTGGCGTCTCTCCGGTCATCGAGAGCCTGCGCGTCGAGCCCGGATCTCTGGCCGGGCTGGACGGGGAGATGTTCGAAGAGGTCATTGCCGCCTACAAGCCCGGGCGCGTTTCCCGCTTCCTGAACGGACTCAGAAAGGACCTGAACTCATGAGCGTGCAGATCATCCAGGAGAGACTCGACGCATACGGCTGCAGGTCCACGATCGAGGAGGACCACGCCCTGCGCGAGATAACCCAGGAGATCGTGCTCGCTTCCCTGGGTCGGACGGATCTCTTCAAAAGGGCGGGACTGCAGGGTGGTACGTGCCTTCGCGTCTTCCACGGTCTGAGCCGGTTCTCCGATGATCTCGATCTCGCCCTCGACGCTCCGGACCCGACGTTCCGGCTTTCTCCATACCTGGAGCGTGTTCGCGAGGAGCTCGAGGCCTATGGATACGAGATCGAGATCGACGACCGTTCCGGAGTCGGTGCGACGATGAAGCATGCGTTCTTGAAGGACGATTCCGTTGCCAGTCTGCTCGACCTCGGATGCCGGCCCAGGGACGGACGCATGCGAAAGTTGCGCGTCAAGCTGGAGGTGGACGCGAATCCGCCGGCGGGAGCATCCTACGAGATGCCGTTTCTCGACTTTCCGTTCCCCGCCGCCGTGCGAATCTTCGATCTTCCCAGTCTGTTCGCAGGCAAGATCCACGCCCTGCTGTGCCGCAGCTACCTCAAGGGACGTGACTGGTACGATTTCATCTGGCACACGGCTCGCAGGACGCCCATCAACCACGACTTGCTCTCTGCAGCACTGGATCAGCAGGGACCCTGGAAGGGGCGAGGCACGAAGACCGACGACACCTGGTGCGTCGAGCAACTGCGCACGCTCATAGAGCAAGTCGACTGGATGCAGGCGAAAGAGGACGTACGTCGCTTCGTGAAGGTGCAGGAATTGCCCACGCTGGACCTGTGGACACGGGAGTTCTTTCTCTCGCAGAGCGTGAAGATAGGATCGCCACTCCGCTGACCGCGCCCGGGGCACCAGGGATCTTCCCCTCCCATCGGTGCGATCATCGTGCCCTCGTGGCGCCACCCCCCGCACACGAATCGCAGACGCACGCACCCCATGCCCCCTGCGGGCTACAAACACTCCAGGAATACACGCAGTCATCTCGGAAACAATCACGGGTCTCGCCCGGGCTGCATTCGGGAACAGTTTCAGTCGCAGTGTCCTCCTCGGTCTCCGCGGGTGTATCGGGCGTCCCTGTGTCCGTGGCGATGTCCACGACCGTGTCCGTGCTCGTGTCCGACGTCGTGTCAACGCACACCCCACTGACGCAGTTCAACCCGGGATTGCACACCCCGCCGGAGGTGCACTCGCAGCCCTCTTCACCTACCGGACAGGTAAAACCGCCTCCCCCGCAGGAGATCATCCTGATGGTCAGTAGCGCAAGTAGTCCCCTCGTGGTGCCTCCTGGCAAAAGCGTACCACGGCCACGCATCATGGCATCGTTCAGTTCAGGGGACGCTTGTAGCATGCTAGATAGTAGTTCGTCTCACCTGAGTTGGTCACTGATAATGCCTCCCACCCCTGACTGCCACGCTTGTCCATCTCCGCAACTGCTTCATCAGCCTGCTTTTGCGTGAACCATATGAAAGTGGAGCAATCGTACTCCCACTGCTGCCCTGTCCATGCTTCCTGCGCAACTGCCTCCGGCTCCATCACCTCGTGGGCGACCATCCCGACTCCGCATCCGAACAGCATGGCTCCGATGACCAGTGCGACGATACTAGCGCGGTTCATGACCACCTCCTTTGGCCGGACTATACCGCCACGATACATTCCGTGCTACATGCTGCTGACATCCACTCAGGTTCGCGATACTCTCCCCGGCATGGAGATCTTCCTGTCCACATCCGGGATCGTCACGGCGTCCATCTCCGCGCTCGCCGGAGGACTCGTTGGCGGTCTCCTGGGCTGGTACATCCAGCAGCGCTGGCCGCGTAGAAAGCGTGTCCAGCATTTCGAGCACACGGCACTCAAGCTGCGCGAAGGCCTTCTCATGGATTATTCCGGCCTGTCTCCCGAGATGTCCCCAGCGAAGAGCAACTGGTACTGAGCCTGAAAGGTCTTGGACAGAATGACACCCAGAGGTGAGGGAGGCCTGGACCTGACAAACCCTTCCAAGTTGGTGTTTCTGGCCTCTCAGGCCGGGGTCAGGAGGTGATTTGTGATTTTGTGGCGAGCGACAAGTACAACTCCTTAGCGGTGGGTAAAAGTAATTGACGCCAATTTGCGTCAGGCAGAGAACGTCCAAACCGCCAGGCCCAGATCGGCAGCCCTCATGGACATCATCCTGCAGTTTTCGTTGAAGCCACGATTTTCGCAGTCTATGGACCGCTTCTCATCCCGGACATCCTTCGTGCTGCAGGCTTGAAGTGGAGCAGTCGTCACATCGAAAGCCTCATGATGATTGCGATGATCGATCCGAACA
>JBFYZU010000427.1:0-41025 GCA_041309365.1 Myxococcota bacterium
TTCTCCCACAGTACCTTGCCATCATCGAGAGTGTAGGCCGCGACCATCTGGGGCTGGCCCAGCTTGACCGCCACCATCAGTGGGCGTCCCATGGAGTTGCCGAAGTAGGAAGCCTCGTTTCCCGCAAAGGTCACTATCTTTGCCGCCACGGCCGCGACCTGGGCGCTGTCGTTGTCCGGATACCTGCTATCGAAGGCACTGAAGGTCTTCGAGATGATGCCGCTGCTGCAGGCCGCCAGTGAAGCAGCGAGCAGCGAGCCAGCCATCAACCGAGAAATCCTCATGGAAACCACCATCCCTTTCGTTCCGAAAGTCGTTCCTGGCGCTCTCTCACCCGCCTGCCTCAGTCCGCGATGGAGTCGATTGCTTCGGCGACCTTCTGCTTCAACTTGATGTCGGTACTCTCGTCGAGGCCTGCTGCGTACTGCTTGAGAAACTCCTTGACCTCCGGGCCGGCCAGCTCCATGAGCTTGTCGATGATGTTGATCTTTCCCTTGACCGGGAAATCGGAGCGGTTCAAGAACTCGGCGAACCCTGGTTTGAGCATGTCGAGGGGGGACTTGCCCAGATAGCCAGCAAGCCTCTCCATGGCATCCACGCCGCCTATCTGCCCGATGGCGATGGCTGCTTCTGGAACGTCCCTGTCGAAGGCCTGAAAGAGCACGTCGATGGCCGATGGATCCCCATAGCGCCCGAGCGCAAAGGCGGCTGCCCGGCGAACCTTCTCGTCAGAATCGCCGAGAGCTGTTTTCAAGGCTTCCACGACCCTCTTGTCCTTGATCTCTGCAATGGCGTTGATGGCCACGATCCGGACCTTGGGTCGCCTGTGGTGCATGTACTCGATGAGCAGAGGAATGGATACGGGATTGGAGATGGCCCCCAGCGCATCGAGAGCCGCTTCCGTCACCTTGTCGGGCGGCCCCTTCTCGAGAAGATCCATCAGTGGTTCGGCTCCGTTCGGCTCGGCGAGCTCGCCGAGCTTGGCAACGCCTTCGAGGATCTCGTCGATCGTGGCGCTCTGGAGCATGTCGGCCGCGGCCTTCGCTTCCTCGGAGAGCTTGGGGGCCTTGGTCTTGCCCTTGACGTCCTTGGCAGGTGCATCGAAGCTGAACGTGATCGTCATGAGCACGCACACCAGGAGTGGGACACCTCTATTTTGCATGGTTTCCCTCCAGTCACCTTCGTGGGTTTGATGCCTCGCCCCAGGGTCGCTTTGCCCCGGAGTCACACATATCTATTCTATCTCTGGACCAAATTCAACCTGGCAGGAAAGGACATGAAAAATCGGAATCACTTCACCGGAGTCGCCTTGAGGGCGGCCTTGCCCTCCTTGACGTAGACCCTGAAATCCACGCTCGAGCACTTCGTACGTTCGAAGATGGCCTCTTCCTGTTTCTTGAGTGTGGCGCGGAATCTCTCGTACGTGAGACCTTCCGTGGACTCCCCGCAGGTAGTCTTCGTATCGAAGAATTCCTTGTAGATACGAGCATATCGAGTTTCGGGATCCTGCTCCTTCTTGCTCGGAGGCATGGGTTTGGCGGCCGGCGGCCGAGGTGCTGGCAAGGGTGGCTTGGGTCCAGCAGCATGGGGCATGTCCTTCTGCGTTTCCGCTGTCACCGGCGGCTCCGGTCGTGGAGCCGGTGGCCTGGGTGCCTCCGGCTTGGGAGGCGAGGACAGGTCAGGCGGGGGGGCGATATCATCGAGGCTGATCTTTTCGGGAATCTGGAACTGCGGCTGAGACAACCTCTCCACCGTCCCCTTGGGACCCAGGATCTTGTCCACCGTCGGAGCGTCGGATGTCGCCTTTGAAACCAGCACCTTGACTGCGTTATCGATGGCGCGATTCACCGCATCGGCGATCTTCCTGTACTTGCCGCGGAACCGGTAGATGTTCAGCCTCTCGCCTTCCCGAGCCGCCATGCCCTCGACCTCGGCGAGGAACCGCGACTTCGGCCGGTCGCCCTCGAGGTAGACCACGAGCAGCCCGACGAGGATGAGAAAGAAGGCTACAGCACCGATGACTCCCAGCATTCCCTTGCGGGAGGCCAGCTCGGCCCTGCGCTCGGGAGCACGAATGAACTGCTCGACGGTGATGCCCTGCGGAACTGTCCGGATGATGGCCACGCCCGCATCCTTGTTGCGGGCCTCACCCACGAACTTGAGAGCAGTGACGAAGAACCTGACCATCTCTCCCTTCCCGCTCTCTGGCTCCATCTCGCACAGAACGAGATTCGAGCGTCCCTTCTTCGTGTAGTTCTCGTCCGTGAATACGCTTTCGCCCAGGCACCTGTTGATGGCGTTATCGCCAGGAAACGTGACGCCCTGAGCTTCTTTCTCCTCGTCCCCGGCCTGGGGCTTGGGTGCGACGCTGTCGGTCACGAGACCATCCACGAACAGGGCCGCCTGCGCATGCGTGGCCGCACTGAGCACCTCGGCGAGCTTCCTGTCCATGCGCATGCCGTGAATGACGGCACCTTCGTAGGTGCCCTGGTGGATGACCGGCCGCGCAGCCATACGGTAAGGTTTCCCGTCGCGGATCCATGTGTCGTCCCTGAGGTATCCTCTGATGGCAGAATCCACCAGAGGGAACCCCCGCAGGCTGTAGCCGCTGGACCTCTCGTTCTCACCTATCTGGGCAACGACCGTGCCCTTCTTGTCCACGACGAAGAGGATGTCCGCTGCCATGGGCCCGAGGTTCTCGTTCACCTTCCTCAGGCTCGCGAGCAGGGCGTCCTGTTCCTCACCCGTGAACTTCTCGGTTGGCTTGAACCGGTTCGCCATGGCGAGGTACTTGCGAACCTCGGGATCCACCGCGAACGCGATGGTGGAATCGATCCGGGCCCGTGCCTCCATCTTGAGGACCGCCTCGAGTTGTGTTCGATCCTTGAGCAAGATGGAACGCGTGCTCTGCACGTGCGACTCGTTCACCGACACGGGAACGAGCAGGATGATCACGGCCAGCACCGTTATGATGATGGCCAGAAGGAAGTTCCAGAACTTGGATGCAAACATGAGATCTGCCCGCCTCGGCGTTGAGTGTTACTTCTCGCCCTTGCCCTTCTTCTCGTCCTTGCCCTGATCCTCGGGCTCCTTGGCCACGTCCTCAGGTGCCTTGGTCTCGACTTTGCCGCTCGTCTTGCCGTCGCCCTTGCCCGGCCCATCTGCGGCCAAAGCGGGAGGCTTCATCTCGATCTCGACCTGGGCGATGTCCTTTTCCTTGTCGCTGTCCACGACGGTGACGGCCTTCTCGCCAACCACGGAGCCGTCGAAGTAGATCTTCACGATGTAGTCGCCAGGATCCATCTCCTCGAAAGAGAAGTTGCCCTCGGCGTCCGGCGTCTTCACGGCGACGACGCCTTCGACGATCACGACGTAGCCAGCCAGGTGGGGAGTTGTCCTGCAAGACACCCTGTAGACACCGGGGTTGGTGAACTGCACCTGGCGTGTCTGCTGGGAGCTCTGCAACTCGGGGGGGAACAGCTTGCCGAGATCGTCCGAATAGAGCTCGTGCACGAAAGGATCGGCGTTATGGAACTTGATCGTGCTCTTGGGCGGTGCCACGACCACACCAGGAACTACCCGGGCACCGAAAATCTCCGGGTGGACCGGGACGAAGCCCGTGGAGCTCGGATCGTCCTTCCTGAATAGTGCAATGGCGATGCGTTGTTCCATCTCGAGGACAGGTGGAAGAACTGGCAGTACACCGTTCTCCACTTCCCAGTAGAAGTCCAGCTTCTCGGTGCCGGTCTTGGCTTGCTTGTTGAAGTACTGCTGGAATTCCTCTCCAGCCTTGACCTTGCCTTTCATGCCACTGGCCATGGAGGACAAGGGCAATGAAAGCAAGCAAGCCGCAAGTGCGCAACCTGCCGTGATCAAGGGTTTTTTCATGGTCACCATCCCTGTGGATTCAATTTGCCGCCAGAAATTTGCCATATCAAGTATCACTGCCTCTCTCGGCATGTCAATAGTGACCGGATGATCGAGGCCGCGATGATCGACGGAGACCATCCTCCCCTGGTGCCAGCTGTCATGGACACAAGATGTGGAATTCTCTATAATTAGTGGGTTCTCGATGAGAATGAAATCCGATGGCGTCACGGAGCGTTCGTGTTGAACGCGGGTACCGTGATAGATAACGAATCAAGGCAAGGAACCCCAGCCGGCAAACGACCCATGGCCATCCAGACAAAAGTCAGGACCCTGCTCACCAGGCCAGAGGCCCCGGCCAGGGGCGCAGAGGAAGAGGAGCAGATAGACGTCCGCCGCTACCTGCGAATCGTCGTCAAGCGGCTGTGGCAGATTCTCCTCGTGACCGTCGTCGTCGTTGGAGCAGTGACCTTCTACACGCTCAGGCTTCCCAAGATCTACAAGGCGACTACGATCCTGCAGATCGACCCAAGCGCCCCGCAAGTGCTGGGCAAGGACGTCGAGGAGGTCTCCGAGCTAGGGACGGGATCGTACTGGTCCAACAAGGAGTACTACGAAACCCAGTACAAGGTGCTCAAGAGCAGGAACGTGGCCGAACGTATCGTGAAGGCAGAAAAGCTCAACAGCAGCACGGCCTTCCTCGATCCTCTCGAGGCGCTCGAGGATCCTGACCACGAGGTGGATCCAGTGAGCGTGGACGATGCGTCGAGAAAGCTGCAGGCCATGATTGTCGTGGAGCCGGTCAAGGACAGCCGCCTCGTCAACATCTCCATCGAGCACCCCGATCCCGAGATGGCTCGCAAGCTCGCCAACGCCGTGGCGGACGCTTACATCCAGCACAATCTCGAGCACGTGCAATCTTCGACCGTCGATGCCGGCAAGTGGCTCAACAAGCAGCTCGACAAGAAGACCGAGGAGCTCAATGACACCGAGAAGGCCCTGCACGCCTTCAAGCAGGAGAACAACCTGCTCTCGGTGTCCCTGGACGACCGGCAGAACTACCTTTCGAACGAGATCGACAAGCTCACCGAGGGTCTCGGAGAGATGAAGAAGAAGCGCATAGAGCTCAAGGCGAAACGCGCGCAGATCAAGGGCATCAACACGGGTAACCCGCTCTCCATGCCCATCACTCCACTTTTGGACAGCCCTCTCATCCAGAACCTCAAGGCGCAGTACGCGGAGCTGGCGCAGCGAAAGAGCGAGCTCGCCGAGGAACACGGCCCGAACTGGCCTGCCATGAAGGAGATCGACGCCAAGCTCTCGGAGATCCAGAAGACGATCGACCGGGAAGTCAAGAACGTCCTTCTCTCGATAGATCTGCAGTACAAGGAGGCCGTCAAGGCCGAGCAGGGCTACCTCGAAGCCATGGCCGATCTCAACGAACGCGGGCTGGCCATGAACTTGAAGGAGATAGAGTACAACCACCTGTACCGGCAGAACCAGCAGAACGAGAGGACGTTCACCTTGCTCCTCGAGCGCAGCGAGGAGGCCCGCCTGCAGCAGATCCTCCAGCGAAACAACATCCTCATCCTCGACCGTGCACTGACGCCGGTGACTCCTTCCAAGCCACGGGTCAAGCTGAACATCCTTCTGGCCCTCATCATCGGACTGATGGCGGGAGTGGGCCTGGCCTTCTTCCTCGAGTACATGGACGTCACGCTCAAGACGCAGGAAGAGGTCGAGCAGGAGTTGGGTCTCCACTTCCTGGGCATCGTGCCATCCATCGGCACCGAGTCGTCCCGCAAGGGGCGCTACAACAGGTACGGGAGGAAGAGGAAACGGTCGAAACGGGCCCCGCAGGACAAGCAGTCGGACATCAACAAGGACCTGTTCGTGGCCAATTTTCCATCGTCGGCCGTCGCCGAGTGCGTGCGCTCCATCCGGACCAACGTGATGTTCATGTCACCGGACAGGCCCATCAGCCGGATCATGGTCACCAGCCCCGGACCGCAAGAAGGCAAGACCACGCTGGCGCTCAACCTCTCCATCGCCATGGCGCAGAGCGGCAACAAGGTGGTCGTCGTGGATACGGACCTGCGCAGGCCCAGGATCCACAAGGTGTTCGGCAAGACCAACGATACCGGCGTGACCAGCGTGCTGCTAGGCGCCACCAGCCTCGACGAGGCGCTCGTGCAGACCGAGATCGAAAACCTCTGGGTCCTTCCCTGCGGCCCAATCCCGCCCAACCCCGCCGAGCTCATCCTCACCGAGAAGTTCCGCAACCTCGCGGAGGATCTGTCGAGCCGCTTCGATCGCGTGGTCTTCGATTCGCCTCCCGTCACTGCCGTCACGGATGCCGCCATCCTCGTCCACCACGTGGATGGTGCCATCCTGGTGTTCAGGCCTCTGGCCACTCACAAGGGTGTGGCCCTGCAGACGAAGAGGGCGCTGGAGGACGTGGGAGGCCGCATCCTGGGGGCGGTCTTCAACAACCTGGACCTCGAGAACAGGGATTACGGCTACTACCATTACTATTACTACCGAAAGTACGGTTACTATTACGGAGAGCCCGAGGCTCGCACGGACACACCTTCCACCGGAGGCGAGCCGAGACCGGAGATATCCGAGGAGCCCTAGTGACGGCCTGGCTGTGACTACATGGAAGAACAGGGCGCTGACCCTGCAGCTGACCTTCACGGCACTCGCCCTGGGTTGTGTGCACACGTGGGCCGTGGCCTTGTCTTGTGTCATGGCCATCGGCCTTTTCTTGCTCGAAGTACTGGGTCCGCGGCGGCGGGACGTGGAACCGAGGGGGCCTGGAATCACGTCCGTGCTCGCCGTGGCGCTCGTCGCCTTCACCGCATTGCAGATCCTGCCGTTGCCGTCATGGCTCGTGGCCATCCTCTCGCCCCAGGCCCACGAGATCCGGGCCTCACTTTGCACGAGCCTGCTCGCATCGGCCGTTCCGGGCTTCATGCCCATCTCCATCGATGTCTCGGGAACGCTGCTCGCCCTCATGAAGGTCACGGCTGCGGCCATGACGTTCATCGCGGTCAGGCAGCGTGTCCGGATGGAAGGGTCACGCGATGTGCTCTGGTGCGTGGTCGTGAGCGGTCTTTTCGTGGCCGTGGTGAGCCTGCTCCACCGGCTGACCGGCTGGGATCGGGTCTACGACATCTACGAACCCCTCCACGTCCACACGTCCCCCCTCCCGGCTCCTTTCCTCAACTCGAACCACCTGGCAGGAGCACTGGGCCTGAGCGTGTCCGTGACGGTAGGCCTCGCACTGGACGAGCAGGACATGTACAAGAGGGTGAGCCTGCTCGTGGCCGCAGGCTTCACCGGGGCGGCGCTGCTCCTTACTCTTTCCAGGGGCGGGATCCTGTGCTTCATCGCGGGACAGGTCCTGTTCATCGTGCTCAGGCTGTACCGGAAGCTCGTGCATTCGCGAAGCACGAAGGGAGAAGCACCGCGGGAGCTCGCAGCACTCCCGCTTGCACTCGGCGTCGCCGTGGCGGCCGGCTCGTACGTGGCCCTGAGGTCCATCGTCCAGGAGTTCACGGACGGGGACACGTCCAAGTTCCGCATCTGGCAGGATGCCTTCCCCATGCTCCGCGACTACTGGCTCACGGGAAGCGGGCGAGGGACGTTCCAACTCGCCTACACGGCGTACCAGAAGATGCCGGACGAGGCAACGTACACGCACCCGGAGAACTTCTTGACCAATTGGCTCGGCGACTGGGGGATGGTCGCAGGGAGTCTCATCGTCCTCTATCTGGCGGCGGTCATCGTGCTTGGCCTTCTGCGTCCACCACGGAGATCGCGCAACGCCGGTGCCCTGGTGGCCCTGTTTGCCTTGTTGGTGCAGAACTTCGCCGACTTCGGCCTCGAGCTTCCTGGCATCCTGTTGCCCACCATGGTCTGCCTCGGGGTGGAGACGGTCAGGCTGGAAATGTGGGCCGAAAGAAAGCTCGGCCGCAGGCTTGCACCAGCGCTATCCGGCAAGATCTCCATGTGGCTGGGCCTCACCGGCGCCACGGCGGCCATCGTGCTCGTGGGGGCCGGCCTCGCGTACCTTCATGGACACTCCCTGGACAAGGACGACGCCAGGCTGCGCGGGATCGACATGGAAGAGGGGAACGACTCGAGGTTCGAGGAAGAGCTCGCTCGGGCCATGGCAAGACACCCCGCGGACTATCACCTGCCACAGCTGGGTGGCATACGTCGATTCCATGGCCGGCGGGGAGAGCCCTTGCCCCTGCTCGAGCGGAGCCTCGATCTGTTCCCCCGTGCGGCGGTTTCCCACCTGTACGTTGCACGTACACTCGCAAGGATGGGACGAGTCGATCAGGCCCTGGTGGAGTACATGGAGACGGTGAGATGGCGCCCATCGCTGTCACCTCTGGCCGCCGACGAGGTCATCGCTCTTGCGGGGGGTTTCGACGTGGCACGACGCTGGGCAAGGATGCCCGCGGATCGCCCGCTCGTTTACGAGGCCCTCGCGGAGGGATACCTGCGAGCAAGGATGCCCGATGAGGCGCGTCTCGCCGACGAGGCGGCCCTGCGAGCGAATCCCTTGGCAGTGGCCCCGCTGTGCAGGACCATCCGCAGGTACATCGAAGAAGGCATGCACGACGAAGCCGTCGAGCTCGCCCGCAGGCTTGCCACGGTGCCAGGGGAGCAAGCGGTGGCCCTTTTTCTTGAAGCGGAGGTCGCACACGCCCGCGGCAACGACGGTCAGGCCATCGATCTCTACAAGAGATCCATCGACCTGGACCCGGGAAGGCGCGCAACGTACCTCGCCCTGGCGAAGCTGCTCGCCGACCGCGACGAACGAGACGCGCTCATGGAGGTATTGGCAAGCTTCGTCGCCACCGCGAAGGACGAACGCTCCCGTGGGGAAGCATTGCTCACGCGCGCAGGCTATGAGCTCAAGCTCGGCATGAGCAACCAGGCCCTGTCGAGCTACATCGAGGCGTCCATGAGCCTGCCCGACAGCGTGCAGGCCTTCAAGGCCATCGCACAGCTCCAGGAGAAGCGGGGAGACAGCATCGCGGCTCTCGCCGCCTACAGGGAACTGGCCAGGATCGAACCCGATGAGCCGAGGTGGCAGACGAGAATAGAGGAGATCGTACTCCAAGCAAAGAACCGCTCGCTGGTCCCGTCACCGGCCCCATAGGCGTTCGACCGTCTCCTTGAACACGGTCTCGCCGGTCATGTGCACGGCGGCGAGGCCGACGCCTCGTGCCGCCTCGACGTTCTCGATGCGGTCATCGATGAACAGCACCCTGGACGGATCGTGCCCGAACCGACGCAGGGCCCCGAGATAGTACTGCGGGTCCGGTTTGAGCATGCCCACATCGAAGGACATGAACGTGCCGCTGGCACGCGTGAGCCATGGGAATCTGCCGCTGAGATATTCCCAGTGGACAGGATCCGTGTTCGAGAGGATGAAGACGGGCAGAGCCGAAAGCGCAAGATCGAGCGCCTGCTCCGTTCCCGGGATCTCGTCGAACATGTCCACCCACAGGTCCACGAACTCCTCGAAGCTCCATGATATTCCCAGCACGTCCGCCAGCTGCGCCGCGAAGACAGAAGGGCCCGTCACCCCCGCTGAGAAGTCTCGATATATCTGTCTGGTCAGGACCCGATCCACGAACCAGGCCCTGTCCACGGTACCCGTCATCGCCAGGAGCCGGGAAAAGAAGCGGTCGGCCCGGATCTTCACGAGCACATCTCCCATGTCGGTATAGAGAGCGTCCATGTCGGAAGGACCAGTCACCGTTACGCCTCGACCCTCGTCATGACAGTCATCATACACGCTTGCCGGGAGGGTGTGACAGAAGGTGGAAACTTTGCGATCCCTGGCGGCGATACACGGCAACCACGAGGAGGAGTCGATGAAGATCCCACCCATCGATCACAGCATTGCCACCGGCGTCACGCCTCTTTCCAGGTCTGGCGCCTCCGTTCAAGACCGCTTCGCGGTTCTCGTGACCCAGCTCACGGAGGGCGAGCGATTCATGGACAGGGTCATTGATCAGGCCCGGAGGGGCAAGGACTTCGGCCCTGCGGAGCTCATTGCCATCCAGGCCGGTGTTTATCGCTACTCGCAACAGCTGGAAGCCTTCAGCAAGCTCGTAGACAAAACCACCGGTGCCATCCGCAGAACACTCGAGACGAGCGGCTAGGTGGACGAGCGGCTAGGTGGATGAGGATCTGACGGTGTGCTATACAGGCCACCGATGAGCTACGTGCCTTTCATCGGGTGGCGGTACCTGAGGTCCCGCAAGTCCAGCTCCATCGCGCAGATCACCGGCATCGCGGTGATGGGAGTGGCCATCGGTGTCGCCACCCTGCTCGTCATCGTCGCCATATCATCCGGCTTTCTCGACACCTTCAAGCAGAAGGTCCTCGGGGTCAATGCACACGTCATCGTCCTGAAATCCAGCCTCTCTTTTCCCGAATACCGCGAGGTCGTCAAGATCTCCGAATCCATGCCACACGTCACAGCCGCCGCCCCATTCATCATCAACGAGATGATGGTGGTACGGGGAAGCAACATCTCGGGGATTCTCCTCAAGGGTGTGGACCCCGACAAGCTCTCTTTGGTCCTGGAGCTGCCTCGGTACATCGAGGACGGCAGCATCGCAGGATTGAGGCTGCCCGGTGCGAAGCCAGCCGTGCCCAAGAGCCTGTCGGACGCCACGAAGGGAACTCTGGCCGGCGACGGCGATGATCCGCTGGACCAGGTCCTCGATGAGCACGACGAGACCGGGGACATCATCGACGACCTCCTGGATGGCGAAGACGCTCCTGCGGACATCGCCAGCGTACCTTCCAGGGAAACGGCCCAAAAGGTCGATGGCCGTGCGCTTCCAGGCATCATCGTCGGCCGCACACTGGCAGAAAACATCGGAGCGCGTCTCGGTACAGTGCTCACCGTGATCTCGCCTGTTGCAGGACTCGACACGTCTTTCTGGGCGCCCGGGTTCGACGCATCCCAGTCACTCGAGTTCAGGGTCACGGGCATCTTTTACTCGGGGTTCGACGAGTACGACAGCAGGCTTGTGTACGTGGATATGTACGAGGCCCAGAAGTTCTACAGGTACGGCGACTCCGTCATGGGTGTCGAGATGAGGGTCGACGACATCGATGAGGCCAGGGATGTGGCCATGGCTCTCGAACGAAGGCTCGGCGGAGGGCTCTACCGGACCATCGACTGGGAGGAGCTCAATCACAACCTCTTCACGGCACTCGAGGTCCAGAAGCTCGCGCTCACCGTCGTTCTCCTTCTGAGCGTACTCATGGCTGCGCTCAACATCATCTCCACGCTCATCATGCTCGTTCTGGACAAGCGAAAGGAGGTGGCGATCCTCAAGTCCATGGGTGCCACCAGGGGAGGCGTGATGGGAATATTCATGCTGGTCGGCTCCGCCATCGGGGTCATTGGCCTCGCCCTCGGTCTCGGAATGGGCTATGGACTGAGCAAGCTTCTCATCGCGTACGGCTGGCCTCTCGATCCCAAGGTGTACCTCATCGATCACCTTCCGCTGCGGATCGATCCTCTCGACTATCTCGTGACGGCCGCTGTGACCTTGATCATCTGCACGCTCGTGACGCTGATACCTTCATGGCATGCTTCCAGGTACCGGCCAGCCGACGGGTTTCGTCATGAGTGATCCTTTTCCTCACAGGTTCGAGATCATCATCGGCAAGGGTGGTGTCGGCCGCACAACCGTTGCGGCAGCCATGGCCATGGCATCATCCCGTTGCGGCCTGAGGACGCTTCTCGCGAGCACCGGCAGCAAGGAGCGACTGAGCAACATGATCGGCCCACCACCAGTGGAGACGACGAACACCCGAATCACGAGGAACCTCGACGCTGTGGCGCTCGAACCCTGGGCAAGCATCGAGGAGTACACGCTGATGATGCTCAAGCTGCGCTCGCTTCAGAGGATCGTCTTCGGCAACAGGTTCATGAAGAACTTCGTCACCGGGATCCCAGGAATCTACGAGTGGGCCATCCTGGGAAAGAGCACGTTCCACGTCCTCGAGAAGAGCAATGGCCACAAGAGGTACGATCGCATCGTCCTCGATGCGCCTGCAACGGGCCACGGGCTCGCACTCCTCAGGGTCCCCACGTTGATCCGCACCGCGGTGAGCTCGGGCCCCGTTTTGAGGGATGCGAACGAGCGCTGGAGCCTCATGCAGGATCCTAATATCACCCGGATAGTGCTCGTGACTCTCGCGGAGGAGATGGTCGTGACGGAAACCCTGCAGCTCAGGCAGGAACTCGTCGACGATCTGGGCCTCAACGTGGGGTTGGTCGTCGTCAACAAGGTGATTCCACCTCTGTTCTCGGATGAAGAGGAAGGGATCATCCTCGACAGGGTTCGTGGCGGCATGACCCGAGCACGCATGAGGGCCGCGGCCCTCAGGATCCACAGATCGCGCATCCAGCGATCCCAGATTGCACGGCTCGAGAATGGAATCGACGCACCGTTTATCGAGCTACCCTTGCTTGCCTCCCGGATGTTCTCACGCCGTGCGCTCGAGAAGCTGGTCACTCATGTGGAGCCCGTTGAGTTTTGCCGCCACCAGGCGTAACGTCACCGTCATGGATGACCACACTGGCGAAGGACCAACGATTCGAGTGGTCGCCGCTGTCATCGAAAGAGACGGGCGCTACCTCATCACGAAGCGCCGTCACGGTGCCGTGTTGCCCGATCTTTGGGAGTTCCCTGGAGGCAAGGTCGAGAGTGACGAGGATGACGTCTCGGCCCTCGCCAGGGAGATGAAGGAGAGGCTGGATGCCTCCGTCTGCGTTGGTCCACTGATATCCTGCGTACGGCATCCCTACCAGAGCTACACGGTCGATCTCTATCTCTACCGGTGCACCCTGCCTGGCTCTTCGCTCAGCTGCCGGGCCGTGGCGGAGTACCGTTGGGTCACCTCCCGGGAGTTCGATGATCACGAGTTCACGCCTGCCGACGAGAAGAGCATGACTCAGTTGCTGGGCAGATGAGAGATCCGGATGGCCGGAGCCTGCAGGCTACTCGGAATCGGCCTTGGCCTCTTCCTTCTTCGACCGCGAGAAGAAGCGGGATACCTTCTTGCCCACGGTCTCCTTCTTGTCGCTCTTCTTTGCGCCATCGGCCATTGCCACTGGTAGCCACTCGATGGCGCTCATCGGTGCACTATCGCCACGACGGGAGCCTATCTTCATGATCCGCGTGTAGCCACCGTGACGGGTGAGGTACCGTGGAGCGATCTCGTCCATGAGCTTGCCAACCACATCGATACCCACCCCCTTCTCGTCGAATGCATCCCATGGCAAGAAGGACTTGATGTGGCGGTATACCCGCAGCCTGAGCTCTCGATGCTCTTTGCTCAGCTTGGTGGGATCCTGCTTGAGCGCGGGGGAAGCTTCCTTGGCCAGGGTGACCATGCGATCGGCGATGCGCCTGAGCTCCTTGGCCTTGGCGTCCGTGGTGACGATCTTCTCTTTGAGGATGAGATTGGCAGTGAGATTGCGGAACATCGCCCGGCGGTGAGCCGGGTTGCGGCCGAACTTCCTGCCGTCCTTGAGATGACGCATGGATCTAGCCCTTCTTCTGGTGCTGCTGCCACCGCTCGAGCATCTGTGGCCAGCTCTCCAGCTTCATTCCGAACGAGAGATTCATGGACGTCAGGATCTCCTTGATCTCCTTGAGGCTCTTTCGTCCGAAGTTCTTCGTCTTGAGCATGTCCTGTTCGCTCTTCTGGACGAGCTCGCCGATGTGACGGATATTGGCGTTTCGCAAACAGTTCATGGCTCTGACCGAGAGCTCCAGCTCCTCGACACTCTTGAAGAGGAACTCGTTGCCGAAGTCCTCCTGAGGCTCGTAACTGGGCGCCTCCTCGGTAGCTGCCTCGTCGAAGTTGATGAAGATCGTCAGCTGCTCCTTGAGGATCTTCGCCGCGTACGCCACTGCATCATCCGGACGCACGGTTCCGTTCGTCCAGACCTCGAGTGTGAGTTTGTCATAGTCCGTGATCTGCCCGACCCGAGCGTTCGTCACCCTGAAGTTGACCCGCGCGATCGGGCTGTAGAGCGCATCGATGGGGATGTATCCCACGGGAAGATCCTGTACCTTGGCACGCTCGGCCGGAACGTATCCCCGCCCTGTCGTCACCACGGCCTCCATCTGGAGCCTTCCACCCTCCGAGAGCGTCGCAATGTGGTGATCCGGGTTCAGGATTCGCAATCTCGAGCCTGGGTCGAAATCGCCTGCCTTCACCTCGCAGGGACCCTCTCTATCGATACGGATGAACTCCATCCGGTTGTCGAAGGACTGGATCACGACCTCCTTGAGATTGAGGACCAGATCGGTGATGTCCTCGATCATGTCCGGAAGCGACATGAACTCGTGAGGCGCACCTTCCACCTTGACGGCGGAGATGGCCGACCCCTGAAGGGAGGAGAGCAGGACCCTGCGCAGGCTGTTGCCGAGGGTGATACCGTATCCCCGCTCCAGAGGCTCGGCCACGAACTTGCCGTAGGTCCCGGTCAAGGTGGCAGAATCCACCTGCAGACCCATTGGCTTCTGCAGGTCCTTCCAGTTCATGATGTTGATGGTGGCAGCTTCCATTCTGGTGCGACCTCCCCGTCCTTATCTCGAGTAGAACTCGACGATGAGCTGCTCGTTGATGGGCACCGTGATGGATTCGCGCGTGGGCATCGTCTTGATCTTGCCAACCTTCGCTTCGCGATCCACTTCGAGCCACGGTACCGCCTCGAGGCTCTTGGAGAATTCCAGAGCCTCTGTGATCCGCCCGAGGTTCACGCTCTTCTTGCGGAGCGTGACCTGATCTCCAGGCGATACGAGGTAGGACGGGATGTTGACCCTGTGGCCGTTGACGACCACGTGGTTGTGTCTGACGAGCTGGCGCGCATCCGAACGCGTCTTGGCGAAGCCCATGCGGAAGATCACGTTGTCGAGCCGCCTTTCGAGGAGTCTGAGGAGGTTTTCTCCCGTGACGCCTCTCTGACGGTCGGCCATGTCGAAGTAACGCCTGAACTGCCGTTCCAGCATTCCATATGAGCGACGGACCTTTTGCTTCTCACGAAGCCGGATGCTGTAGTCCGATGGCTTGATCCTGCCCTGTCCATGCTGTCCCGCAGGATATGGACGGCGCTCGAACGAGCACTTGTCGGTGAAGCAGCGCTCTCCCTTCAAGAAGAGCTTCATGTTCTCCCGCCGGCAGTTCCTGCACTGGGGTCCGGTGTCCTTGGCCACGTTCGTTCCTCCTCGCGATCAGACCCGCCTGCGCTTGGGCGGACGACAACCGTTGTGAGGGACAGGGGTGATATCCCGTATCGACGTTATCCGCAACCCCGCTGCCTGGAGCGCACGGATGGCGGACTCGCGGCCGCCACCAGGTCCGCTGACCTTCACCGACACGGTGCTCAGGCCATGCTCTCTGGCCTTGACGGCTGCGTCCTCGGATGCCATCTGGGCTGCGAAGGGTGTCGACTTCTTGCTGCCCTTGAACCCGCGGGTGCCCGCACTCGACCACGAGATCACGCTCCCCTGTGTATCGGTGATCGTGATGATCGTGTTATTGAAGGTCGTCTGGATGTGAGCCACGCCCATGGGGACGTTCTTCTTGACCTTCTTCTTGCCCTTTTGATCCTTGCGCGGCATGGATGCTCCTTAGACCTTCTTCTTGCGGGACATCATGGTCCTACGAGGGCCCTTCCGCGTCCGGGCGTTGGTGTGGGTCCTTTGCCCCCTCACCGGCAGCCCTCGGCGATGCCTGAGCCCGCGGTAACAACCGAGATCCATGAGCCTCTTGATGTTCATGGAGATCTCGCGGCGGTAGTCACCCTCCACCTTGTATCCCCCGTCGATAATGTCGCGGATGTTCTTCACCTCGGCATCGGAGAGCTCTTCCACCCTCTTGTTTCCGGCCACGCCGGACTTCTCGCAGATCTCTTCCGCCTTGGTGTGCCCGACCCCGAAGACGTAGGTGAGGGCGATTCGAACGTGCTTTCGACGAGGCAGATCCACTCCAGCGATACGTGCCAATTCACACCTCTCGTTGTATCAGCCCTGACGCTGCTTGTGACGCGGATTGACGCATATCACACGCAAAACGCCACGGCGCTTGATGATCTTGCACTTGCTGCAGATCTTCTTTATCGAGGTTCTGACCTTCATCCGAGGATCTCCATTATGCTCGCATAGACCTGAGAGGGGCTGCGCTTCCCACCATCCACCTTCCGGCGTAGCCCCTTGTCCTGGTAGTACTCCTGCAGGGGTGATGTCTGCAGATGATAGACCTCGAGCCTCTGCCTGACAGTCTTCTCGTTATCGTCCTTGCGCTGGATCAACTTCCCCCCGCACTCGCAGGTGTCAGGCTTCGGAGGTGGACTGAACTCGAGGTGGTATATCTTGCCGCAGGCTTCGCAGCTGCGACGGGCCGTGAGCCTCCCGATGAGCTCCTCATCGTCCACGACGAGGTCCACCACGTGATCGATGGACCGTCCGATCTCCGAGAGCATGGCATCGAGGCTCTCGGCCTGCGCCACGGTCCGCGGAAAGCCATCCAGGATGAAACCATCAGAGCAGTCGGCAAGCACGATGCGTTCCTTGACGATGCCGATCACGAGCTCGTCCGGAACGAGCTTTCCGCTGTCCATGTACTCGGCCGCCTTGCGTCCTAGAGACGAACCCACCTTGCGGGCCGCCCTGAGCATGTCGCCCGTGGAGATCTGCGGGATGCCACATGCATCCACGACCTTCTTCGCCTGTGTTCCCTTGCCGGCCCCCGGGGGACCGAGGAAGATGAGGTTCCTGCTCATGACTAGCCCTTTCTCCTTCCCCTGATCCTGGGCCCCCTGGGTCCCGCGAATCCCTCGTAGTGGCGGGTGATGAGATGCGCTTCGATCTGCTGGACCGTATCGAGGGCAACACCCACGACGATCATGAGGCTCGTCCCGCCGAAGTAGAACGGCACGTTCATGTAGGTCTGCAGAATCGTGGGAAGGACGCAGACTGCGCTCACGTAGAGGGCACCGCCGAAGGTGATTCGGCTCATGACCCGGTTGATGTACTCCGCGGTCTTCTTGCCCGGCCTGATACCCGGGACGAAGGCTCCCTGCTTCTTGAGGTTGTCCGCCACGTCCTCCGGCTGGAATGTGACCGCCGTGTAGAAGTAGCAGAAGAAGATGATGAGCAGGATGTATGCCGTGTTGTACATCCAGGAGCTCGGATTCATCAGGTTCTGCAACTCCTGGGCGAACGGCACCCTGAAGTTGGCGAGGGTGCCAGGGAACATCAGGATCGACGACGCGAAGATGGGCGGTATCACGCCCGACTGGTTCACCTTGAGAGGCAGGTGTGTACTCTGCCCACCATAGACCTTGCGTCCAACCATGCGCCGCGGGTACTGGATGGTGAGCCTTCGCTGACCGCGCTCGAAGAACACGATGACGCCTATGACCAGCACGATGATGAGCACCAGAAAGAGCAGAGAGAGAGGCTGTATCTGACCGATGGTGGACTGGCTGAACGTCTGGAAGATTGCATCGGGCAATTGAGCCACGATCCCCGCGAAAATGATGAGGGAGATGCCGTTGCCGATTCCACGCTCCGTGATCTGCTCGCCGAGCCACATGAGGAAGGCCGTGCCGGACGTGAGAGTGATCATCGTCACCAGCCTGAACCACCAGTCCGTGTGGGCCACCACGTTGCCGTAGATCGAGCTCTGGTTGAGCCCCTCCAGGTAAAGGGCGATCCCGAACGACTGCACGAAGCTGATGACCACCGTCAGGTACCGCGTGTACTGGTTGATCTTGCGGTACCCCATCTCCCCTTCCTTGCGCAGCTCCGCCAGCGTCGGGCTGACGATGGTCAGAAGCTGAAGGATGATGGAGGAGCTGATGTACGGCATGACGCCCAAAGCGAAGATGGACAGCTGCTCGAAGGCCCCGCCGGCAAACATGTTGAACATGCCGAGCAACGTCCCCGAGCTGCCGGCCATGATCTGGGACATGACCCCGCGGTCCACACCAGGAATGGAGATGAACACCCCGATGCGGAAGACCGCCAAGAGGCCAATGGTGATCAGGAGCCTACGCCGGAGCTCCGGAACCTTGCCTATGTTGGCTATGCCAGACGCCATGTCCCCTCTCGCCGTCTCCGCTTGCCTACGTCCTCGAACCCTTGCCCGCGCGCTTCAACGCGGCAGGTGCCTCGACCTCGATGACGATGGGCCTGCCGCCAGCGGCCGTGATCTTCGAGGCGGCCTGTGCGCTGATGTGATGGGCGCTCACCGTCACGGACCGCGACAGATCGCCGTTACCAAGGACTCTGAGGCCATCTGCTCCCATCTTGCGCACGAGCCTCTTCTCCACGAGTACCTGGGGAGAGATCTCGGATAGCCCCCAGCGCTCGATGTCGCGCAGGTTGACCACCGTGTAGATCTTCTTGAACGGGTTGTGGAACCCCCTCTTGGGCATCCTGCGCTGCAGAGGCATCTGACCGCCCTCGAATCCCGGACGGATGCCGGAGCCCGCGCGCGCGCCGTATCCCTTCT
This sequence comes from Myxococcota bacterium, assembly GCA_041309365.1. Classification (GTDB taxonomy): domain Bacteria; phylum Myxococcota_A; class Polyangia; order DRWM01; family DRWM01; genus JAFDER01. The sequence continues at coordinate 18,454 of JBFYZU010000427.1, forward strand.
GGCCCCGACCAGCCGTCTTGCCGAGCGTGGAACCGACACCCCGACCGAGCCTCTTGCGGGTCTTGCGCGAGCCCTCGGGCGGACAGAGCTTGCTCAGGTAATCAGGCATTGATCTCCTCCACCTTGAGAAGATGGATCACCTTCTTGATCATCCCTCGAAACGAGGGAGTATCGTCCACGACAACCGATCTGTGGAGCTTGCCGAGCCCCAGTCCCTTGATTGTCCTGCGCTGGGTCTGCGGCCTTCCTATCGTGCTGCCCACCTGGGTCACTTTCAGCTTCTTCGCCATGGCCTCACCTACCTTCCCACGACGCCCGGCAGGCTTTCGAGATTCCGCCTTGCTCTGACCTCGTCGGGGCTCCTGAGGCTCTTGAGAGCCTTCACTGTGGCGTGCACGACGTTGTGGGGATTCGATGAGCGAATGCTCTTGGTGAGCACGTCCTTGATGCCTGCAGCCTCGAGGATCGCACGCACGGCACTCCCGGCGATGACACCCGTACCTTCCGAGGCCGGCTTGAGCATGACCGTGCCGGCGCCGAATCGTCCCACCACCTCGTGGGGGATCGTGACACCCGAAAGGGGCACGAGAAACATGCTCTTGCGAGCTCTCTCGCTCCCCTTGCGGATGGCCTCGGGGACCTCGTTGGCCTTTCCCAGCGCCACTCCCACCTTGCCCTTGCCATCACCCACGACGACTATCGCGCTGAAGCTGAAGCGCCGGCCTCCCTTGACGACCTTGGAGACTCGGTTGAGGGACACGATCTTCTCGATGTGCTCCTCGGAATCCTGCTCGTTGTATTCGACCACGTTGACCTCTAGAATTTAAGCCCGCCATCACGGGCGCCATCTGCCAGCTTGGCCACACGGCCATGGTACTTGTATCCACCCCTGTCGAAGACCACCTTGATGATCCCCAGGTTCTTGCAGCGATCGGCGATGAGCTTGCCCACCCGTATGGCCGTCTGGGCCTTGCCAGTCTCGTCCTCTGCAGGGGTGGCGAGATCCTTGCTCTTCGAACAGGCGCTCGCGAGGGTCCTACCGGCATCGTCATCGATGATCTGGGCATAGATGTGCTTGGTGCTCCTGAAGACGGCCAGCCTCGGACATCCGGCCGTTCCTCGGAGGTTCTTCCTGATCCTCTTCTTCTTGCGGAACCTGTTCATCTTCTTCGACGCCATTGCCGATCTCCCGCCTGCGGACTAGCCGCTGGCCTTGCCTGTCTTGCCCGCCTTCATTCGGATGACTTCGCCCGTGTACCGGATCCCCTTGCCCTTGTACGGCTCCGGAGGCCTGAGCCGACGTATGTTGGCCGCAACCTGCCCCACGAGTTGCCTGTCTGCCCCGAGGATGGTCACCTTCACGTTCTTGTCCGCGACCTGGGCCGTTATGCCCTCCGGCAGCGGAAAAGGTACCTTGTGGCTGAATCCCACGTCGATCTCGAGAATGCCCGGGCCCTTGGACTCGACCCGATACCCTGTGCCGACAAGCTCCAGCGTCTTCTGGAACCCCTGGGTCACGCCCGTGACCATGTTTGCGACGAGCGCCCGCACGAGTCCACGCTGTGCGCTCAGACCCTGCACGGGATCTTCGACTTGCACGAGGATCATACCGTCCTTCACCAGGACCGCGATCCCCTTGGGGACCTGCTGCGTGAGGTTCCCGCGGGGCCCCTTGACCGTCACTGTGCCCTCGGAGAATTCCACCTTGACCTTCTCCGGTATCGGAACGGGTTTCTTTCCTATCCTGGACATGTCGCCCTCTCGCGCTCTACCAGACCTTGCAGAGCACTTCGCCGCCCACGCCCTGCTCGCTAGCCTGTGCGTCCGTCATGATTCCCCGGCTCGTGGTCAAAATCGAGATGCCCAGCCCGCCCCTCACCTTGGGGAGATGAGCTCGATCCATGTAGACCCTCCGCCCCGGCTTGGAGATCCTCTCGATTCCCTCGATGACGGGTCTCCTGTCGGCGAGGTACTTGAGCTCCACGAGGATGGCCTTCTTGCCGCTCCTCTCGACCTCCTCGAAGCCCTTGATGTAACCCTCCTTCACGAGCACGTCCAGGACGGCCAGCTTCATCCGCGAGTGCGGGAAGGTCACGCTCGAATGGCTCGCCATGAGCCCATTTCGGATCCTCGTGAGCATGTCTGCTATGGGATCGATCATCATGATGCACCTCTACGGATCACCAACTCGCCTTGATCACGCCCGGAAGCTCGCCCTTCGAGGCAAGCATCCTGAAACAGATCCGGCACAGCTGGAACTTGCGATAATATCCCCTCGATCGCCCACATATCGGGCAACGATTACGGTGCCTGACCTTGAACTTCGGCTTGCCGTTGAGCTTCACGAACTGGCAATTTCGGGCCACGTTTTCTCGCTCCTTTCGATCCTCTCACCGATCACTTATCACTTGCGGAAGGGCATGCCGAGATTCGAGAGCAGTGCCCTGCTCTCCTCGTCGTTCCTGGCGCTCGTGCAGATGGTGATGTTCAATCCCCGGATCCTGTCGATCTTGTCGTAATTGATCTCGGGAAAGATGATCTGCTCCTTGATGCCCATGGAGAAGTTGCCACGTCCGTCGAAGCTCTTGGTCGGGATCCCCCTGAAGTCACGGATCCGCGGGATCGCAAGGGTGATGAGACGGTCTACGAAGTCCCACATCCTGTCACCCCTCAGCGTCACCTTGGCGCCGATGGGCATTCCCGTGCGGAGCTTGAACGTGGAAATCGACTTGCGGGCCCTCGTGACCACCGGCTTCTGACCGGCGATCTGCGTGAGCTGGTTGACCGCTTCCTCCACGGCCTTCGGGTTCTGGACTGCTTCCCCGAGGCCCATGTTCAGGATCACGCTCCTGAGCACGGGGACCTGCATCCGGTTCGTGTACTTGAACGCGTCCATGAGCGCAGGGATCACATCCTGCTCGTAGCGCGTCCTGAGTCTCGGTACGTACTTCTCGGCCATCGATGCACCTGTCAGTCGAAGACCGTTCCGGTCTTGACACCCACTCTGACCTTCTTGCCTTCCTTGGACAGACCGACCCTCAGCCTCGTCGGCTTCCCCGACTTTCCGTCGTAGAGAGCCACGTTGCTCATGTCGATGGGAGCCTCCACGTCCACGATCCCGCTCTCGCCTCCCTGGCGCTGCAACTTCTGGTGCTTTTTCACCACGTTGACGCCCTCGACGATCACGGTGCGATCGGTGGCCCGGATCTCCTTGACCTTGCCGGTCTTGCCCTTGTCGTCCCCCGAAAGGATGATGACGATATCGCCCTTCTTGATTCCCAGGCTCATCACAGCACCTCGGGAGCAAGCGAGATGATCTTCATGAACTTCTTCGCCCTGAGCTCGCGAGCCACCGGTCCGAAGATGCGCGTACCGAGAGGCTCCTTCTGCTGGTTGACGAGAACGGCGGCATTCGTGTCGAACTTGATGTAGGATCCGTCGGGCCTCGCCAGCTCTCTCGAGGTCCTCACCACGACGGCCCTGACCACCGACCCCTTCTTGATCTTCGAGTTCGGTACGGCCTCGCGCACGGATGCCACGATCACGTCCCCCACGGAGGCATACTTGCGTCTCGTCCCCCCGAGCACCTTGATGCACAAGAGCTTGCGGGCTCCTGAATTATCCGCGACATCGAGCATGGACTGCATCTGGATCATGGCGGCTCCCTGCTCCTACTCGGCCTTCTTGATGATGCCGGTAACCCTGAAATGCTTGTTCTTGGACATGGGCCGGCACTCCTCTATCCGGACGAGATCACCCACCTTGCACTCGTTGTTCGCATCGTGGGCCATGAACTTGTTCTTTCGCGTCGTGTACTTCTTGTAGAGCGCGTGCAGCACCTTTCTCTGGACGAGCACCGTCACGGTCCTGTCCATCCTGTCGCTGACGACCTCTCCCTCGAACCACCTGCGATTGGTCTCTCTGGCTTCGATCGACATCACTCATCGGCCTCCGGCTTCTCTGCACCTGGCGCCGGCCTGGGGCGCCGCGCGGATGAGAGATTACGCTCGCTCATGACGGTCTTGACCCTCGCGAGGTCGTGACGTGTCTTGCGTATCCTGCCCATATCTGGTTGCCCCGCGGCATTCTGCATCTTGAACTGGAAGAGCTCCTCCTCGAGGCTCGTCTCGAGGCTCTGCAACTCTTCGTTGCTCCGCTGCCGGATCTCACGCGCGATCATAGCTCACCCCCCCTGGCGACGATCCGTGTCCTCATGGGCAACTTGTTTCCGGCAAGTCGCAGGGCCTCCATGGCGATCTTCTCGTTGACGCCCATGATCTCGTACATGATGCGCCCCGGCTTGACCACGGCCACCCACTCCTCGGGGTTCCCCTTGCCCTTTCCCATGCGCGTCTCGAGCGGCTTCTTGGAAATGGGCTTGTCGGGGAAGACGCGGATCCACAGCTTGCCGCTCCTCTTCACATGGCGGCTGATGGCCATGCGGCCGGCCTCGATCTGGCGAGCCGTGACCCAGCCACACCCGAGCGCCACGAGACCGAACTCCCCGAAGGACACGGTGCTGCCGCGGTAGGCGAAGCCCCTCATGCGCCCTTTCTGCTTCTTGCGGTACTTTGTCTTCTTGGGACTGAGCATGACGATACCTGCCTGTCAGCGAGTCAGCCTCGCTCCCTTCTGCTTGTACACGTCGCCGTGGAAGACCCATACCTTCACGCCGATGACCCCGTAGGTCGTCTTCGCCTCGGCAAAACCGTATTCGATGTTGGCGCGCAGCGTGTGGAGTGGGATCCTTCCCTCCTTGTACTGTTCACGCCGCGACATCTCGGCACCGCCGAGCCTGCCGCAGGCCTCGATCTTGAAACCCAGCGTTCCCAGCTTCATGGCCGTGCTCAGGGCTTTCTTCATGGCACGGCGGAACGAAACGCGTCTCTCTATTTGCGTCGCGACGTTCTCCGCCACGAGTTGTGCATTCGTCTCGGCCTTGCGGGCCTCCTGTATGTCGATGTTGAGATCGGCTGACACGAACTTCTGCAGATCCTTCTTGATCTGCTCGATCCCCTTGCCCTTCTTGCCGATCACGAGTCCCGGCTTCGATGTGTGGACGAACACGTCGATTCGGTTCGGTGTCCTCTTGATCTCCACGTTGCTGATGCCTGCGTGGTACAGCTTGCTCTTGATATGCTTCCGGATGCGGAGATCCTCGTGCAGCCATCCAGCGTAGCCCTTCTCGCTGAACCAGATGGAGTTCCAGGACCGGATGATCCCGAGCCTCAGACTGTAGGGATGTACCTTCTGACCCATGTTCTAGACCTCGTCCGAAACGACAATGGAGATGTGACTGGTTCCCTTCCTGATCTTCGACGCGCGTCCGTAGGCGCGTGGTCGCCACCTTCCGATGGCCGGCCCCTGGTCTATCCAGCAACGGGCCACCGTGAGGGAACGCTCGTCGAGGGAGGAATCCTGCGTCCTGGCATTTGCCACGGCGCACTTGAGTACCTTCTCTATGGGACGTGCGCCCGCACGTGGGATGAACTTGAGCAGGTCCATGGCGTCCTCCACATTCTTGCCGCGGATGACGTCGATCACCGTCCGCGCCTTGCGGGCGGAGATCCTCACGAAGCGGGCATGAGCCTCTTTCTCCATGGCTCCTATCCCTTCTTCCCGGGCGCCTTCTTGGCCTTCCTGTCGCCAGAATGGGCGTGGAAAGTCCTCGTGGGCGCGAACTCCCCGAACTTGTGGCCGACCATGTTCTCGGTCACGAAGATGGGGACGAACTTCTTTCCGTTGTGGACCGCGAACGTGAGGCCCACTGATTCGGGGATGATCGTGGACCTGCGGGACCACGTCTTGATGGGCTTCTTCGACTTCTCCTTCTGCGCGACCTCGATCTTGCGCAGCAGGTGATCGTCGATGAAGGGGCCTTTCTTCAGAGAGCGCGACATGCGAATACCCCTCTCACTTCTTTCCGCGCTTCTTCACGATGAAGCGTGCGTTGGGCCTCTTGCGGCGCGTCCGGAAACCCTTCGCGGGCATTCCGTTGGGGCTGCAGGGGTGGCGACCACCGCTGCTCCTTCCCTCACCACCGCCCATGGGATGATCCACGGGGTTCATTGCGACCCCACGAACCCTCGGGCGTCGGCCGAGCCAGCGCTTGCGTCCGGCCTTCCCGAGCCGCAGGTGCGAGTGATCCGAATTCGAGACCTGCCCCACCACGGCCCTGCACTCCGAGTGGATCATCCTCACCTCTCCGGACGGCAGCCTCACGTGGGCATAGCTCCCTTCCTTCGCCATGAGCTGGGCCATCGTCCCGGCGCTGCGGCAGATCTGCGCCCCGCGACCGGCCTTCAACTCCACGTTGTGAATCATCGTTCCGAGCGGGATATCCATGAGAGGCAGGGAGTTGCCGGGTCTGATGTCTGCCTTCCGGCTCGAGAGGAGTTTGTCGCCCACTTTCACGCCGTCGGGAGCCACGATGTAGCGCTTGTCGCCGTCCGCATAGTGCAGAAGAGCGATTCGCGCAGAGCGGTTGGGATCATACTCGATGGCTGCCACGTGGGCCGGCACGCCGTACTTGTCCCTCTTCAGATCGACGATGCGGAACCGCTTCTTGTGGCCGCCGCCGCGATGGCGGGTGGTCACCCTGCCGTAGTTGTTCCTGCCTCCGGTCCGCCTCTTGCACCTGGTGAGCTTCTTCTCGGGGGTCGCCTTCGTGACCTCCTCGAAGGAGTGCCCCGACATGAATCGCCGGCCGGCGGACGTTGGCTTGTATACCGTGAGTGGCATCAGTGGACTCCTACTTGAACAGATCGATGCTGTCTCCCTCGCGGAGCGTTACTATGGCCTTCTTCCGATTGGCCCGCTTTCCTCGACCCGTCCCCATGCGGGCGAGGTGACCTCGGCGGATGAGAGTCCTGACTCCCGTGACCTTCACGCCGAAGAGACCTTCCACGGCCTCCTGGATCTGGACCTTGTTGGCCCGCGGGTTGACGAGAAAGACGTACTGGTTGTCATCGTCCCTCTGCCTGTTCGCCTTCTCCGAGAACACGATGGGGCGCAGAATCACCTCATGGATGTCCATGGTTCACCCCTCGTCCTTTTCGTCGGTGCCGCGCAACCTGCGCACTGCGCCCGTGAGTCCGTCCCTCGTCAAGAACAGGACATCGTGGCGGAGCACGTCGTAGACGTTGAGCCCCTCGGGAGGCAGGTGCACGAAGCGCACCGTGTTGCGAATGCTGAGGCGCAGGTTCCGGTTGGCCGCCGCGTCGACCACGACGCCGGAGGCGGCCTCGAAGCGATCCATGATCTCCATGAAGGTCTTCGTCCGGGGCTGCTCGAGCGCGAAATCGTCAAGGATCACGAGTCGGCCGTCCCTGTTGTAAAGCGACATGGCCGAGACCAGGGCCTTGCGGCGAACCGAGCGCGGAGGCCTGAACTCGTAACTGCGGGGGCGAGGCCCGAAGACCGCACCACCACCGACGTGGTTGGGCGCACGCGAGCTTCCCTGGCGTGCACGGCCTGTGCCCTTCTGCTTGTAGGGCTTGCGTCCACCACCCGATACGGCGGCGCGTTCCTTGGCGGCAGCCGTGCCGCTCCTTCGCTTGTTGAGTTGCATGCGCACGACCTCGTGCAGCACGTGATTGTTCACCTCGGCCGCGAAGATGTCGTCGGGCAGATCGACGTCACCCTTCTGCTGCCGGTTCAGGTCGTATACGGTTGCCTTGGCCATCTCTTGCGCTCCGGTTGTCAGCTGATCTCCACGTCCACGCCTGCAGACAGGTCGAGCTTCATGAGCGCATCGAGCGTCTGCTGCGTGGGCTCGAGGATGTCGAGCAGCCTCAGGTGCGTACGGATCTCGAACTGCTCCCTGGACTTCTTGTCCACGTGCGGTCCACGCAGGACCGTGTAACGATTGATGCGGGTCGGAAGCGGGATGGGTCCCGCTACGCGCGCGCCCGTACGCTGGGCCGTCTCGACGATGTCCTTGGCCGACGCATCGAGGAGACGATGGTCATAGGACTTCAGCCGGATGCGTATCTTCGTGGTCGTCATCACCGCACCTGCTTGAAAGCTAACCTCTTGATCTTATAGACCTGATCCAAGTAGATCGGGCCGAAACGAGGTGCCTTTACTAGCACAACCATGGGTCCATGGCAAGTCCAATTATCCGTAAAAAATCACCCTGTTGCCCCCGCCCCTTTCAAGGAAACCCGTTCCCGGATTCATGTTCCTGGTCCATCAGCCCATGATCTTGGCCGAGAGCTCGAGGGGCATGGGCTCGAAGCCCATGAACTGCATGGTGTACGATGCCCTTCCCTGGGTGAGCGACCGAATGTCGGTCGCGTAGCCGAAGGTCTCGCGCAGGGGAATGGAGCCGGAGAGACGCGAGTTGTCCGGCCTGTGCTCGTGATCCATGATGCGTCCCCTGCGAGCGTTGAAATCTCCGATCACGTCGCCCACGAACTCCTCCGGAGTGATGATCTCCATGCTCATGAGCGGCTCCATGAGCACGGGCTCACCTGCTCCGAAAGCCTGTTTGAACGCCATCGTCGCAGCGACCTGGAACGCGAGGTCCGAGGAGTCGCCTTCGCGGATCTCGCCTCCTAGCAGGGTCACCTTCACCCGGGTCACGGGATACCCTGCGAGACCGCCCGACTCCATGGCATCTCGCACACCGGTCTCGACAAATGGGACATAGCGTGACGGGACACTGGATTCGTCCACGACGCACTCGAAAGCGAACGGGGGCGCACCGGCAGGCTGCGGAGTCAAAAGCAGCCGGACACGGGCATACTGTACCTTGCCTCCGATGGGCCTGTCGAAGACGGCCTCCCCTTCGGACTCTCGCGTGACGGTCTCCCTGTAGGCCACCTGGGGTCGTCCGACGCGGACCTCGACCTTGTAGTCGGAGCGCAGCCTCTCCACGAGCACCTCGAGGTGCAGCTCGCCCATGCCGGCGAGGATGGTCTGTCCCGTGTCCTCGTCCACCTTCACGCGAAAGGAGGGATCCTCCAGCATGAGCTTTGCCAGGTTATCCGCGAGCCTGGTCTCGTCGGCCTTCGTCCTCGGCTCAACTGACACGAACATCACGGGGTCGGGAAAGACGATGGGCTCGAGCAGCAGTTGGGCACTGTCGTCGGTGAGGGTATCCCCGGTCCGGGTCCACTTGAGCCCGGTCACGGCGATGATGTCACCGGCCCCTGCCGAGGTGAGGTCCTCCCGCTTGTTCGCGTGCAGTCGGACGATCTTGCCCACCCTCTCCTTCTTGCGCTCCCTGACGTTGTGAAGTGCCGTGCCCGGCCTCATGCTCCCGCTGTAGATGCGCAGATAGGTGAGCTGCCCCGCAAAGGCATCTTCCTGGATCTTGAAGGCCAGACACGCCAGGGGAAGCTGGGGATTGGGCTGGCGTCTGATGATCTCCGTGCCGTCGAGGCTCGTCCCCTCGACGGGTGGAACGTCGAGTGGGGAAGGCAGAAACTCGACGATGCCGTCGAGCACCTGCTGGACACCCTTGTCACGGAATGCGGCGCCAGCGAAGACGGGGACGATCTGTCCCCCCAAAGTCAGCCTCCTGATCACGGATCTCGCGAGCGCCGGTTCCAGGCTGTCCGTTTCGAGGTACTGTGTCGCCGCCTGCTCGTCCGCATCGCCCAGCACGTCGAAAAGCGCCCTCCGGTAGGGATCCGCCATGCGCTCCACGTCGCCCGCAACCGGTTCGCAAATCAGTGTGGCACCCCTGTCCTCATCCGAGAACCTGATGACCTTCCAGGAAACAAGGTCGACGACGCCGAAGAACGATTGCGCCGAGCCGATGGGCACGACCACGGGAACGGGTGTGGCACCGAGCCTGCTCGTCATCTGCGCGAGCACCGCGTCGAAGTCCGCACCCGTGCGATCCATCTTGTTGACGAATGCTATCTTCGGGATCCTGTAGCGATCAGCCTGGCGCCAGACGGTCTCGCTCTGGGGCTGCACTCCACCCACGGCGCAGAAGACCACGACCACGCCATCGAGCACTCTCAGGCACCGTTCCACCTCGATGGTGAAGTCCACGTGGCCCGGGGTGTCGATGATGTTGATCGTGTGGCCCTTCCATGTCGCCGTGATGGCGGCCGATACGATGGTGATGCCCCTCTCCCGTTCCTGGGTCATCCAGTCGGTGACCGTGGTCCCGTCGTCCACCTCTCCGATTCGATGGGTCACTCCGGTGTAGTGAAGGATCCTCTCCGTGGTCGTGGTCTTGCCGGCATCGATGTGCGCCACGATGCCGATGTTGCGGATCCGCTGGAGCGTGTCCTTCGTCATGATCACGTTGCCGTCGACAAGGGTTCGTGGAGCTTCGTCGGTCGCAGAAGTCGAGGGTCGGGAGGGTCGGGCCTAGCTCACCACCTGTAATGGGCAAATGCTTTATTGGCATCCGCCATCTTGTGCGTGTCCTCGCACTTCTTGACCGAGTTGCCCCTCTTCTGACTGGCGTCTATCAGCTCCGCCGCCAGCTTCTCTCGCATGGACTTCTCGCCGCGGTTCTTCGCATAGGAGATGATCCACCTCATCGCGAGAGCGAGTCCTCTTCCCTCGGTCACCTCCATCGGCACCTGATAGGTCGCGCCACCCACTCGACGCGACTTGACTTCGAGGCGCGGACGGACGTTGTCGAGGGCCTTGGAAAACGTGTCCACGGGATCCATCTTGTGGCGTTTCTTGATGATGTCGAAGGCACCGTAGACGATGTTCTCGGCGGTGCTCTTCTTGCCTCGCCTCATCACGCGATTGATGAGCTTGGCCACATGGACATCGCTGTACACGGGATCCGTCAGGATCTCGCGCTTCTTGACCTCTCGCCTTCTTGGCATATCGCAGTTCCCGTCTACTTCGCCGACTTGGGCTTCTTGGTTCCGTACTTGCTGCGGGCCTGACCCCGGTTCTCCACGCCCATGGCATCCTGCGTCCCGCGGATGACGTGGTAGCGCACTCCAGGCAGGTCCTTCACGCGACCGCCACGGATGAGCACCACGGAGTGTTCCTGCAGGTTGTGTCCCTCTCCCGGGATGTAGGTGATGACCTCATGACCGTTCACGAGCCTGACTCGCGCCACCTTGCGCAAGGCCGAGTTGGGCTTCTTGGGCGTGGAGGTATACACCCTCACGCAGACCCCCCTCTTCTGCGGGCACGCACCGAGAGCGGGTGTCTTGCTGCGCACGACCTTGTCAGTGCGGCCGTGTCTGATGAGCTGATTGATAGTGGGCATCACACCTCCCGTTGATTCCGGGTGACGGTATATTATGGAACGAAAACCGTTTGTCAAGCATACGATCGAGACATTGGTGCCGACGCCTTCCTTGCCGGGGGAACGCCCGGAGGATATCATCCCTCCATGGGCAGGGATCATGCACACCCCGGCGACCACGGGGCAAACCTCGAATCTCCTCGGAGTGGACAGCCTCGCATCCCGCTCGAGGACCAGCATCGGATCCTCTGGGATCACGCATACGATGCCATCGTGGTCACGGACGCCGATGGCAGGCTGCTGCAGGCCAACCGGAGGTACGCGGAGATGCTCGGCCATGCTCCGGAAGAGATGAACAACCTCTTTCTCGAGGACATCATCCACCCCGACGACCTGAAGATGGTCCAGGAACGTCACTCGAACAGGATCCGAGGCGCGGAGCCCCCCCGTACGTACACTGCCCGCTGTGTCCGTAGCGACGGGACCATCCTTCACCTGCAGACCACGTCCTCCCTCATCACCGATGGGCAGGGACACGGAGTGACTCTGGACATCATCCGTGACATCACGCCCCAGGTCCTGGCGGAAGCGGAGATCCAGGAACGCAACGCGCAACTCATGACGAGCAACAGACGCTATCAGGATCTGCTCGACTTCATGACCCACGAGTTGAAGAACCCCCTCACCATGCTGAGGGCGTACTCCGAGCTTCTGGTCGAGGGTTCCGGGGGGAAGCTCACGCAGAAGAGCCACCGGATTGCCATGAACCTCTGGCGTGGTGCCAATCGGATGGAGCACCTCATCTCGACCTACCTGCACCTTTCACGGATCGAGAGCGGTAACGTGGCCGTGAACCGCGAGATCGTCCACTTCGTCAAGGAGATCCTGGAACCGGCAAAGGACTTCCTCACAGTCCAGCTCGATGCGAACGAGATGACCGTGGAGGTTGACCCCAAGGGTCTGGCGGAGGTCGAGATCGATGTCGACCGCGAGCTCATGCAGGCCGCCGTCCAGAACCTGCTCTCCAACGCCATCAAGTACGGCTTCAGGGGAAGCCCCATAGTCGTGCACGTGACCGAGGACGATGAGTTCGTCACCGTGGCGTTCCGTAACCAGGGTGCGGGGATCCCCATGGAGAAGCTGGAGGATGTCTTCAAGAAGTATCACCGCGGCACGCGCAAGGGAGACAACCCGCTCCGCTCCTCCGGGATTGGCCTCTATCTGGTGAAGCGAATCATGGAGGAGCACGGTGGGCAGGCGACAATGAGCTCCGTCGAGGGACAATGGGCAGAGGCCACACTGGCCTTGCCCAGGAAGCTCACTCTTTCCCGGTAGCAGGGTCGAGAGCTCGAGCACGCCTGGCCTGTTCCACCATCTCGCGGACATCCGGCGGCAGGAACGTATCCTCCAGATCGCGTGTGGCGAGGGCCGAGGCGAGCGTCTCGACCCGCTCGTCCACCGGAGCGCCCTTGTTGAGGATCACCATCCAGCGGTCCTTGATCCTGCACAGGCCGCCCGGATAGCCTGGTCGCGTGATGTTCTCGTATCGCACATCCAGCCCGAGATCGGCCGCGGCCCGTTCGAGCCTCTCGAGCAACATCTCCTGACGTGTCTGCCTCGTCACGACCATCCTCTCAGTAACGGAACACCAGCTCCGTCCTCACCCCGGCGAACGGGGGAAGAGTCTTGCACACACCACCCACGCACTTCAAGCCTCCCCGCTGGGTCCCACCCGTGACCGACCAAATGAGGTTTGGGCGGATGGACCACTTGACCTGGCCCCAGCCGTGGAACTTCCAGAGGTCCCAGTACATCCCCGAGCGGTCCCCGCTGTACTCGAAGGCTGGATCCGTGTCGTACTCCAGCGCCGCGCTGAGGCTCAGGATCCCCGCCCAGTCCACGCCGACGACGTGAGTCCCCCTGTGATAGAGCACGTCGCCGCCAATCTCCCTCTTCATGCGCCACTCGTGCATGAACGTGGCGTGCAGGGTCCACGGTCCCGAGATGTACAGGTTGAGCCTTGCCTCGCCGTGAACGAGGCGCTTCTTCTCGTGCCATCCCTGGTCCATATCGCTCATCATCCTCGGGTCGCGCTCGCCCCGCCAGCCTCCGCTCAAGGACAGGCTCGAGCGGCTCAGGTTCCAGCGCAGGTCGAGACCTCCGTAGACGTGCAGGTACTGGCCGAGGTGGAGTGGATCCTGGGTGAACCACGCATCCGTCTCGTGGCGGATGATGTCCACCACCGAGACGTAATCTCCGCCGCCGATGTTCGCGAAGATCGTGAGGCTCGGAATGATGCGCCAGTCCACCTTGAGTCGGCCTCCTATGACGGTGTGGGAGTTCTCGATCTCCTGATCCAGCCTCTCCGCGGTGGGCGGCTGGTTGTAGAACAGGGGCGCGGGATCGTTCGGATACCTCAGGCTGCCCTCCACGGCGAACGTGTCGTACCACTTCGCCTCACCGAGGATGGAGACGGGACCGAGCTTGGCACGGAGGTTCAGGTAGGTGGCGAACCCCTTGTGGTAGCCACCCCCGAAGCCCTCCTCTTCCGGATCCCTGTAGCGCTGGGGGTGCTGTACGGTGTAATCGTCCAGCGTCTGGAACCAGCCGTAGTCGAACTCGAGACCCATGAGCAGCCTGCCCGGCACGAGCACCGCCTCGGCGTTGCCGCCCACGATCCAGCTCATCTCGCTCCGCGCCGGGCCGCTGCTCGGCTGCGACCAGAGGCCGTGCACTCCGAACTTGAGCCTGTCACCCGGGATCTTCACGTCCGCGCACAACCCGGCCATACGGTCGAGCGGATCCTCGACCATGTAGAGATCCTGCGGATCCAGGTTGTTTGTGTTGGTGACTCCACCGATGAGAGTGATCCCCACCATTCCCAGATCGAGGTCCAGCCTTCCACCCCTGAGTACGGTCTCGAGACCCAGCTCGTCCACCTTCCTGAGCGACAGGGCGATCCCGTTGCCGAACTGGGCATAGAAGTCGCCCATTGTCAGCTTCACTGCCGACGACGGCTTCAGCACGGCAGCGAGCCTCTCCAGCCTGTAATCGTCCGAGTACTTCTTTCCCGTGGGCGCTTCCTTGGGCCAGCCGGGAGGATCGATGGGCACCAGGGTGAAGGTGTCCATCCTGAGATCGGCCTGCAGGATCCCCGTGGCGAAGGAGAGATTGATCCTGTTGATGACGTCCAGGAACTGGTCGTTGGTCTCGCTCGTGTCCCGGTTGTCCGCGTGCCACTCAACGATGGTGGTGGCAGTCGTGTGCAGACCGTCCAGCGCCGTCGCCGGATCCGCCCGTACGAAGAGAAGGAGCATGACGAGTGCCGTCGTGCACGGGCCCCGAGCCCGTGACATCACTGACACTGGAGAGCCGACCGGATCTGCTCCTCCATCTCCTTGACGTCCGATATCACGAACGACTCGTGCGAGTAAACCTGCTTGCCCGTCTTGTCGATGAGGATGAACAGGGGCGCCGCCATGCGGGGGTTGTAGGCGCCCGTTGCCTGCGACTCCGTGTCGAGCAGGACGGGGAAGGTGAGACCGAGCCGGTCCACGTTGGCCGGCACCTCGGGAACCGTCTCGGCCGTGTCCATGGAGATGGCAAGGACCACGAGCCCCGCATCCCTGTATTTCTTGTGCAGGAGCTCGAGCTGGGGTAGCTCCATCTGGCAGGCGTCGCACCATGTTGCCCAGAAGCTCAGGACGATGACGTTGTCGCCGACGAGATGATGGAGGTTCACCGAACCCATGCCATCGTGCCTTTCGAGCGTGAAGTCCGGCAACCCGCTCTTGTCCACGGCGAAGGATTCGGGCAATGGCCCGGGGACACATGCTCCCGGCTCCTCGACGCCCTTGCCTCCAGCCGGCGGGCCACAGGAAACGAGCACCAGGGCTGCAACGAGCAGGACCGTCTTCGTGTTCATCTCTTCACTCTCCGGCTTGCGTGTTCACAGGCCCAGGTAACCCTCGATGTCCGATCGAAGAGGTCCACCTCCGATGCCGTAACCGGTCTGGATGTCGAGGATGGTCATGGTCGAAAGGTCGATGAACATGTTGAGCGGTGTGGAGCTCTTGTCGAAGTAGGCGCCGATGAGAAAAGAGGGGTCTGCCACGGTGGGAAAGGTGAAACCGTAGTAGCCACGGTACTCGCTGGCATAGTCGGCATCGGCCGGGGAGCTCGACTCGTCCTCGAAGACCACGGCAAGGACCTCGAGACCGTCGTCGTGGAGGTCCGCCCTGATGGTCGGAAGATCGCCACTCTCGTATGTGCACTGCGTGCACCAGCCCGCGGTCCCGTAGACGAGCAGCAACCTGTTGCCCGGCACATCCCTGATGTCGCACAGAGAGAGCGAAGAGCCGTCGTACGAGACGAACTCGTGATCGGCGATCGTGTCTCCCACCAGTGTGCCGTAAGGTGGGCCGGGGCATTCGCCCTGCTCGGCTGTCGGATCCGACGCAATGTCCGGCATCGCATCGACTCCAGTATCCGTGCCGGTATCGTGCTCTTTGCCACCACTGTCGCACCCCCAGAACAGGGACACGACAACCAGAAGGGCAATGGTGCTTCCGATGCGCCTCATGAAGGCTCCTGTCCTGCGGGCATGATGACCCATACTCCTCGCCACGCCTCGCTTACCTTATGTACCTTGCACTGGGGCGTCAAGGACGAGTGGACGGACGATCACCCGGAGGCGGCGGGCGCCTCGAAGGCCGGACACCCAGGATCGAGGCCAGGTACTTGCCGGTATGGCTCCGCTCCACCAACGCCACATCCTCGGGAGGTCCCGAGGCGATGATCTCCCCGCCCGCGTCCCCACCTTCTGGACCCATGTCGATCACCCAGTCCGCCGATTTGATCACGTCGAGGTTGTGCTCGATCACGACAACGGTGTTGCCCGCATCCACGAGACGGTCGAGCACCTCCAGGAGCTTCTTGATGTCGTGGAAGTGAAGCCCGGTCGTGGGTTCATCGAGGATGTAGAGCGAGCGCCCCGAGGTCCGCCGTGCGAGCTCCCGGCTGAGCTTGATCCTCTGAGCCTCTCCACCGCTCAGGGTCGTGGCGCTCTGCCCCAGCGAGATGTACCCGAGGCCCACGTCCTCGAGCGTCACGAGCTTGCTTCGAATGGCCGGGATGCTGCCGAAGAAGGTGATCGCCTCGGACACGCTCATGTCGAGGACCTCTGCAATGCTCAGCCCCCGGAACGTCACGTCCAGAGTCTCCCTGGCATAGCGCCTGCCCTGGCACTCGTCGCATGTCACGAATACGTCCGGCAAGAAGTGCATCTCGATGCGGATGATCCCGTCCCCCTGGCAGGCCTCGCAACGGCCTCCCTTCACGTTGAAGGAGAACCTTCCGGGCGTGTACCCCCTTGCCCTGGATTCGGGTAGAGAGGCGAACAGCTCACGGATGTCCGTGAAGACCTTGGTGTAGGTGGCCGGGTTGGAACGCGGTGTGCGTCCGAGAGGGCTCTGATCGACATTGATGCACTTTTCGATGGCGTGCACACCCCGGAGCACGACCCGGGACGAGTCCCGGGTCCGACCCATCCCCTCGAGCTCCGACTGCACGGCAGGCAGCAGCGTGTCGACCACGAGGCTGCTCTTGCCGGAACCGGAGACACCCGTGACGGCGACGAGAAGGCCCAAAGGGATGCTCACCGAGACGCCCTTCAGGTTGTTCATCCTCGCTCCCTCCAGCGTGAGCTTCAGGATCGAGGGTTGCCTGCGCCTCTCCGGTCTGAGGATCCTCATGGTGCCGCTGAGATAGCGTCCGGTGAGCGACTCCACGCAAGTGGAGATCTCCGCGGGTGTGCCGCTGGCCACGATGCGCCCCCCCTCGACTCCCGCTCCGGGACCCATGTCGATCACGTGATCCGCGCTGAGGATGGTGTCACGGTCGTGTTCGACCACGATCACCGTATTGCCCTGATCCCTGAGGTGGGTCAGCGTCCGGATGAGCCGGTCGTTGTCGCGCTGGTGCAGGCCGATGCTGGGCTCGTCGAGGATATAGGTGACACCCACGAGCCCGGAACCGATCAGGCTGCCGAGCCGGATCCGCTGTCCCTCGCCCCCGCTCAGGGTGGCCGTGGGACGGTCCAGCGTGATGTACCCGAGACCGACATCGACGAGGAACCCGAGCCTCGCGTCGAGCTCCTTGAGGAGCTTGCGAGCGATCTTGCGCTCGCGCCCGGACAGCTCGAGCCCATTCACGAGAACCCTGAGATCGCCCACGGTCAGCCGTGTCATCTGCCAGATGTTGAGCCCTCCGACAAGGACGGCGAGAAGCTCCGGCCTCAACCTCCCACCCTTGCACTCGGGACAGGGCCGACCCACGCGGTATCGGTTGAGCTCGTCGACGAGATGGTTGACCTGCTCCTCGTCCAGGTCTCCCTTGCTCTCCTCTCGCGTGCGCTTCTCGTAGTCCCGCCTGCGCCTCTCGAGGTTCGGGATCACGCCCTCGAAGGTCCGCCGGAACACGTGCACGCCGTCGTCCGATGTGAAGCTGAACTCGAACTCCCTGTCGGTGCCGTGCAGGATCAGCGTTCGCATCTCCTCGGGCAGATCGCGCCATGGCCGGTCCAGGTCGATCCCGTAGTGGCTCGAGAGCGCAATGAGGAGGTTGGCGAAGTAGGGGCTGCTCTTGCGCCGCCACGGAGCTATGGCGCCATCACGGAGGCTCCTCGCGGGATCGGGAACGATGAGGTCGGGATCGAACATGTAGACCTCTCCCAATCCATCGCATCCGGGACATGCCCCTACTGGGCTGTTGAAGGAGAAGGCCCGCGGTGTCAGCTCGGGAAGAGTGATGTTGCACGATGGGCAGGCGAAACGCTCCGAGCAGGTCATGTCCTCACCGTCGAGCACGGCTATCTTCAGCGAGCCCTCACCGAGCTTGAGGGCCAGCTCGACGCTCTCCGCGAGCCGGCGTGACACGTCCGGCTTGACGATGAGACGGTCCACGTAGACATCGATGTCGTGCGGCCGACATCGGTCGAGTTCGTGGATCTCCCCGAGCTCCATGAGCTCGCCGTCGACATTGACCCGCACGAACCCGTCCCTCTTCAGGCGGGCGAGCTCCCGCTTGAACCCTCCCTTCCTGTTCTTGGCGATGGGCGCGAGCACCGAGAATCGTGAACCCACGGGGAGATCCATGATCCTGTCGACGATCTGCTGGGGGGTCTGCGCCGTCACCGGCCTGTGGCAACCAGGGCAGTGAGGATGGCCCACCCTTGCGAACATGAGCCTGAGGTAATCGTAGATCTCGGTGATGGTCCCCACCGTGGAACGGGGGTTCTTGCCCGCCGAACGTTGCTCGATGCTGATGGTCGGGCTGAGACCCTCTATGGAATCCACGTCGGGCTTCGGCATCTTCTCGAGAAAGCTCCGGGCATACACCGAGAGGGACTCCACATACCTCCTCTGCCCCTCCGCGTAGATGGTGTCGAAGGCCAGGGACGACTTGCCAGACCCTGACAGCCCCGTGATCACCACGAGCTTGCCCCTGGGTATGCGTACGGTCACATCCCTGAGGTTGTGCTGCCTGGCACCACGGACGACGATGGCCTGCTTGGTAGCCATTGTGAACCCCGGGTGCCGAACCATAGTGAGGGTGTCTCCGGTGGTCAA
Source organism: Myxococcota bacterium (assembly GCA_041309365.1). Lineage (GTDB taxonomy): Bacteria > Myxococcota_A > Polyangia > DRWM01 > DRWM01 > JAFDER01. The sequence goes on from JBFYZU010000427.1 coordinate 37,264, forward strand.
CCAGCAATTGCAAAGCCCAGCAAATTCAACTAAGAATACGCAATGCTCGCTGCTCGATTCGCGGCCATGATCGTCGCAGGCTCTCTCGCAGCATCTGGCTGCATGCCGGGCTCTGGTGGGGTTTCGCCACCCACGGATCGCTTCTTCTATCCCACGGCCGCCGCCCTGACGCCTGACGGCAACCATCTGGCAGTGGCCAACTCGAACTTCGACCTTGCATACAGCCACGGCACGGTCGTGCTCGTGGATCTGGAACGACTCGAGAACGAGATCACTTCCGGTTGCCCGGAGAACGGCTGCGAGCCCGTGGAGGAACCCGACTACATCGACGCCCAGGAGACCGTGGCCATAGGCTCCTACGCCTCCACCATGGCGGCCGCCCCTGCGGGCAACCGCATGTACGTGACGGTCAGGGGGGACACGTCGCTCACGTGGATGAGAGTGGACACGTCCGCCTCGCAGGGGAGCCGACTCACCTGCTTCGACCCGGGTTCGCCTCCCAGGCTGAGGCTCTGCGACTCCGCTCACCGCGTCGATTCTGGCATCCCGGCAGACCCCTCGGGGCTGAACGTCCACAGGGTGACCTACCCGCTGTTCGACGCCGGGGGAAACCCCGCAGGGGAGAAGGTGATCGACTGGATCTTCGTAACGCACCTGACATCCGGCAATGTGAGCGTGCTTCTGGACGAGGTGGACGATGACGAGGACAGGGGACTTGCCCCGCGACTCGTCCTCGTGACCGATCCGTTCCCCGAGGGTGTCTCTGCCGTGAGGGCCCATCCGCTGACCTCGAACACCTTCTACGCCGCCAACAGGCACAGCACGCTGCTCTACACCTTCGGTTTCGCCTCGGATCCGCAGGACATCGACAACGCGACCCGGCTCGTTCTGGGCCCTACGGTCAGCCTCGCCTCCATCGTGACCGACGGGCATGACAGCAGGGACATGGCCTTCTCGGCGGATGGCCGGACCCTGTACGTCTCCAATCGTTCTCCCAACTCCCTGCTCGTGGTGGACGTCACGCCAAACGAGTGGGGCTGGCCGCGAAACCAGGCCGTGGGCGTCGCGGAACTGGACACGGGACCCAGCCTCGTGAGCGTCTGGAGCCCGGATGGGTGGGACCGCGAGTGGGTGTACGTGACGTGCTACAATTCTGACCGCGTGTATATCATCGATCCCGTTCTGCGAATCCCGGTGGACGTGATCCTCACGGGCAATGGCCCTCACGTCCTGGTCACGGATCCCGCGAGACTTCGGGGGTACCTCTTGAATTTCATCGAATCCACCGTTTCTGTCATCGACCTGGATCCATCCAGCGCCACATTCAATGATATCCGTGTCACCATCGGGATCCCGGAGAATATCAGGAGCAACGACTGATGCGCCCGAGAAGCCTTTCGGCACTGATCTTGCCCTGGGCACTCCTCGCGGGCTGCACCGACAGCACCACGACGGTCGACGTCACCCAGCTCGAGAGAGGAGGCGACATCGAGTTCGTCTGCCTCTGCGAGCGAGCCGACGGTTCGGTGGGGGGCGCCCGGATGGACTCCTGCGACCCCGATGAAGGCGATGACGAGTGCGACCCCTACCTGCTTCTCATGCAGAGCAACCGTGGGGAGATCGCGGTTGTGGATGCGATCCACCGGAACCTGCACGACTCCGATAGCCGCGCACCCTTCACCACGTTCCCGCAGGTGGGGGACTTCCCCTCGGACATGGTCGTGAGCGCCGACGGCGCAAGGGTATGGGTCGTGCACATGGGGGAAGCACGCCTGGCGCAGGTGCAGACGTCGGGGCTTTTGGGCCCGGTGCTGCCGCAGACGACCTTCACCGACATTCCAGGCAAGGGCTACTCGATCACGCTGGCGGATGACGACACTCACGCATTCGTGAGCCTGCCCGAGCAGGGTGCTCTGGCAGTGGTGGATCTCTCGACGGACCCGCCCGTGGTGACGACGGTTTTGCTCCAGTCGGGCATTGTATCCCCGGACCCGGATCCGGATGCGGGCTCGGATACGGACTCGGATGCGGACGCTCTTTCCCCCGATATGCCGAGTGACGTGGACGTGGAGGATACGCCTGCCGACGTGCCGGACGACGTACCGAACGACGGCGGCGCGGACATCCCCGGGCCACCCATGCCTGCAGATTTCACGCCTCTCGAGGTGAAGTTCGTGCCCGGTCGCGGGGCCATGGGGCGCATCCTCGTCTCCGGGTTCGACGCGGAGGGCAGCGGCGGAGTGATGGAGCTCGACGCCGAGGCCCTCATCTCGTCTGCGGGAGATCCGCTGGTGGCCTTCTACCTTTCAGGAACGCCAGTGGGGGACTTCGACGTGGCACAGGTGGTTCCCGTGGAAGGTGCGGACGCTGGAGCGCCATCGGGGTTCTACCTGTACGCGGCCGACCGCGACGAGGCCATTCTGCACGTGGTGGACATGCAGACGGGAGAGGAACTCGATACCACGGGAGGCAACCCGCTGGTCCGGGGTGGGGGGATACGGACCGATGGTCTGGTCCAGGACGTGCTCGTCATCACCTTCGACAACGAGGAAGGTATCCCCGAGGAGTACTCCGAAGAGGATCTCGATCCCACGGAGTGGTTCGGGATGTTCGTGTTCGCTTCCACGAGCGCTGGAGTCGTTCACGCGGTGGATCTGTACGACAGGTTCTGCTGGCACCTGGTGGACATGGGGGGGGCAACCCCGTGCACGCCTCACGTGATGCGCAACGCGCTTCCTGGCGAGGACTCGACGCCGTACCTGGCAGACGCCCCAACGCTGATCACGGCGGCCGGGGACTCGCACTCGCTGACCCATTGCTCCGTTCTGTACCCGTGTCTCGCAGATCTCGAAGACACGCAGGGGGAGGATCAGACCTATGGCGTGACCTTCTACCCGGACCTGCCCGGGGACGACATCGCCCCCGACATCCGCAGGCCTCGTACCGAGGACTGGTCTTTCGTGTGGGAAGGGGCGATACCCTGGTCAACGGGAATCGGTGGCAATCTGAGCGAGGATGGGGCCATGCTCACGGATCCGGGAGTGCCGTTCTGCGGCATCGGGGTGCGCGGCACGGCCGCTGGCTACCCGGGAGATGTGCTCGTCATCGACGAGGGCCCCTCGCCTCTCGATGACGGGACCGACTGCAGCCAGTGGCCTGAAGACGGGGGCATGGCATACCGAATCGTGGGAGCCACCCAGACCGAGCTCAGGATCGAACCCGTGTCCCAGTGGGATCCCGAGGATGTTCTCGTCTGGCTCGGCGATGGCGGAGACCGTCCGGCATTCCCTCTTCCCACCGAGGAGTGCTTCCCCTTCGCAGTGCACTACCACATCCGCGCATCGGGTCAGTGGATCGTGACGGGCTCGAGAACCGGCTTCTTGCACGCCACGGCACTCGACACCGAGGGCCGGTGCATCGATTCAATGCCGGCCTGTACGAGCTGGGAGCAGTACGAGACGGCTCGGGACTGCACCCTGCGCACGGGCAGGGCGCAGATGGACCAGCCCTTCTTGAACCCCTACATCCGGTTCCAGATCCAGGGAGAACCCATCGAATGGGGGCAGGACGGTGGACGCCCGGACGACGTGATGAAGCCCGGGTTGACCATGGAGGTGCTGGCCACCAGCGGCTTCGTGGCCCTGTCCGAGTGGGTGAGCGCGCTTCCGGAGTCTTTGGCCTATCTCGAGTACCTCGATACGGTGTTCGTGTCCGATCGCGGGTACGATGGCCTGGTCGAGCTCGACCCCGGACAGTTCAGCG
>JBFYZU010000428.1:0-4159 GCA_041309365.1 Myxococcota bacterium
GGATCGATGGCTGCAAGCTCGAGCCCGCCCTGGCACGGGTGACGGGGCACGTGCAGCTCGAGAGGCTGGGTTACTTCATCGTCGACCCGATCGACTCGGGCCCCGGTCGTCCGGTCCTCAACCGCACGGTGTCATTGCGCGACTCGTGGGCGAAGATCGAGAAGGCCATGGACATGGAGTGATCGATCGCCCGTGCTTCACGGGCCTGCACTCTTCACCATGCGTTCATCTGCAGGATGCCGAGACCGGAGGCGACCGTCGTCGACCCCGTTTCCGATCCCGGTGACATGTCCTCGATCACGAGGTCGAAAAGCACGGATTTTTTCGAGGAAGGAACGGAGCAGAGCCGCAGCCCGTCCCCGGGTGCGAGGCACCATGCGTTGTTCGGCAACGCGTCGGGATCCTGCGCGTCGTCCGGCTGTGTACGGGGAGGATCGATGGAGCCGTAGCGCACGACCAGATCCATGGGACCGGGTGCAGCCTCGTGGGCGGTCTCTGCCTTGCCTGCATCCCAGTCGATGCTCACGTACGTGAGCACGGACTCGACAATGGCGGGATCCACCGTCTCGATGGCGGCCAGGAGCAGATCGGAGCGGGCCGCCAGCCTCACGCTCGCGATGCCATCGCCCAGCTTCACCGCAGATCCATGCTCGAGGGTCGCAAGGTCCACGAAGGTCACCTCGACCCCGTTGAGCAGCGCTGGCCTCATCACCCCCCCCTCGTCGCGCAGCTCTCGCTCGTGGGCCTGCCACGAGAGCAGGTAGATCCTGGACAGTCGCCTGTCGATGAGGAAGCCCGCAACGGTCGTGTCGCGTGCGAGGGGCATGAAGCGCCGGGAGTGCGCGTCGAGAAACACGACCCAGCCCCTGTTCAGGCGCATCGGCTCGGGATCGTCGACCCCCTCGACCTCGGGCGCAGTGGCAACGAGGACGAATGCACCCGGACCGGTCAGCGCCTCGGCCCATGCCAGCCTGGTGGCTTGCAAGAGCCGTTCCAGCCGCATCCAGGCCTCCGGATCGGTGTCGCGCAAAAAGGCCAGATCCGGCTCGTTCTCGACGCGAGGCAGAAACCAGGGCAAGGCAGCTCCCAGAGGAGAGACGAGCGCATCCACGGCTTCTTCTCCCTCAAGCGTGCGGGCCATGATCCCCGCCTCGAGGTACATGGCCTCCAGGTTGCCAGGGTGAGCCTCCATGATCTCGTCGAGCCTCGTGCGTGCCTGGTCGTAGTCGCCCGCCATGAGCATCCTGCGTACGGGCATCACGGGCTCGAGTGCGGTGGCGTCCTGCACCGGATCGGCGTTCGTGAGCCCGAGCGCCCCGTGCAAGATCTCCGGCAGAGGTGGTGCCATGGCGTCCGGCAGCGTCGGGTCTTCTTTCACCGCATGCCCTGGGATGATTGCATCGGCGTTAGCGTTCACATCGCTCTTGCAGCCGCGACAGCCGCCGAAACAGAGACAAGCCGCGAGCGGGAGCAGGCCGAGAAGGATCCGGTCGATCGTCACGGTCATCCTGCGGCGCGCGTCTCCTCGCCCTTGAGGAGGGAGTCGAAGCGCTCCATGAGATCCTGGTCCTGCATCTCGTCCGGGTCGCGCAGCTTGATGCCCATGTGACCGAAGTCCCTCTCGAAGGTGTCGAAGCGGCGACGGATCTTCTTGAGCGTCTTGCGATAGGCGAAGTCGGCAAGCTGCATCCGGTAGAAGAACTTCATGAGGGTTCCGCGCATCTCGTGCAGCTCTTCGTCCTCCGGGGCGAACAGGTGCACGGCCGTGTCGGGGTAGAGCTCGTCGAAGTGCTCGTTCGCCCTGTGGAACCTGGACGAGACCATGCACTTGAGCGCCTGCAGGGTGAGGTAGCCCCCACCCCATCTCTCCACGAAGCCTGCTTCCGGCGCCTGGAACGGCTCCCAGGGGTTGACCAGGAAGGCCAGCTTCGCGCCGTGGCGCACGGCCACCTGCACGTTGGTCGTGCGTGTGAACGCGCCATCGATGTAGTGGCGTCCCATGAGGGTCTCGGGCCCGTAGAACGGCACGAGGGCCATGGACGCCCTGATCACGTGACTTATGGGCACGTCCGTCAGTCCGGGCTCGCCGAAGACCACGTGCCGGGCGTTGTCCGTGTCCGTGACGCCGATGTAAAGCTCCTTCTTGAGCTGGTTGAAGTTGTTCGTCATGCCCGGCTTGGTGAGCTGGCGCTCCAGGTACCACTTGAGGTTCTCGCCCGAGAAGGCGCCGCTGGGGATCAGGCTCCATGCGAGGGCCTCGAGGTCCGTCTCGGTGCGGTGCTCGGCCACGGTGCGGGCAGCCTGCAGGATGCGAGGCATGACCTCGGCGGCGTTCGGACGGAAGATGTCGCCCCGGCTCACCCGGTCCATGCGGCCCTCGCCGCTCTGGAGGCCGATGGCCATGTCCTCGATGCTCATGCCATTGGCAAGGAACGAATTGATCATGGATCCGCAGCTGATCCCGCAGAAGATGTCGAAGTCCGTCACGCTGCGATCGATCATGATGTCGTTGATGGCCAGAAGGACCCCTATCTCGTAGATGAGCCCTTCCACGCCACCGCCTGCCAGGCAGATGGCGATCTTTCCCGGCGTGTCGGAACGCATGTGTCTGTCGAGCATGAACAGAAGGTTTCGCCGGGAGATGGGATCGGCGAGGCAACCGGCCAGCCTGAGGGTCCCCACCCTGAAGGCATTGTCGCCCAGGAGCGGGTCATCGTCCACGATGGCCACGATCTGGCTCTTGCTCAGGTGCTGTGGCGAAGGGGCGTCCGGCCCCACGAGCTCCTCCACGAACGCCGCGGCCTGCGACTCGAAGAAGGGCAGCGGTGGAGCGTCGGAGGAGCTCTTGCGTGCGTCCACGATCACGATCTCTGCATTGGCATCGGTGACTGCCCTGCGTGCGGAGCTGATGCTCGCATGGAAGACGAACCTGTACTCCACGCCGACGTCCTGGCCTTCCACGTCCCTGACGACGAGCAACTCGCCGCCAGGTGCCCATCGCGTCCGACCCTCTTCCGACAGGGAAGTTGCGATCTCCCTCGGGTCCCTCCCCCCGGTGAAATAGAAGATGGTGTGCATGAGCACCTGGGAAGACTTTACGATACAAAGGGCCAGGCTTTCAAGAAGTGGTTCCAGGCCTGGCCTCGATTGAGGAATAAGAGGCGGTCCTGGCACGTTTTTGACTTGATCGACCTTCGCTGGATATTAAGATGGAGTACCCCAGGATGATCTTCCCGGGCCTGGGCAGGCGCTTGGTCAGATACTGGAGTGAGAGCATGACGGTGGACATGGACAGGAGGAGGGTGCTCGGGGTTCTGGCGTCGGTGCCCATCGTGCCAGGCGCGGTCGCGAGCCTGCTCGCCGCCTGCAGCGGCAAGAAGAAGGCGGGAGACCAAAACGCGAGCGGATCCACGGAGGTGAAGCCGTTCGGCGACGTCGAGCCGGAACAGATTCCCTGGAAGGACATGTACCGCGGCTACGACATGATGGACAGGATCAACTTCGCTTCCCTCAAGAACGAGGGGCTGCTCATCGACCTCGGCACTTCCGATTTCTTCAAGTACACCCTCGGGCAGTGGCGCACCGGCTGGGGTCGGAGCTTCGTGCGCGACGGGGTCGGGTACACCCACATCGTCGGCGTGACCACGAGGCTGTTCTTCCCCTGGGACAAGAGCGAGGATCTCGTCATCCGGTTTCGCGCCAAGCCTTTCGCCGGGACGTTCTTCTCCCTCTACCTCAACGAGCAGGCCATCCAGCGGGTTGACCTGAAGAGCGCGCAGTGGGAAACGTACTCTGTCAGCGTGCCGGCCAAGAACGTCAAGGCCGGCGAGAACTACATGAAGTTCCGCTGGGACAGGACCGAGAATGTCGCGGGGGAGGATCTCGCCGCGGCCATGGACTACATCCACATCGTGCCCGCGACGGCGTCGGACGTGGGTGGCGTCCTGCCAACACACTCGACTGTCGTGGGCAAGGCCCGGGCCGGCAAGGACGAGGCGCCGGCGTTGCTCCTCGCATCGGGAATGACACTGACCTACTGGCTACGTGTGCCCGAGGGACAGCCCATGCTCGGCATGAACCTGGGGATCCTGCCTCCCGCGGGCGGTGTTGCGGCGCCGGATATGTCGGTCACTGCCGTAGCGTTTACCGACGGGGTGCC
>JBFYZU010000429.1:0-30891 GCA_041309365.1 Myxococcota bacterium
CCCTGTACACGATGCGCACGTGCTCGGGCGTCTCGATCGTGTACGTCTGGTCCTCGAGAAGGGTAAGAGGCGTGGATCTGGGCCCCTCGGGAGTCATCGGATCGGTTCTGGCACAGCCAGGATGCCCCGGGCAAGCGCTTTGTGGGGACAAACCGCTTGATGCAGCCGCCTGCTTGTGATATTTGTTCGCGTCAATCAACCCACTTGGAGGTGGTTCGCCACTGAAAGGTCCTCTCCGGCCCTGGCTGGGCAGCTAAGGAGGTGTGCCATGCGGGAAAGTCGACTGGGTCGTCATCTGCTTGTCGACTTCTACGACTGTCAGAGCTCGCTGCTCGACGACGTCGAGCTCCTCAAGAAGCTTCTCGTCGAGTCGGCAGTCGTGGCAAACTCCACGGTCATCAACACGGTCTTCCATCACTACAGTCCTTATGGCGTGAGTGGAGTGGTGGTCATCGCAGAGTCGAACATCACGATTCACACGTGGCCGGAGTACGGCTACGCGGCCGTCGATGTCTTCACCTGCGGCGAGACGGTGGATCCGTGGAGAATCTACGAGTTCCTCAAGAACGAGTTCGAGGCGCAGCGCTTCGAGGTCAAGGAGGTGTCCCGTGGCGTGTTCCGCGACGGTCTTCCCGTGCGGGACATGCACGCCTTCTTGAGATCCGAGAGCAGGCTCGACGAAAGGGCCTGATAGTTCGAGAGGCCGCGGCCGCTTCCTGGTCCGGAGATCCCGACACGATGGAGTGACGGCAGATCAGCTGTCGCTGGCAGGCACGAAGTTGAAGGGGTAGGAGACCACCACGACGCCGCAGCCCTGCAGGGGCTCGAACACCCAGCGCTCCACCGCGTCGGCCACGCACTGACCCACCTTGGTGTCTCCGAGCGAGCTCTCGGTCACCTTCGCGTTGCCCACCGAGCCATTCGCCGTGATGGTGAACTTCACGCTGATGCGTCCCTCGAGGTCGGGCTTGCTCATCAGGCCCTTGTCGTAGCAGTGCTTCACCTCGTTGATGTGCTGGCGGATCACCCTGCGGATGGACTCCTTGCTCAGGCAGCCGATGACCTGGCCCTGGCCGCTGATCTCGACCTTGTTGGGTACCTTGGTTCCGGGCTTTTTCTTGAGACCGCCGCCACAGTCGCCACCCGGGCAGTACCCCACGCCGTCCGGTCCACCGCCGCCGCCGTGCCCTATCTTGGTCCATACACCCTTGCCAAGCCCCAGTGTGCCCTCGCCCGTGCCGCCACCACCGTCTCCGCTGCCTATCATGCCCATTCCCCCGAAGCCGAAGTTGGGGCCGACGCTGGATCCGATGAGGGCGCCGAGGGCGCTCTCGTGGTCCGATCCGATGGCCTCCTTGCCTCCGAAGGGAGATGTTGGCATGTCCAGGGTCTGACTCATGGCCGAGAGGATGCCGGTCTTGGCCACCTGATCCTTGTTCAGTCTGGCGAGCTGGCGGTCCGATGGATCCGCGTTGCCCTTGATGCCGTACATCCTGTCCGATTTCTTGGCGTTGACGTCGCCCATCTGACCTTCGTCGCCAGCGTGCCGTTCGCCGTCGCCACCCTCGGCCTTCTCGGTCGGCTCGGACTTCTGCATCCAGTCCGGCAGCTCCTCCACCCGCAGCTCCACGGGCTCGTCGAGAAGGCGTCCGAAGCGGGACTTCATGAAATCCACGTCGTGCGAGAGCACGACCGTGTTCTGTGGGAAGAAGAAGGCAATGGCGAGCACGATGGCGTTGAGCGCCATGCTCGCGCCCGTGAACGACAGGACGTCCCAGTCGAAGGACACGGGCAGCCTGAGCTTGCGGGCAGCCCTGACGGCACGGATCACGAACACGACGGACCCCACCCTCACTCTCAGGCGGTCACCCAAAGAGAGGTTGCATGCCCCGGGGATGGAGCCGGCCTCGAGAGTCGATCCGTCCGCACGGACGAGATGCACCTCGTCCGCCGTGGCCGGGATGCGGACGGTCCCATCGGGGTCCACCAAAGACCAGGCCTCGCGGCCGCCGAGAAGGTCGGCGCACACGGAGAAGGACGCCCCGGGATCTTCCCCGATGATGTACGGGCGCGTCCTGTCGCCCGGCAGGTGATGGACCACCTGCATGATGGTGTTCATCCAGACGGGGACGATCTCCAGCGCAACTCGTGCGCTCTCCATGTTCGCAGGCGTATCCGCTCTCGCAACGGTGTCCTGCATCATCATCGCGGGCATCCGGAGCTCGTTTTCGATCGCGTGTGCCATGACGGTCACCTCCCGCCGTTTCCGACACCGCCATGGCATCTATGTTCCACCCGTCCAGCCAAGGCGGGCTCAGGGCTTCGTCCCTTCCCAGTAGACCTCGATGTTTGGAGGATCGTCGTTCCACCCGGGCCAGGGCGCATGGGAACGAAGCACCAGCCGCGATCCGTAAAGCTCCACCACGGGACGCTCCTTGAAGATCGGATCGACGAGGAGGCTCGAGGTGCCGTCGAAAGACTCCCCCAAAGCCGTGCTCGTGAGATCGGGTATCCGCCCGTCGCGCAGATAGGCGAGGCGCATGGCGAGCGCCGTGCGGGCGAGCACGAGCAGGGTCCTCGCTCGAAGATCGGCCTCGAACTGCGGCCGGACGTCGAGCGCCACGAGATCCGCGAAGGCCTCCCCTGGATCGAGCAGCCTGTCCAGGACGGACGCATCCTTGTCTCGCTTCTCGATCTCGTCCAGCATCTCTTTCGCCACCAGCGAGTCCTTCTGGCCGAGGGCATCGATGGTCATGTCGCTCCTGGCGCGCATGGCCTTCCACATGCCTCGCAGGGCGAGCGGGCCCAGGTTGCAGATGGACTCCTGATCCTCGGGTGTTATCACGGGAGGTCCCACGGGCGATCTCCACCCCGGTGGCATGAAGCAGGCTGCGAACATGGTCTCGATCACGACGGCGTCGATCCGGGCATTGTCGGCAAGGTCGATCCATGCGCCCTCGACTATTGACAGGTGTCGTTCCATCGCTGCCAGGGCATTCTCGTCCCGTGACGCCCCTATAAATCCAGCCATGGAGCTCTGCAACGTGTCGGCCACCATACCCACAGCCATCGCGTGGCCCAGAGTCCCCCCTCCCCTTCCCATGTCCAGCTGCATGATCATGCCGGCGGCGAGCAGGTCGGCTGCCAGTTTCTCGTCTCCCGAAACGAAACGGGATCGTGCCTCGCTCTGGACCGCAACCGAGAGGTTGGTGTACTCGAGGAGCACCGCGCCATCCGTGTCGATGGCGCAGAAAGCATAGGGGGATCTTCCCCTGGCCGAACATGCGCCCTGCAGTACGAGTTGCGCCGCATCGTCGAAACCTGCAGCTCCTGGCTGTGGCGGATCCTCCCTGCTCCACGACAGATCGGCCATGCCCTCTTCGAGCGCCAGCCAGGTTTCTGCGTCGAGATCGGGGAGAGCATCCCGTGCGGCCAGGTAGAAGGAAGAGGCCTCACCGCTCCCTCGACCGGGATGGGGCAAGGACGGTCGCGTGTAGCGGTCGCCGCAGCGTGCTTCCACCTCCTCGAGGTAGCTCTGCTCGAGCTTGCCGGGAGCCATCGCAGGACCGCTTTTCGTGGACAGCTGCCGGAGCATCAGCACGAGACCCACGCCTGCGGCGACCATCAGGATGACGACCGTCGCGAGCACGGCAGCCGTCCTGCGCTCCGCCGTGTTCATTTCGCGACGCAGGCGGCGGTGCTCGATCCGGCGCCGACGAGCTCGAGTGCAGCGCTCGCCGCGGCGGCCACCGCAGGATCCAGGCTCTGGGAAAGTGCCTCCAAAACCTCGGATGCCCCAGGATCCGCGATGAGTCCCAGGGCCTGGATCGCGGCGAGCCGGATCTGGAGGCGCAGGCCCGGATAGGTGGCCTCGATGAGCTTGTCGAGTGGACCGGGATCGCCGAGACGTCCCAGTGCGTCCGCCGCCGCGGCCGCTGTCTGGATCTGGGCATCGGTGGAGTCGGGCATGATGCCATAGGCCACCACGTTGCCCAGAGGCATCGCCATCTGCACGAGACACAGCGAACCGATGGCGTGCGCTGCCTGGACCCGCACGTCGGTTCGCATGCCAGGGTCGACGGTCGTGTTGGCAAGGAGGATCGCTATCTCCTCCGTGGCGAGCCTGCGGTCCACCACCAGCCGGATGGCTTCCTTGCGCACGCTCGAGTCCGGATCCCTGAGCAGGTCGTGAAACACGTCCACGGGGATTCCATCGAACATGGACAGGAGACGCAAGGACGCGAGCCTGACCTCTGGCCATGCATCGGTCCGGGCCGCTTCCATGGCACTCGTCATGATCCCTGGCTCCTTCACGGACAGCTGCCGCAGACACGAGGCCGCTGCGGCGCGCACGCCAGGGTGGTGGTCGCTCATGGCCTCGAGCGCCACAGGCCAGGCCTCGTGGGCCAGTGTCTCATGGGCCACCCCCAGAGCGGCCAGCGCCTCCGTGCGCAGGGGCGCCTCCATGGCCCCCTCCCTGATGGCCCCTGCAGCGATGGCCACGCCTCGCGCGTCTCCGAGCATCATGAGCCTGGCTGCCAGAGGAAGGACGTGGTGCCGGCACCACAGCGTAGGCATCCTATCCCAGAGCAGCGCCCCCCAGCTGGCAGCGAGGTCGAGCGCAGGTGCTCCGCCTGTCTTGTAGTCCACCAGGTAGAGCAGGACCAGCGCGTCGTGCACGTCATCCTCGTTCGAGAGATCGAGCGTGGCCAGAGCGTCGTCCATGATGGCAGTTCCTGGCTCACCTGCGAGCTTCAGCCCCTCGCGGATCCAGCCCGTCGTGTCCAGATCCGCAATCGGATGGGGATCGCCCGTCTTCTCTCCATTTCCCATGTAAGATGCTATCAGGTCACCGAGCGCCTTGGCGTGTCCTGTCCGTGCGAGCACCGCGACTGCCGTGACGGTGAGCGCGAAATCCAGCTTTGCCTCGTACCAGCTCTCGATGAAAGCGGTGGACGCATCGTCGCCGCCCAGGGCCAGCCCTGTCAGGGCGTCAACGAGCATGGCGAACTCCGAGACCCCGTCATCCAGCGCCGAGGCCCGGGCAGCAGCCTCGGCCACGAGGCCCACGGACTCATCCCACGATGTGCTCAGCGCCTCGAGGACTCCCTGGCGTGAGGCAGTGCCGAGACCGGGGTAAGCGGCTGCGATGGTGGCCGCCGCAGCGGGGCTTACGTGGGCGAGCAGCTTTGCCGCGGCCGATGCCGTCTGCGGATCCTCGAACCACTCGAGCAGATCCAGGATCCCGTCCCCGGAGTCCAGGGATGTATAGGCGGTGACCTCGCCCAGGTACGTCGTGTCGCCCGGCTGTGACGAGCCCGGGTATACGTCCCTCACGATGACCGACACGCACTCGGTGAGAACCGGGGACGCAAAGCGCACGATCACCGGCCTGTCCGCGTGCTTGGCCGGGTCCAGGGCGACCTTGACCGAGAATCGCTGGCCCCCGCTCAACACGATATCCAGCGTCTTGAGCCGGTTGAGCTTCTTGACCTGCTTGCCATCTCCCGTGCGTGTCAGCTGCAGTGCCAGCGAGGTGATGGGGATGCGTCCGTCCGCGGTATGGGCCGTCACGAACTCGCCCCAGCCGCTGCCCCCCGTGCCTTCCATCCAGCCCACGTCGGGATCGCCGTCACCGAGCTCCAGAGGTGCCCTGACGAGAGCGGGATCCGCCAAGTCGCCCAGGGTGGAGGATGCGGCGCTGAATCGCAAGAACCCGTCGAGCACGGGCCTCGTCTCGGATGCCTTGCCCGTGGAAACGGATGAAACCAGGCTCGTTGTCGTGGCACCTCCCTTGGCTGCAGAAGGCGCCGCCCCGTACCCCCAGCCCTCGCCCGCCCTTCGAAGCCTGTCGAAGGAGACCGGCCTGAAGCTCGCTGTGGCCGGGTCGTACATCTTCACGAACAAGGGGACCATGCCGTGGCCGCACAGCCTGACCTGCTCGTGCAGAGCGTAGAGGATGGGAACGCTCTTCGAATCTCCGGTCGAGAGAGGCTCGGCGTCGAGGAACCAGCCCCAGCGTTCGCCGAAGTCGCCTTCGAGACCGGTCATGCCATCCCATGCCACGACCAGCGAACCTTCCTTCGAGATTCCCACGAACATCTCGTACGCGGTGCCCGATGTCGAGGGCAAGACCACTCGCACCGCCTCTTTCTCCCACGGTTCGCAGGAAAGCCGGTCCTCATCGTAGCTGCCCGCCGGCGCCTGCCTCGAGATCTCCGAGCTGCCATCTGCGACGATCACCCACTGTGCGCCGTCCTCCTCGTGCGTCCTGCACTCCAGCGCCGCCGCGCTCAGCGGGAAGCAGATCGCTGCCACGAGGGTGAGCGAGTCGACGAGCCAGAAGCGGGTTGCCAGCATGTCCCTGGAGCATAGATCGGCCGCCGACCAACGTCCACCAGGACCGGAACCAGGACCAAGACCAAGGACCGGGTCGTAAGGGCGCACGATAGGCGCACAGGACGGCTTGACCGGACAGGGGCGCAATGTTACCGATCGCGGTCATGGCGAACATCCGTCCTTTCAGGGCCGTGCGGCCGAGGCCCGAGCTTGCGAGCAGGATCGCCGCGCCACCTTACGACGTGCTCGACTCCGAGGAAGCCCGGCTCATGGCAAGGGGCAACGACCTGTCGTTTCTGCACGTCAACAAGGCGGAGATCGACTTCCCGCCGGGGACAGATGCGCACTCGAGGCAGGTGTACGAGAAGGCGCGCGCGAATCTGGCGTCCTTCGTGGAGCGCGGCGCCATGTTCCGCGAAGACGGGCCGCGGCTCTATCTGTACGAACAGAAGATGGGCGACCACGTGCAGGCTGGCTTCGTGGTGAGCGCGTCCGTGGACGAGTATGACGCGGGCCTCATCAAGAAGCACGAGCACACCAAGCCCGACAAGGTGGAGGATCGCGCAAGGCTCATCGACGTCATGGACTGTCAGGCCGAGCCCGTGTTCCTGGCTTTTCGCGCGAGGCCGGAGCTGACGGGGCTCATCGACGAAATCCGGGGTGCGATACCCGTGTACGACCTGGTGACGACAGACGGAATCGGCCACAGGGTCTGGATCCTCGACGACGCCCAGGAAAGAGCCGCGATCCGGGGATTCGCTGCCGTACCGGCCTTGTACGTGGCCGATGGTCACCACCGTTCCCAGTCGGCGTCGAGGATAAGGGAGATCCGCAGGGACAAGAACAGGGCCCATACCGGACAGGAGCCCTACAACTGGCTTCTGGCCGTGGTCTTCCCCCACGATCAGCTCAAGATCATGGACTACAACCGCGTGGTCAAGGACCTGCACCAGATGAGCGAGGATCATTTCCTCGGGCGCGTCCGCGAGAGGTTCGACGTGTCTCGTGCCAGCTCGCCGCGCCCGGACGCCGTGCACTCGTTCGGGATGCGGCTGGGCGGGCAGTGGTACAGGCTCGTTGCAAAGGCAGGGACGTTCCCGGCCGACGATCCGACCAGGAGCCTCGACGTGTCGATCCTGCAGGAGAACCTGCTTTCACCGGTCCTGGGCATCGAGAACCCGCGCACCGACCCGCGCATAGACTTCGTGGGAGGGATCCGCGGGACGGGTGAGCTCGAGAAGAGATGCAGCGAGGGTTGGGCCGTGGCATTCGCCATGTTCCCGACGACCCTCGAGCAGATATTCGTAGTGGCGGACGCCGGGGAAGTCATGCCGCCCAAGAGCACGTGGTTCGAGCCGAAGCTGCGCTCGGGCCTGCTCGTGAGAATGCTGGACGGGTGACCCCGGACCCGCCCCACACCAGGGAGGACCCGCGATGCTGATCCTGATCTCCGACGCCTTCGATCCTTCTTTGCCGGGGAAGCTGGCGAGGTTCGGCGATGTCACAGAGGACAAGAGCCGGCTGGCCGAGGCCGACGTCGTGCTCATCAGATCCAAGACGACTTGCACGCGCGAGTACATCGACTCGGCACCCAAGCTCAAGCTCGTCATCAGGGGCGGCGTGGGCCTCGACAACGTGGACCGCGAGTACGCCAAGTCCAAGGGAATCAAGGTCTACAACACAGCCAGCGCATCGTCCATCGCCGTGGCCGAGCTGGCCATGGCCATGATGATGGCTGTGCCATGCCGTCTCGTGGAGGCACACAACTCCATGAAGGAGGGCAAGTGGCTCAAGAAGGAGCTCAAGAGGACAGAGCTCTTCGGCAAGACGCTGGGGCTCATCGGAGTGGGCAACATCGGCACGGAGGTGGCCATGCGCGCGGCAGCGTTCGGAATGACCGTGCTTGCGTACGACCCGTTCGTGAAGAAGCACGAGCACGCGAAGATGGTGGGCTCGCTGGACGATCTGTACAAGGCGTGCGACTACTTCTCCTTGCACACGCCACTCACGGACGAGACCAAGGGCATGATCAACGCGGCTGCCATCGACAAGATGAAGAAGGGCGTTGTCATCATCAACACGGGCCGTGGAAAGGTCGTCAACGAGGCCGATCTGGCTGCTGCCCTCGCATCCGGCAAGGTCCGCGCCTACGCGACGGACGTCTGGTTCTCGGATCCGCCGCCGCCGGATTCGCCGCTCTTGAAGGCGCCCAACGTGCTCATGTCCCCGCACATCGGCGCCTCGTCGAACGAGAACCTGCTGCGCATAGGTGACGTGATCGTGACCATCCTGGACAAGGAGGTGAAGTGATGAGCCGCGTGTACAATTTCAACCCGGGTCCTTCCACCCTGCCGCTCGAGGTCCTCGAGGAGGTCAAGGCGGAGTTCATCGATTTCAAGGGCTCCGGGATGAGCATCATCGAGTCGAGCCATCGTGGCAAGGAGTTCGACGCGGTTCTCCAGGAGACCAAGGCCCTCGTGAAGAAGCTCGGTGGGTTCGGGGAGGACTACAGCGTTCTGTTCCTCGGAGGGGGAGCCTCGCTGCAGTTCGCCATGATCCCCATGAACCTGCTCAAGCCCGGCGAGAGTGCGGACTTCATCAACACGGGAACGTGGGCCACCAACGCCATCAAGCAGGCCAAGATCGTGGCTGCCGCCAAGGTGGCCGCGAGCACGGAGAGCGAGGACTTCACGCGGCTGCCACGCCAGGACGAGCTCGTGCTAGACCCAAAGGCCGTGTACCTGCACTTCGTGTCCAACAACACCATCAGGGGCACGCAGTTCCACACGTTCCCGGCCGCGGGCAAGGTGCCGTACGTGTGCGACATGTCCAGCGACATGTTCTGGGCGCCCTTCGACCCCGCGCCCTTTGGCCTGATCTTCGCGGGTGCCCAGAAGAACCTGGGCCCTGCTGGCGTCACGCTGGTCATCATCCGCAAGGACATGCTGGACCGTTGCCGCGACGATCTGCCCGCCATGCTCAAGTTCAAGACGCACGCAGACAAGGACTCCTGCTACAATACGCCCCCCGTGTTCCCCATCTACGTGATGAACAAGGTCCTTCACTGGCTGGAGAAGAACGGTGGTCTCGCAAGCATGCGCGAGACCAACATGAAGAAGGGTACGCTTCTCTACTCCACCATCGACGGATCGGGAGGCTACTTCAGAGGCACGGTCAAGGACCCGGAGAGCCGTTCGTTCATGAACGTGACGATCCGCATGGGATCGGAGGACCTCGAGAAGAAGTTCATCGCCGATGCGGCCGCGGCCGGCTTCAAGGGGCTCAAGGGCCACAGATCAGTGGGCGGCATCCGCGTTTCCATGTACAACGCCATGCCGCTGGCGGGCATCGAGAAGCTCGTGGCCTTCATGAAGGAATTCCAGAAGAAGAACGGCTGAGCCCCCTGGCCGGACGCCCTCTTTTCCATCGTAGACTTCTTGTGAAGTCTGGCCCGGTGACCCCGCCTGTTGACTGTGCATTCGGGCCCACCTATCCTCGCATCCATGGCCAAGACGCGCACCGGAATGCCACTCAAGAAGTCACCGGACGATAGCTTCATAGGGAAGGTCCTGAGCGGCCGCTACCAGGTTCTCGAGAAGCTCAGCAAGTCGCCGGGTGGCATCGCCGTCTACAAGGCGCTGCACCTGTACGTGAAGAAGTTCGTGGTGGTCAAGCTCCTGCCGGCCTCGGCGGCGCAGGACGAGATCCTCAAGGAGCGCTTCATGCGCGAGGGTCAGGCCGCCAACCTCATCCAGCACCCAAGCGTCGTCGAGGTCTACGACATGGGTGAGACCGAGGAAGGCGTGCTCTACATCGTCATGGAGTACCTGGAGGGCGAGCCGCTCAGCGGCCTCATCAAGCGCGGCCCGCTCAGCCAGGAGATGGCCGTGACCGTTGCCGTGCAGACGCTGGAGGCCCTGGGACCGGCTCATGCACTGGGAGTGGTGCACCGCGACCTGAACCCGGAGCACATCTTCCTCATGACCAGGGCAAGGGAAGGGCGCTTCATCAAGGTCCTGGACTTCGGGATCGCTCATCTGTCCTACGAGCCGCAGATCACCCAGGTGGGACAGAAGCTCGGGACGCCGGACACCATGGCTCCGGAGATGATATCGGGCGGGCAGGTGGGCGGCGGGGCCGATCTGTACGCGCTGGGTTGCATCCTGTACGCCATGCTCACCGGACGCTTCCCATTCGTTGGAACAGCGCACGACATCCTGGAGGGGCATGTCAAGGAGCAGCCGGAACGCCCGAGCCACCTGGTCATGGGGATCCCGCCGGCGCTGGACATGGTGGTGCTCAAGCTGCTCGAGAAGGATCCCGAGAGCCGCTATCTCGATGCGTACCATGCTATCCGGGACCTGACCGACCTGGGCCTCGCTCTCGAGGATGATACGGCGCAGCCCATCGAGCCGATTCCGGAGTCCGATGCATCGAGGCGCACCTATCCGCCCAGATCGGCGCGGATGGAGAGGGGGGCGGGGCCCTGGGCCAGGTTCGTCGAGGATGCGCAGAAGCTGGCAACGACCCCGGAGGAACGCTCGAAGGCCGATGCCATGGTGGCCCTCACAGAGCAGCTCGACGGCATCGACAGGAGGATGGAGAACATCTCGATCAAGCTCGAGGCCCTGGATCGGGAGATCCGTCAGTCGCGACAGAACATCGGCCGCGCCCTGGAGGAGCTGGCCAGGGACCAGAGCGTGAGGAACGCCGGGCTGCTGCGCTCCTCGGCACGTGTGGCCGATCTGCACAACGGGCTGGAGTCGACGAGCGCACGCGCAGCGGAGATCCTCGGGACGGGAGTGCTGCCGGAGTTCGGACCTGACCAGCCTGACCTCAACAGGCGAGTGGCCGAGGCTATCCTGGATCTGGGTCGCGTGGCAGAGCGCTGGTTGCAGTATCGCGAGCAGGCGGATCGAGAGCGCAACACCAAGCGACAGCACCTGAGGGAAGTCCGCGACATCGATTTCCAGCTCGAGGAGCTGCGCAAGAGGCTCGAGAAGGTGACCCTCGAGGGTGAGGTGGCCATGAACGAGCACAGGCGACAGCTGGAACGCTACGGGAGGCGTCGCCTCATCCTGCTCGACGACCTGGCGGAGCTGGCCTCCGCCTTCGGCGACAAGGTGGAGATGCCGTCTTGATGCCATGGCGCGTGGCGGCACTCGCCTTTTTGGCCGTGGCGGGGTGCCGCTGCGGCTCGCAGACAGGCCAGGGTGCCTTGTCGGCTTCGGTGCACCCCTTCGAGTGGGCCGCCAAGCCGGATCTCGAGGCCGTGCCAGCGGATGGCATCAACGCCTCGCTCGCGGGCAAGCCCCTGAGCGTCGTGCACGTGCACGTGCGCGAGGGTGCTGATGGCTCCAGGATCGAGCTGTCGGACCGACCGCCACAGGCGCTATGTACCCTTGCCACGGATGCGCAGGGATTCTCGGTGAAGCTCCCCGGCAAGCTCGGCGAGGGCGTGCGGATCGAGAAGACCATGCTGCAGAACCCGCGGGGAGTGAGCGCGTTCATGCTCGAGAGGCTCGACGACGGCAGCGCGCGCTCGGTCATGGCCTCCACGTTCAGCATGGCCGTGTACATCTCGGCCATCGGCAAAGGCAATGTCGCCGGGCGGATCGCGCTGGCATTCGACGATCCGAAGAAGAGCGGCGCGGCGGGTACCTTCGCGGGCGATCATTGCCCGAGATGAGGAGCACCCGAGGCTTGCGTGCAGGGACCGGGGACGGCGAGAGTTCACCTCAAGGCAGAGACGAACCGGAGTCGAACGATGAACTGGAGAACGGACATGCCTTCGCGTAAAACGAGAACCTTCAATGTCGTGCTGGCGGGAATCCTCGCAAGCTGTGCCATTCCCGGTGCCGCGGGGATCATGAGCGCCCTGGACAACGGGGAGACGGACAGGGCGCTCGATCTCGCCAAGGGCGACCAGCGCAGCCTCGATCTCTTGGCGATGGAGATCATCGGTCGAGCGGCGATCGACCCGCAGACTCGCGACGAGGGGCTCGCGGCCCTTTGCAGGACCGGCCCGAGGGCGAGGCCGGTCCTGAGGGATCTGAGCACCGCCTCGGATCCGCTCGTGAAGGTCACCGCATGGGCCATGCTGTACAAGAGGGGCGACAGGACGTACGAGGAGGGCCTGACGGCCGCGCTGGACTCCGAGCTGGGCCTGGTGCGTGCTCAAGCGGTCGATGCGCTGCTCGCCATGGACCAGGGCCGGGCCTTCCACGAGCGCTACATGCTGGACGTTGAGCCTTCGGTACGGCTGTCCGTGGTTACCTACCTGAAGGACAACGAGATGCCGTGGAGCCAGCTTCTGCTCGCGGATGCGGCCCGCCGGGATCCGGATGACGCGGTGCGCACGGCTGCCGTGGCCGGCCTCGATCCCAAGGACGAGGCTTCGAGGGACCTGCTGCGCGAGTCGCTCTCGGACGGCGACAGAGGCATCCGGCTGGCTGCGGTGTCTGCGCTGGGCACCGATCCCGCGAGTGCCGATCTCACGTGGGCGGCGCACCTTCTCGTGCTGCCGGCCAGCGAGGAGGGCATCGGGTTCGCCTCTTCGCTCCTGGCGACGAAGGAAGGTAACGACAAGGCGTCCACCTATCTCACGGGCGCACTCGGCAACCCGAGCCCCAAGATCCGGCTTTGCGCCCTCCTGGCGCTCGGTGTCGCTGGAAAGAAGGTCGAGGGCCTCGACGATCTCGGCTCGGATCCCAGCGATCAGGTTCGTGTGGCCTGGTGCCGGCTCACCCGCAAGCTGGGCACGAGCGAGCAAGCGCGGCGGATGGAGATACTCGAGGCAATCGTGGGAGAATCGAGCGACGCTCCTCGCCTTGAGGCGTGGCTCGCCATGTCGGAGGAAAAGGGAGGATACGCGAAGGTGAGGGCCAAGGTGTGGAATCTGCTGGTTTCGGGGCCGCCTCCGAAGCAGCGCTACGTGCTCTTGCATGCGGTTCGGCCCTTCGCGGATCCGTCTCTGGCCATTCGAGGCATGAGGCTAGAGGATCTCGGAGCGAGGCTGGCCGCGGCTGCCACGTGGCTCTCGCGATAGCGCGGTTTCTGGAAGGGCAACCGGATCCGGATCAGGCCGGCTCGGCAGGGATGGCAGGCTCCGACGGCATGAACCCCATGCCTGCGTCGACCTCGCTCTCGTCCTCGCTGGTCGGCTTGACGCGTCGGTAGGTGGGAAACCCGGTGCCTGCCGGGATGAGGCGACCCATGATGAGGTTCTCCTTGAGACCTCGCAGGTCGTCCACCTTGCCGTTCAGGGCAGCTTCTGTGAGGATCTTCGTCGTTTCCTGGAACGAGGAGGCGGCGAGGAAGCTCTCGTTGGCCAGCGATGCCTTGGTGATACCCAGAAGCAGCGGCTCGGCAACGGCAGGACGCTTGTTCTCGGCCTCGGCCGAGGAATTCTCCTCCTCGTAGACCCACTTCTCGACCTGCTCGTCCATGAGGAAGCGCGTGTCTCCCGGGTCCTTGATCTTGACGCGGCGGAGCATCTGCCGGACGATGACCTCGATGTGCTTGTCGTTGATCCGGATGCCCTGGTTGCGGTAGACGGTCTGGATCTCGTCGACCAGGTACCTGGCCAGCTCCAGCTCGCCGCGGACCTTGAGGATATCCTGGGGGTTCTGGGGTCCGTCCATGAGTGGCTCACCAGCCCGCATCTCCTCGCCATGCTTGACGATGAGGTGCTTGCCCTTGGGGATCAGGTACTCCTTGACGTCGCCCACGTCGGGCCTGACGATGATGCGGCGCTTGCCCTTGAGGTCCTTGCCGAACTCGATCTTGCCGTCGATCTCCGAGATGACAGCCGGGTCCTTGGGCTTGCGCGCTTCGAACAGCTCCGTGACCCTTGGCAGGCCACCGGTGATGTCGCGAGCCTTGCTGATCTCGCGCGGTAGCTTTGCAAGGATGTCTCCGGGGAACACCTTCTGCCCGGCCTGGACGTTGAGCACGGCACCGTTGGGCATGAAGTAACGTGCCTCGAGCCCGTCGATGAGCACGGGCGTTTCATTCTCGTTCGCAACGAGGATCTGAGGGCGAACATTGGGATCCCTCGACTCGATGATCACGCGGCTCTGACGTCCAGTCTCCTCGGTGCGGAGCGTGTAGGTGACCTCCTCCTCGATGCCCTCTTCGGCCACGATCCCCTCGGCGCTGACCAGGATGGGCTGGTAGTAGGGTTCCCACTCGGCCATGTGCTGGCCCTTCGTGATGCGTTCCCCCTCGCGGACCATGAGGGTGGCACCGATGACGAGCGAGTAGCTGTGCTCGTGACCATCGTCCTCGCGAACGACGATCTCGCCGTTACGGTTCATGACGATGAGATCCCCGTTCTTACGTTCGACGAACTCGACGCGCTCGAAGCGCACGACGCCTTCTTCGTTGGATGTGAGACCCGAGACGCTCTCCTGGTGCCCCGCTATGCCTCCGATGTGGAACGTACGCATCGTGAGCTGCGTGCCCGGCTCTCCGATTGACTGAGCGGCGATGATGCCGATGGCCTCGCCGATGTTCACGAGGTGCCCCCGAGCAAGGTCCCTGCCGTAGCATCGCGCGCAGACGCCGTGCTTCGCCTGGCAATTGAGAATGGACCGGATCTCCACCTCCTCCATGCCCTGGTCGGCGATCCGCTCGGAGCTGACCTCGTCGATGATCTCGCCTCCCTTCACTATCACTTCCTGGGTGATGGGATCGACGATGTCGAACAGGGCCACGCGGCCGAGGATCCTCTCGGAGATGGGGATCTGCTCGCGTCCCGACTCGTCGATGAGCTTGCGAACGGTGATGCCCACCGTCGTGCCGCAGTCCTGCTGGTAGACGATGGCGTCCTGGCTCACGTCGACGAGCTTGCGCGTCAGATATCCGGAGTTGGCGGTCTTGAGAGCCGTGTGCGCGAGGCCCTTGCGGGCGCCGTGGGTGGAGATGAAGTACTCGAGCACGCTCAGTCCCTCACGGAAGTTGGACATGATGGGCGTCTCGATGATCTCGTTGGACGGCTTGGCCATGAGGCCTCGCATGCCCGCGAGCTGCTTGATCTGCTCCTTGGAGCCTCGGGCGCCGGAATCCACCATCATCCACAGAGGGTTGAGGCTGCGCACGCGGCGTTTCTCACCCGTCGAGGGGTGAGTGACCTCCTCGAACTGGATGTTGTCCAGCATGCACTTCTTGATCTCCTCGGTCGTCTCTGCCCACTCGTCCACGACCATGTTGCGGCGCTCGTCCTCCGAGATCTCGCCGTTCTGGTGCAAAGTCATGATCCCGTCGACCTTCCTGCGGGCCTGGTCGAGCAGGTCGGACTTCTCCGTGGGGATCTTGATGTCGTCGATGCAGATCGAAATGCCTGCGCGGGTGGCGTACTCGAAACCGAGCGTCCTGAGGCGATCGGCCATGATGACGGTGGTCTTCCCACCGCACCGCCTGTAAGCCTCGTCGATGAGGGTCGACAGCTCGCCCTTCTTCATGACCTTGTTGATGAGGGAGAAGGGCAGCTCCGTGGGGACGATCTCCCGCAAGAGGACACGACCCACCGTGGTGAGGACGCGCTTTCCTTCCATTCGGGTCATGACCTCGGCGTGCAGGTCGACTTCTCCCGAGTCGAAGGCGCGGCGCACCTCTGCGGGGCTCGCAAAGATCCCCGAGCGTTTCTTCTCGTCGTAGGCGCCCTTCGCGAAGGGCCTTCGCAACGTCATGTAGTAGATACCGAGGACGATGTCCTGGGTCGGGTTGATGATGGGCTTGCCGTGGGCCGGGCTGAGGATGTTGTTCGTGCTCATCATCAGCACCCGCGCCTCCATCTGGGCCTCGATGGAGAGAGGGACGTGCACGGCCATCTGGTCACCGTCGAAGTCGGCGTTGAAGGCCACGCACACCAGCGGGTGCAGCTGGATGGCCTTGCCCTCCACGAGGACAGGTTCGAACGCCTGGATGCCGAGACGATGCAGGGTCGGAGCGCGGTTCAAAAGCACGGGGTGTTCCTTGGTCACCTCCTCGAGGATGTCCCAGACCTCGGGACGCTCCTTCTCGACCATCTTCTTCGCGCTCTTGATGGTGTTCACGTAGCCCCTTTCCTCCAGCTTGTGGAAGATGAAGGGCTTGAACAGCTCGAGAGCCATGATCTTGGGAAGACCGCACTGGTGCAGCTTGAGCTCGGGGCCCACCACGATCACCGTGCGGCCGGAGTAATCCACGCGCTTGCCGAGCAGATTCTGGCGGAAACGTCCCTGTTTACCGCGCAGCATGTCGCTGAGGCTCTTCAGGGGCCTCTTGTTGGGGCCCGTGATGGCCTTGCCTCGCCGGCCATTGTCGAAAAGGGCGTCCACGGCCTCCTGGAGCATGCGCCGCTCGTTACGGATGATGATGTCCGGGGCGTTGAGCTCGAGCAGTCTCTTGAGGCGGTTGTTGCGGTTGATCACGCGGCGGTACAGGTCGTTGAGATCGCTGGTTGCGAAACGCCCACCGTCGAGTGGCACCAGGGGCCGAAGATCGGGAGGGAGCACCGGGATGACCGTGAGCATCATCCACTCGGGCTTGTTGCTGCTTTCCTTGAAGGCTTCCAGGATCTTCAAGCGCCGTGAGATCTTCTTACGCTTGGCTTCCGACGAGGTGCTCCTGAGCTCCTCGCGCAGCTGTTCGCTCTCCTTGACCACCTCCACCTTCTGCAAGAGCTTGAGGATGACCTCCCCACCCATGTTCGCTTCGAAGGAGTCCTCGCCGAAATGGTCGATGGCATCCTTGTACTCATCCTCGCCGAGTACCTGGTTCTTGGCGAGATCCGTGCGACCAGGGTCGGTGACGATGTAGGCCTCGCAGTACAGGACCTTCTCGACTTCCTTGATGGGGAGGTCGAGCGTGACGGCGATACGGGAAGGCAGGCTCTTCAAGAACCAGATGTGGGCGATGGGCGTGGCGAGGGAGATATGACCGAGACGCTCCCGCCGTACCTTGGACTGGATCACCTCGACGCCGCACTTCTCGCAGATGATGCCGTGGTGCTTCATCCGCTTGTATTTTCCGCAGATGCACTCGAAGTCCTTCACCGGCCCGAAGATCTTGGCGCAGAACAAGCCATCGCGCTCCGGCTTGAACGTCCGGTAGTTGATGGTCTCGGGCTTCTTGACCTCCCCATAGCTCCACTCGCGGATCTTCTCCGGCGAGGCCAGGCTGATGCGGATGGCGTTGAAGTCGAGCTGCGTCTTCGGCTTCTCGAAGAAGCTGTAGAGATTCTTCATCTCGTGACCTCCAGCATCACTTCGCGGGTGACTCGGGAAGGAGCTCGATGTTCAAGCACAGGCTCTGTAGCTCCTTGACGAGAACGTTGAAGGACTCGGGGATGCCTGCGAAGAGCGCCTGCTCTCCCTTGATGATGGACTCGTACATATTGGTGCGACCGGTCGTGTCGTCGCTCTTGACCGTGAGAAACTCCTGCAACGTGTAGGCGGCGCCGTACGCCTCGATGGCCCACACCTCCATCTCTCCCAGCCTCTGGCCTCCGAACTGGGCCTTGCCTCCGAGGGGCTGCTGGGTCACCAGCGAGTAGGGTCCGATGCTGCGAGCGTGGATCTTCTCGTCCACCAGGTGGTGGAGCTTCATCACGTACATGACGCCCACCGTGATCTTCTGATCGAAGGGCTCTCCGGTCCGCCCGTCGTAGAGGATCTCCTGGCCGTCCTGGGCCACTCCGGCCACCTTGAGCAGGTTTCGGATCTCGCTCTCCGACGCGCCGTCGAACACGGGAGTGGCGAAGAAGAGGCCGTGCCTCAGCCCGTCGATGAACAGCATGAGCTCGGAGTCGCCGAGCTTGTCGACGGCCTCCATGGCAGCGCTCGAACCGTAGATCAGCTTGAGCAGCTGACGCGTTCCGTCGGGGGGCAAATCCCGCCCGCCTACCATGTCGGCGATCTTCATGCCGATGTCGCGAGCCGCCCGGCCGAGGTGCGTCTCGAGGATCTGGCCTACGTTCATCCTGGAAGGCACGCCGAGGGGGTTGAGCACCATGTCCACCGGCTCCCCCGTCTCGAGGTAGGGCATGTCCTCCGGCGGCAGGATCCTGCTGATGACGCCTTTGTTGCCGTGGCGGCCGGCCATCTTGTCGCCCATGGACAGCTTGCGCTTGATGGCGATGTAGACCTTGACAGTCTTGATGACGCCAGGGGGGAGCTCGTCGCCTCGGCTCAACCGCGCGATCTTCTCCTCGTACTGGCTCTCTATCTCCGTAATCAGGCTGTCCATCCACCCGATGATCTTCTGCATCTCCGCGAGCTGCCGGTCACCCATGGGGATGTCCTTCCACAGCTTGCGAGGGATCTCGGCGAGCACCTCGGCCGTCACCTTCTTGCCCTTGGAGATGAGCACGCGGCCTTTCCCGTCAACGAGCTTGTTCGCCGTGACAAAACCCACGAGCACGTCCGCGAGCTTCGCGTATCCGCTCTGGTGGATGATGTGGACGTTGTCGTCGCGATCCTTCTCGTACTTCGCGCGCTCCGCTTCCTCGATCTCACGGGCGCGGGAGTCCTTCTCGGTGCCTCTCCTCGAGAAGATCCGGGCGTTGATGACGATGCCCGCCTCGCCCGGCGGGACGCGCAGCGAGGTGTCTCGCACGTCGGCGGCCTTCTCGCCGAAGATGGCCCTCAAGAGCTTCTCCTCCGGGCTGAGCTGGGTCTCGCCCTTTGGCGTTATCTTGCCCACGAGGATGTCGCCCGGCTTGACCTTGGCGCCGATGCGGATGATGCCGCTCTCGTCGAGATCCTTGAGCGCCTCCTCTCCCACGTTGGGAATGTCGCGCGTGATCTCCTCGCGGCCCAGCTTGGTATCCCGGGCCACGCACTCGAACTCCTCGATGTGGATCGAGGTGAATATGTCCTGGGCGACGAGCTTCTCGTTCGTTAGGATGGAATCCTCGAAGTTGTACCCGCCCCAGGGCATGAAGGCCACGAGGACGTTCTGACCGAGGCTCAGCTCGCCCTGGTCCGTGGCCGGTCCGTCCGCTATGACGTCCCCGGCCTGAACCCTGTCACCCTTGCGGATGATTGGCCGCTGGTTGTAGCAGGTGTTCTGGTTGGAACGCCTGAACTTCATGAGGTTGTAGATCTCGGGCACCTCGCCGTGCTGCTCGGACTGCGACCTGACCACGATGCGGGTGGCGTCGACGCTTTCCACCGTGCCGTTGTGGCGGGCCACGACCGTGACCCCGGAGTCGCGCGCCACGACCTGCTCGAGGCCAGTGCCCACGTAGGGCGCCGTGGGCCGGACGAGCGGGACGGCCTGCCTCTGCATGTTCGAACCCATGAGGGCGCGGTTGGCGTCGTCGTGCTCGAGGAACGGGATGAGTCCTGCGGCCACGGAGACGAGCTGGTTGGGCGACACGTCCATGTACTGGATCTGCTTCGGACGCACGCGCAAGAACTCGCCGTTGAAGCGCGCCGTGACAAAGGCCTCCTTGAGGGTACCGTCGGCATCCACCGGGCTGTTCGCCTGGGCGATGAAGAAACCTTCCTCCTGGATGGCGCTCAGATAGACTATCTCGTCCAGGGAGCGTCCCTTGTCCACGAGGCGATAGGGTGTCTCCACGAATCCGTACTGGTTCACCCTGGCGTAGCAGGACAGCGATGCGATGAGGCCGATGTTCGGACCTTCCGGCGTCTCGATGGGGCAGATACGGCCGTAATGGGTGGGGTGCACGTCGCGCACCTCGAACCCGGCGCGATCGCGCGTCAGACCGCCGGGACCCAGGGCCGAGAGACGCCTCTTGTGCGTGACCTCGGACAGCGGGTTGGTCTGGTCCATGAACTGGCTCAGGGGCGATGAACCGAAGAACTCCTTGAGAGTGGCCATCACGGGCTTGGCATTGATGAGGTCGTGGGGCATGAGCGCATCCATCTCCTGGGTGAGGCTCATGCGCTCGCGTATGGCACGCTCCATCTTGAGCAGGCCCGCGCGGTACTGGTTCTCGATGAGCTCTCCCACGGAGCGGACTCGGCGGTTGCCCAGATGGTCGATGTCGTCCACCGCACCGCGCTGATCCTTCAGCTCGATGAGGTGCTTGACCGTCATGAGGATGTCCTCGGGCGTGAGGATAGGCTCCGTGGGCGGGGTCGTGTACTGGAACTTGTGGTTGAGCTTGAGCCGGCCCACCTGGCTCAGATCGTAGCGATCCGCGTTGAAGAACAGGTTGTTGAAGAACGTGCGGACTGTCTCGATGCTCGGAGGCTCGCCGGGCCTGAGACGCCGGTAGATCTCCACCATGGCGTCGTCGGCGCTCTCGGTCTTGTCCATCTTCAACGTGTCCCTGAGATAGGGGCCCACGTTGATACCGTCTATGAAGAGCACCTGGAAGCTCGTGATGCCCGCACGCCTGAGCTCCTCGAGCTTGCCCTCGGTGACCTCCTCGTTGCAGTCGAGGAGCACCTCGCCCGTCTCGGGAGCGAAGACGTCCTCGGCGCAGACGCGACCTATGAGATCCTGGTCGGAGATCTCCAGGGCCCGGATCTTGGCCTTCTTGATCCTGCGGATGATCTCCTCGTTGTACTTCTGGTTCTTCTTGACGAGAATCTCGCCATCGACCTCTATGGTGGCCGTGGCCCGCTGACTACGCAGTATGGTGGCATCGATGAGCTTGAGGTACTTGTTGCCGGGGAGCAACTCGATGGTCTCGAATGTGTAGAAGTAGCGCAGGAGCTCCTCCTCGCTGAAGCCGAGGGCCCTGAGCAGGACCGACGCGGGCATCTTGCGGCGCCGGTCGATGCGCACGTACAGGATGTCCTTGTGGTCGAAGTCGAAGTCGAGCCAGCTGCCTCGTGCCGGTATGATCCTGGCGGAGTAGAGGATCTTGCCGGACGAGTGGGTGCGGCCCTTGTCGTGGTCGAAGAAGATACCTGGGCTGCGGTGGAGCTGGTTGACGATCACGCGCTCCGTCCCGTTCACGATGAACGTCCCCGTGTCCGTCATGAGAGGGATCTCGCCGAAGTAGACCTCCTGCTCCTTGGAGAATCGCAGCGTCCTGGCATCCGCGCCCGTTTCGCCCTCTATGACGTCGTACTGGTCCAGTCTCACCTTGATGCGGATGGGGGCCGAGTAGGTCATGCCCCTGTCGCAGCACTCGATGGGGTCGTACTTCGGCCGGTCGAGAGTGAACCCCTGGAAGACGAGGTCGCAGGTCTTGTTGTAGTCCTGGATTGGAAACACGGACGAGAACACGGCTTGCAGGCCCTCGTTGAGCCTCTGCTCGGGAGCCACGTCGGCCTGCAAGAACCGGGCATACGACTCCCTCTGTATCTCGATGAGATACGGAAGGTTGAGGATGTCCTTGATCTTGCGGAACGTACGACGGATGCGGTTCTTTCTGGGAGTGATGTTCAGGCCTTGCATGACACTCCGTACTCAGCGCCCCTGGGTGGCGACGCGAGAAAGATGAACGTGGTGATGAGGCTTGCCATGGACGACGGGATCGGGCTCGATCACGCAGGCTCGCGCGCTACGCGTCTGCTTCACGCCGTCCACCCCACCTCGGGCATTGCTTGCGTTCGTGATGCTGTGCAATGCCGTCAGCTTACTTGACCGTGATGGTGGCTCCGACCGCCTCGAGCTTCTTCTTGATATCCGCGGCCTCGTCCTTCTGGATGCCCTCCTTGAGGATCTTCGGAACGCCCTCGACGAGCTCCTTGGCCTCCTTGAGACCGAGCTGGGTGATGGCACGGACCTCCTTGATGACCGCTATCTTCTGGGCGCCGAAGCTCGTGAGCTCCACATCGAACTCGGTCTTCTCCTCGGCGGCGGAGGCCTCTGCGGCAGGGGCTGCAGGGCCGGCGGCCATGGCCATCGGAGCGGCGGCGCTCACGCCCCACTTCTCCTCCAGCTCCTTGGTCAGCTCCACGGCCTCCATGATCGTCAAGTTGCTGAGATAGTCGACGACTTGCTGCTTCGTGACCTCGGCCATGGGGACTCTCCTTTCCTCGGGGATCCGCGGAGTTGATGGGCCGGGACCCCTCTCATCGCGCCGCGTCAGGTCGACGCGTGGCGCATTATGATGTTGTTCAAACCTGAAGTCAACCTCTGGTATCCTGTCGAATGGGTGCCACCGGCATCACCCCGCCTTCTCCTCGAGATCGCGCTTGCGCGCCGTGATCACGTTGAGCATGCCCCGTGCCGGGGCCTGCAGCAACGACATGAGCTGCCGCGCAGGGGTCTGGATGAGGTTCAGGAGTATCGCCCTGGCCTGGTCCATCGTGGGCAGGTGAGCTGTCCGGCCCACGGCCTCGGCCGTGAGGAACTGCTGCCCGATGACCCCGCACTTGATGACTGGCTTGGAGTCGTGCTTCTTCTGGAAATCCAGGATGATCCTCGCCGGGGCGCCCGGATCCTCGAAGGTCCATGCCAGCGCCGTCATCCCTTTCAGGTGGGGCTCGACGCCCAAAGCGTAGGGTTTGCCCTCCATGGCCTTCGAGATGAGAGTATTCTTGATGACCGTGTACTCGACCCCTGCCTTGCGCAGCTCGGAGCGAAGCATGTTCATCGTTTCGACGTTGATGCCCTCGTAGTCCGTCAGTACAACGGCCTGCATGCGGTCGATGCGCTCGCGGACGATTCCGATGACCTTGATCTTGTTCTCATGGAGCATGGCTCACCCCGCTCACTTGCTCGTGGAGACCGAAGCCGTGTCGATGCGGACTCCGGGGCTCATGGTCGAGGATATGGAGATCTTCTTGAGGTATGTGCCCTTTGCCGAGGTGGGCTTGGCGCGCATGATGGCGTCCAGAAGAGCCCTGGCGTTCTCGACGAGCTTGTCCTGCTCGAAAGAGGTCTTGCCGATGGGGGCATGCACGATGGCGCCCTTCTTCTCGACCTTGAACTCCACCTTGCCCCTCTTGGCGTCCTTGACGGCACGGGCCACGTCCATCGTCACCGTGCCGGTCTTGGGGTTGGGCATCAGGCCTCGACGCCCGAGAAACTTGCCCAGCTTGCCGACCTGCCCCATCATGGGCGGAATGGCGATGGCCGTGTCGAAGTCGAACCAGCCGGCCTGGATCTTCTCGATGAGCTCCTCGGCTCCCACGTGCTCGGCCCCGGCTTCACGTGCCTCGGCTTCCTTCTCGCCCTTGGCGAAGACGAGGACCCTGACGACCTTGCCGGTTCCGTGTGGAAGCACGACCGCGCCACGGACGGTCTGATCCGACTGCTTCGGATCGACTCCGAGGTTGATCGCCATATCCACGGTCTCGTCGAA
The DNA here is from genome assembly GCA_041309365.1 of Myxococcota bacterium. Classification (GTDB taxonomy): domain Bacteria; phylum Myxococcota_A; class Polyangia; order DRWM01; family DRWM01; genus JAFDER01. The sequence goes on from JBFYZU010000429.1 coordinate 23,561, forward strand.
CTTGGAGACCTCCGTGGCGTACTTCTTGATGACGTCCACGGCCTCTTCGATGGTGTAGCGTCTCGACCTGTCGACGAGAGCCCTTGCGGCGGTCTTGCGCTTGGGCAGACGTGCCATCTTCATCCTCCTTCGATGCGTGGCCCCGCGCGGACCACGTCATCTCCCGCCTCCTACTCCTGGACGTCGAGCCCCATGGAGCGGGCGGTTCCCTTGATCATCCGGACCGCAGCCTGGATGTCATTCGTGTTCAGATCCTGGATCTTCATCCGGGCGATATCCTCGCAGTCCTTCACCGTGACCTTTCCCACCTTCTGGCGGTTGGGCACGGGCGACCCCTTGGAGAGGCCGGCAGTCTTCTTGAGCAGGATGGCCGCTGGCGGGCTCTTCGTGATGAACTCGAACGTGCGATCGGCATAGACGGTGATGACCACCGGGATGATCATGCCCTCGTCGTTCTTGGTCTTGGCGTTGAACTTCTTGCAGAAGTCCATGATGTTGACGCCATGCTGACCAAGGGCCGGCCCAACGGGTGGCGAGGGGTTCGCCTTGGCCGCCTCGATCTGCAGCTTGATGTTCGCGACGACCTTTTTCGCCATCGTCCGATCCTTGTCTCATGTTCAGAAGAGGCGTACTTATACGCGATCCGATCCTTCAAGTCAATGACCAGAATGGGGCCGGCAAGGGCCAAGATCAGGTCTTTTCCACCTGATGGTACTCGAGCTCCACCGGGGTCGACCGGCCGAAGATGGAGACCAGTACCCTGAGCTTCTGCTTCTCGGCCCTGACCTCGTCCACCACGCCCGTGAAGTTCGTGAAGGGCCCGTCTATGACCCTCACGTTGTCTCCCTCGTCGAAGATGACCCTGGGAGCCGGCTTCACCGCTCCCTCCTGCATCTGAGTGAGGATGCTCTCGATCTGCTTCATGGGAACAGGCGTGGGCTTGCGTCCCCCCACGAAGTTGGTGACCTTGGGGGTGTTTCGGACCAGCTCCCACGTCTCCTCGTTCATCTGCATCTCGACGAACAGGTAGCCTGGAAAGAATGACCGCTTGGATATCCGCCGCTTGCCCCTGATGACGTCTGCCACCTCCTCCTGCGGGATGAGGATGCGGCCGAACATCGTCTCCAGCCCCTCGGCCTTGGCGCGTTCGATGATGGCGCCCTTGACCTTCATTTCGTAGTTCGAGTAGGTGGTAACGGCGAACCAGTCGAATCTGGGAATACGGAGCTTCTGTCCGACCATGATCGCCGCGCCATCGGGGAGGTCGTTGCTTCTTGCCACGCTCGCCACGCTGAGGCCGTAGTCGCGCGCAATGGAGTCGAGGGTCTCGTCGGGCTTCACCGTGTGCCAGGTGAGCGAACTGCTTTCCACCTTTCCTTCAGCCTCCATGGAGGTCACCCCTTGCCGAAGTAGATGAGGTCCGTGACCCAGCTCCAGAGCACGTCGAACAAGCCCAGGATGACCGAGACCACGATCGATACGACGATGACCGCAACGATGGCGGCCGTCAGCTCCTTGCGGGTCGGCCACGTCACGCGGCTGAGCTCTGTGACCACCTCGAAGGCCAGGGTGTTCACCAGCTTCTGTTTCCAGAGCACGACCGCGAGGACGGCCGAGAGGACCACGGACGCGGTGATGAGGATGAACTCGTTTGGTTCGCCCAGATAGAACCAGACCGTACTGGAGATCTTGAAGAGCAGGTACGCGCTCACGAGTGCACCTACGAGGTACATCAGGTGCACGTAGCGCGTGTAATCGCCAGGCCCTGTGGTTCCTCCGGTCTTTGGTATCATTTTCGCCACGATCATATGCCTTCTTTATCGGGGTTCTGCCTGGTTCTGCAGGCCAGGAGGGACTTGAACCCCCAGCCTACGGATTTGGAATCCGTTGCTCTACCATTGAGCTACTGGCCTTCGGTCTGGACCGAAGGAAGACCTGCACCCGGGCAAGCCTTCCCCTGCGTCCGGACGGACGGGCATGTTTATCACCTTCGTCCGAGGGTTTCAAGCCCTGACTACGATTTGATTTCCTTGTGCCGGGTGTGCGCCCTGCACCGTGGGCAGAACTTGTTCGTCTCGAGCTTGCGCGGACCGGCGCCTCCGGCCTTCTTCTTGCGCCTCCTGCTGTAGTTGCGCTCCTTGCACTCGGAGCACTGCAGCAAGATGATGGTTCGATTGGCCATTATGCACCTTATGGTAGGTTGGGCGGGCCCGCTGCCCGGCCATGCTACTCGATGATCTCCGTGACGACGCCTGCCCCGACCGTGCGTCCACCCTCGCGAATGGCGAACTTCATTCCCTGCTCCATGGCGACGGCGTCGATGAGCTTCACGACCATCCCATCGACATTGTCACCCGGCATGACCATCTTGATGCCTTCCGGAAGCTCGATGCTGCCGGTGACGTCCGTGGTCCTGATGTAGAACTGGGGTCGGTAGTTGGGGAAGAACGGCGTGTGCCTCCCACCCTCGTCCTTGGCCAGGACGTAGACCTGGCTCTTGAACGTCTTGTGGGGAGTGATGCTGCCGGGCTTGGCAAGGACCTGTCCGCGCCAGATCTCGTCCTTCTTGATGCCGCGCAGCAGCACGCCGACGTTGTCGCCCGCCAGGCCCTGGTCGAGCAGCTTGCGGAACATCTCCACGCCCGTGGCCACCGTCTTGCGCGTCTCGCCGAAGCCGACGACCTCGACCTCGTCGCCAACCTTCACGATGCCGCGCTCGATGCGTCCCGTGGCCACTGTCCCGCGCCCGGTGATGGAGAACACGTCCTCCACCGGCATCAGGAGGGGCTTGTCGACGTCGCGTACGGGTTGTGGGATGTAGGAATCGACGGCCGCCATGAGCTTCATGATGGCCGGAGCCGCAAGGTCGGTCTTCTGGCCCTCGAGAGCCTGGAGGGCCGAACCCGGGATGATGGGGATCTCGTCTCCGGGGAACTCGTACTTGGTGAGCAACTCGCGCAGCTCCATCTCGATGAGCTCGAGCAGTTCGCCGCGCTCGTCCTCGGCAAGGGAGTCCACCTTGTTCAGAAAGACGACCATGGCCGGCACGCCCACCTGACGGGCGAGCAGGATGTGCTCACGCGTCTGGGGCATGGCGCCGTCGTCCGCCGCGACCACCAGGATGGCCCCGTCCATCTGGGCGGCGCCCGTGATCATGTTCTTGATGTAGTCCGCGTGGCCGGGGCAGTCCACGTGAGCGTAATGGCGCTTTTCCGTCTGGTACTCCACGTGCGCCGTGGCGATGGTGATGCCACGTGCCTTCTCCTCGGGCGCCTTGTCGATCTGGTCGAAGGGGACGAAGCTCGCGTACTTCGAGTTCACCTCTGAGAGCACCTTCGTGATCGCAGCGGTCAGGGTTGTCTTGCCGTGGTCGATGTGCCCGATGGTACCGACGTTCACGTGCGGCTTGTCTCTAACGAACTTCTCCTTCGCCATGGCTCTTCTCCTCGCCGGTGACCGCACCGGTCCCGGCTCCATCGTTATTGCTGGCTCTTCGAACGGACGCCTATATACACCATCGACCGCGTCAAGGCAACCGACCGTCCGCCCTCGTCGCCGACCAGAAAAGCTGAGCCTACGACCGGATTTGAACCGGTGACCTCCTCCTTACCAAGGAGGTGCTCTACCACCTGAGCTACGTAGGCGTAGGTACCCGCCGGGTGATCCGCCTCCTCGTCATGCCCGCCTCGCCTGTCGCACCTGACTCGCGTCCTCGAGCGGGAGACGGGAATCGAACCCGCGACAATCAGCTTGGAAGGCTGATGCTCTACCAATTGAGCTACTCCCGCAGGGCATCCGACACCATGTTTTCAGTGGAGGGGGAAGGATTCGAACCTTCGTAGACGTACGTCAACGGGTTTACAGCCCGTCCCCTTTAGCCGCTCGGGAACCCCTCCGTGAACGGTTGTCAATCTCCTCGCGGAGCTGGCGATGGGACTCGAACCCGCAACCTGCTGATTACAAATCAGCTGCTCTACCGATTGAGCTACGCCAGCCCGTCCGGAAGGACCCCGTTTATTAGACGAGGGTCCTCATGTTGTCAAGCCGTTGCGACCCGGCATGCTCCTCGCAAAGAGCCGCGAACCCTGCGAGAAGTCTCTCAGATGTGGCTCCCCTCGCCTACCGATTTCACCCGCATCTCCCAGTCGTCGAAGATCTCGCCCACGCTGCCACCTGCCACGATCTCGCGGATGGACCGTGCGAAGAGCCGAGCCACCGGCACGATCTCCACCCTCATCCTGGCCCGTAGCTTCTCCACCACTTCCTGGCGCGGACGGATGGTGTCGGTGAAGATGACCGAATCGATGGGAGCGTCGATGATGCCCGACTCGGAGCTGTCCCATCCCTTGCCGAATATCCCGTGGGTGACCGCGACGTGTATGGAGCGGGCCCCCTTCTTGCGGAGCACCTCCGAGATTGTCCGGACCGTGCCTCCGGTGTCGATCATGTCGTCCAGGTAGAGGACGTCCTTTCCATCCACGCTGCCGATGATCTCGGCCTGCAGGACCACATTGGGCTCACGCACCTTGCGGCAGGGGACGAACTGGCACCCCATCAGCCGGGCGTAGTGGCTCGTCACCTTGGAGAACCCGAGATCCGAGGCGAGCACCCTCTCTTCTCCCTCTCCGATGTGCGAGACCGCCCACTTGTCCAGAAGCAATGGAGGCGCGTACAGGTGATCCACCGGGATGTTCACGAATCCCTGCACCGCGCCCGCGTGCAGGTCCATGGTGAGGATACGCTGGGCACCGGCGCTCACCACGTGGTCCATCTTCACCTTCATGGAGATGGGTACTCGCGGAGCGTCCTTGCGCTCCTGGCGCGAGTATCCGAAGTAGGGGATCACGGCCGTGATCTCGGCAGCACTGCCCCTGCGTGCGGCGTCCAGCAGGAAGAACAGCTCGTCCCAGTGCTCCGCGGGCGGGTTCGTTGACTGCACGATGCACACGTGGCATTTACGCACGTTCTCCTGGATCTGGATCCTGACCTCTCCATCACGGAACCGCGAGACGAGGGCATCGCCCAGCTTGGTGCCGAGGCCGTCGCAGATCCGCTGCGCGAGCTCGGGGTTCGAGCTGCCCGAGAACACCTTGAACATCTCCATGGTGGACCCTCCGCGTGCGACGTTGACACTTGTAGTGCACGCCGCGCGGCCCCGTCAAGGTGAACATCCATTCAGCCTGCCGCCCACACCCGGCAGCCCTGTTTTCCCTCGCAACCCGAGAAGCATGTCCCAACGTCAGATCCCGAAGTCGATGGCGTACTCGCCCAGGAGGCTGGCGTCCCACCCCGTGACGTACAGCATGTCCGACGTGTGGGCCACCGCGAGCCCGCAGGGGGCTTTCATCTCGGGTGAGGCATACGTCCGGCTCTCGAAGCTCGATAGGTTCACGGCCGTGATCGAATCGCTGCTGAAGTTTGCCGTGAAGGCGAACGCGCCGTCAGGCGTGAGATCCACCGTCTTCGGACCGGCACCCGTCCTGGCCTTGCCCACGACCGCGAGGGTCAGTGCGTCGAGGGCGTACAGGAGTCCCGACTTCATTGCCGTCACGTAAATGCGTTTTCCGTCGGGCGACACGACGAGGTGGCGCGGCCGTGAGATGCCGTGCGCGCGCAGGCGCACTGTCGCCGTCACGACGAGCTTCTGCGTGTCGATGACGTCGACGGTCTCACCGGCGCAGCAGGCCACGTAGACGCGTGTGCCGTCGGGGCTCACGTCGATGCCTCGAGGCTGGCTGTCGGTGCGGACCTCGCCGGCGACCTCGCCCTTCGCGAGATCGATGACCGTGACCGAATCAGAGGTCCAGTTGGATACGTAGAGCCGGCTGCCGTCGGGAGAGACCACCAGTGTCTTGGGGTTCTTGCCCACGCCGAAGCTGCGTACGACCGACAGGGAGAGAGGGTCGATCTCGATCACCTCGTGCTCGCGGAAGTTCGACACGTAGAGCCTCTTCCCGCCCGGCCCGAAGGCCATCTCGACGCCGTTGCCTTCGAACCTGACGATTCCCGTCCGCTCGAGCTTGCCCGGGTCGTACGCGAAGACGTTCCAGTCCTCGGCACGGCCGAAGTTGGTCACGAAGATGCGAGCCCCATCCGGGGAGATGGCCACGGCCTTGGGAAGGCTGCCCGTGTGGACCGTCCTCATGAGCTTCACCAGGGGTACACCCTCGTGGACGGCATGAACGGCGGGCCCGGAGCAAATCTCCTTCCTGGAATTAGCCTCTTGTGCGACGGCATGGCCTGGCTCATGGGCCGTGGCATCGATGGGTGGGGGCGCGTCCACGAGGGGCACGGGAGAAACGGTGTCTTTTGCCGGGGGTGACGCCTTCGAGCAGCTCGATGCGACGATGGCCGCGAATAAGGCTGTGGTATACAGTTTCATTCCGTGGCGGGGATCTTCTCGAGCAGGACCGTGTCCTCGATCCAGGCGATGACCTGGACCCTCATCTCCTCGGGCAACAGCTTCATCATGTCCGGATCGTGAAAACCTATCACCTCGAAGAAGGCGGCCTCGAGAAGGCGTCGCTCCGACAGCGCCTTCATCAGGATGTCGCCCATCACCTCTGCGGGCTGACCTGCTTCACGGTCGCGGGCGTAGCCCTGGCTGGCTAGCCCGAGGCAGATCATCTCCTCGAGCAGGCTCGGCTTGTACGCCTCGGCCTTCATGCCGAAGGTCATCCGGACCTCGGGGGCGTAGCGGAAGCCCGCCTTGCAGGTGGCGTCGTCGTCCAGCCATGGCTGGTTCGTCGGCGCACGGATCACGACCAGGCCCTCTGCGGAAACCCCCACGTCGATGCGCGGCGCGAAGTACTCCACCCTGGCGCTCGTGCCGGCCAGCACGCCGCTCGTGTTGATCCACTCGCGCGCCTGGGCGAACGCCGGATAATAGAAGAGCGCCAGGATGACGTGCTCGCGCGCCTCGAGCTGAGTGTCCTTTCCGGCCAGGGCCGCTGCCACTCCGAGCTGTGCGGCCGCGTGAGCGGGGTTGATCTCGATCTCCTCCTCCAGGGAGGCCAGGGCCTTGGCCATATCCCCCTTGGCCTGGTAGCAACCGGCCAGCTGGTCGTGCAAGAGGGGCATGGCAGGATCACGCTCGATCAGGGCCTCCCACTCCGCGCACAGTCCGTGAAGCTGGTCCGGGGCCTTCTCCATCTTCTCCATGAGCGTCTGTACGTCCGCGAGGATCGCCGGGTCGGCCTGATAGATCTTGCCGATGTGAACGTCGCCCTTCTGCTCCACCACGAGGAACGGGTCGGGCTGGCGCAGGCCCGCGAACAGGTCGTGGAATGTGCTGGGACCAGCGCCGATGGGCTCGTGGACGAAGGCCGTCT
>JBFYZU010000430.1:0-53224 GCA_041309365.1 Myxococcota bacterium
TCCTGGTCGTCCCGTGAACGGGCCGCCATCATCACCCTGAGGTTCTCTCTGGCTGCCTGGTGCAGCTTGCATGCCCAGCTCTTGAGGAACCCGAGCTTCTGGCCAACCTCCGGGCGCGTGAGGTCCTCGAAGGAGTAGAGGCGGATGAGCTCCCGTTGCTGCTCGGGGAGCTTCTCCACGAAACGCCACAGCTCCGTGTTTTGGGCCTGTGTCTCCGTCGCCCTGACTGCACCGGGATCCTCGATCTCCTCGCCCCGGCCCCGGTCGGCCTTGGACAGCGTCATCCTGGCCACGGTGTAGATGGATGCCAGATCCTTCACCGCGGTGGTCACGAGCGCTGCGTCGCCCGGAGCAGTCCTCTGGGTCCCTGGCCTCACGTCCCTCGACAGGCCCTCCATGTAGTCCGTGGCGCGTTGCTCGAGCCTGAGCCTGCGATGGACGTGCCTGCTCACGGGGCAGCCTCGGGAGATACCCTCGAGGATCGCCCCCCGCACCCTGTAGTGAGCAAAGGCCTCGAACGGGATACCGTCCTCGGGCCTGTACCTGTCCAGCGCCTCGGCCAGCCCCAGCATCCCGTAGGAAACCAGATCGTCCAGCTCCAGTGGAGGCTCCACCCTGCGGAACACCCTGGAGGCGATCCTCCGGACGTACGGCAGGTAACGCTCGAGATCTTGCTTTTCGGCCATGTGCTGCGTGTCCAGTGTGCCATCAGCACTGCCGGGGGATCAATATCTCATGGCAGCAGCTTCTTGTCCGGTGTCGGCATGGTCGTCTTGTCCGGGTTGTCTCGCCGGATGACGAGGAATGTGCGGCTCATCATGAGGGGAGACTCGCGAACGGTGATGAGCAGGTAGTTGGTGCCAGGGCCCAGATGCAGGGTGGTCTCGAAGTCCATGGAACGCGGATCCGCGGCATCCCGGTTGGACTTGTAGAAGACCTTCTCATCTCCCAGATAGATGTACATGTCCTCGATGATGGAACCGTCCGACGCATGCCCCTTGATGACCAGCGTGGGATCCGTGACGGTCCAGTCGCCGTCCGTTCCGAGGTCCGGGACGAAGGAATCGATGACGATCTCCGGCAGGTCAAGGGCCCATACCATGCTGGTGGCCAGGGCCAGCTTGACCATGGGTTTCTTGGTGCTCGTAGTCACGTCCGAGGCGCGCACGAACCCGAATCCCCCGTCTGCGAGCTCGACCCTCACGAGATCGCCAATCCGCCCCGTGGCATTGAGGATCGTACCGGCGTCCAGGGTGGCCATCATGGCCACGCTCGGCTCTGCCACGGGCAGGACCAGGGCCTTCTCCCCCACGACCTCCATGACCTCGGACAGGTCCTCGATGGGAGCCGAATCCGACCTCTTCGCGTCCATCTCGATGATCTCTCGCAGGCGGACGGAACGATCCACGTCGACCACCACGAGCTTCAGGCGGTATGCCTCTGCGTCGTAGGCCTCGGTCAGCTTGAGCTTGAAGTCCACATGGGCGAGCTCCCCCGAGTCCAGATCCTTGATCTCCTCGCGCCCCTTCTGGATGTAGAGGGCCTTGCCCGACATGTTCTTGATGCTGGTCGCTGTGCTGTTGCTCTTCCCCTCTCCCGTGTTCTTGACGAACAGGCGGAGCCGTCCCGTCTCCCCCTTTTCGAGGATCCCGTCGCCGTCTCCCTCGATGTCGTCGAGCATCTGCCATGCCACGGCGTAGGAAGGCTCGGCGAGTCCCTCCACCTCGAGCCTCTTCTCGATGGGGGCGGGTACGATGCCTCGTTCCTCGTGGAATGTGAAGGTGATGGGGTCGATCCGGGATGACTGCTGACGGGGGAACTTCACCTCTTCGGTCCAGCTCTTCTTCTGACCGGGCTTGAGCTTGCCGATGAGCAGCTCGCGACCGAGCAGCAGGGAGTTGTCGCTTCCGGTGAAGGCGTGCAGGCGGCAGAACGTCCCCGTCTTGCTCCGGTTGTGTACGTTCACCGTGAGCTCCATCGTGGAGCCAGCCTTGACCTTCATCTCTTCCACCTTCTTGCCGTTCTGCTCGAAGGTGATCTCGAGATCGGCAGCCTCACCAGCAGGCGCGTCGCCACAGGCCTCCCAGTCGATCTTGTGTTTCTTGAGCTCCTTGACCAGCTTCAAGTCCTGCTCCACGCGGATCTCCTCGAACACCGGCCACAGCTCCTGTATCATCTTGGGTCGGCTGGAATGCGAAACGCCCTTGAGTAGGCGTGTCGCGGCCTTGACCTCCCAGTCGTCCTCGATGATCTCCTCGACCCTGGGCGGGCATTTCCCGTCCTTCTTGCCGGGCTTGACGTACACGTAGCTCAGGTTCTCCACCGGCACCTGGTCGACGTTCGTCTTGTCGCTCTGCAGGCTCTGCTCCAGGTCGCTCTCACGGAAGACCCGCTCGTCCTCGGCGAAGATGTCCATGGAGTCGATCTCGACGAACATGGGAGTGAGCTCGATGTCCGGCGTGATGCCCGTACCCTGGATGGAAACGTCGCCGGGGGTGAGGTACTGGCCGATCGTGTACTTGAGGGCGGAGCCGTCGTTGAGCTCCTTGAGCTGCTGTATCGACCCTTTGCCGAAGCTCTTCTCACCCACGATCAGGGCCCGATCGTGATTCTTCAGCGCGCCGGCCACGATCTCGGATGCCGAGGCGCTTCCTCGATTGATGAGCACCACGATGGGGTAGTTGGATTCGGTCCCGGCCACATGTGCCGAGCTCGTGTCCTTGGGATTGTGGTCGCAAGGAACCCACGTGGTCACCATGTTGCCGGCGAACAGGAACACGTCCGCGATCTGCTTGGATTGCTCCAGCAATCCTCCCGGGTTGTCCCTCAGATCGAGGATCAGTCTCTTCATCCCCTGCTTCTTGAGTTTCTCCAGGTGGATCCTCAGATCCTCGTAGGTGTTCTCCTGGAACCCCACCAGACGGATGTACCCCACGTCTCCCGATGTCATGTCGGAATATACCGAGTCGATGTGGATGACCGCGCGCTCGATCTCCACGGCCTTTGGGTCCTTGAAGCCGTCACGCATGACCCAGACGGTGACCGACGTGCCGCTCTTTCCCCTGAGCAGCTTCACCGCCTCGGTGACGTCCATGTTGACAGTGGATTCTTCCTCGATCTGCACGATACGGTCGCCGCACTCCAGGCCATTGGTCTCTGCCGGCGTTCCGGGGATGACCTCGTTGATGGTCAGGCTGCCGTCCGGGCTGGAGATCACTATTCCGAGGCCACCGAACTCACCCTGTGTATCGAGCTTCATCTCGGAGTAGTACTCGGGGGTCAGAAGCCTGGTGTGCGGGTCGAGAGTACCGAGCATTCCGTTGACGGCCGCGTACTCCACGTCCGGGAGCGCGACCTCCTTGTCCTTGTTGGATGCCTGGACGAACTGGAAGATGGCCTAGAGCTTCTCGCTCATGGCCCAGGGGCTGTTCACGGATCCGATCTCGAACGTCTTCTGTGCCGTATCGACCTTGACGTCGACGCCCTTGCCGTCCCCGGAGAACTCCACGATGATCTCCGGAACCTCGTTCTCGATTCCTTGCAGGCCAGCGCGGAGCATCTTCTGCGGGTCCATCCGGTCCGGCTCCACGTAGCACTGGTTGATGAGCAAAAGCACGCTGTTGAGCACGTGAAGGCTGGACAGGTCGTACTCGGCCCCGGCCTTTCCGGAAGGAGGCTCCTCGATCTGGGCGGCGTCGGCGCCCATCGACCAGTCATAGCTGTCCCTGTGCTGGAGCGTCAACAGCACCGAGACGATGACGATCAGAGGAATATGAAGGAATTTCAATATCTTTATGAGCATCCGGTTCGTGTCCTGCTTGGGTCGAATATAGTGTTCCAACCCCATCGGATCAACCACCCTGCCGATGTTCTATCCCGCATAGGCTGCGAAATTGTGGAATCCTTGCTCCACCGGTGCCTATAATCCCGTGGATCCATGGGTAGTGACCGCAGAACGATCACTCATTGCCCGAGTTGCGGCAGCGAGGTGGACAGGCTCAGGGCAGGCGCCGTGGGGATCTTCTCCGGCAAGGTGTCCTACTTCTGTTCCCGGGAATGTCGAGACCGGTTCGCCTCGTCGGGCCGTGGGTCCGCGCAAGCGCCTGCCTCGTCATCGGGCCCTTCCATCCGTTCCACTGGGCCGAGAAGCTCTCCGTCTGCCCGGCGCCCCCTGGCAGATTACGAGATGGAGTCGCTCCCCCTGCTCGCCATGGGCGCCATCCCTGCTCAGGGCGGTCCGGAGTCCGGGGAGATGGCGGGATCCGGCACCGTGGAGCATCTCGTCCCGGTCCCGGCCGGCGGTACGGCGCGGGAGGTCGATCCGCGAGGGCACTTCTCAAGGTGGATCGTTTCTGCCTCGGCGGGTGGTGCCACGCTCGTGGCCATCCATGTGCTCGTGACCTGGGGCAAGCTCGAACCCAGCCAGCTGCTCGCGGTTGCGATACTCGTTTCTGGCGTCCTCCTGGGCGTCGTCAACGCCGTCCTGGAATGGCGAGCCACGACGTTCGCGCGGGCCTTCGACGATGTCCTCGTCATCTGTGCCGCTCTCGTATATGCAACCCCGGGCCTCGCCCTCCTCGCTCGCGGTCACGTCTCCGGATTCTCCCAGGCATCGCTGGCGCCGCTCGGGGTGCTCGTTGTCGTCTGGGCATCTCGCGCGCTCGAGACGGCGCTCGGTGCACGGCTGGACAGACACCCTGACATCGGTTCCGTGCACTCCCCCGCCTCGCTGGCAGGCCTGTTCTTCATGCCGGAGAGAGTCGGTTCGTCACTGTTCCACGTGGCCGGGAGGCGCATCGGTCGGACCCTGAGCCTGATGTCGTTGCCCGTCGGTGGCGTGGTGGTCGCCCTGGCATGGGGGCTCGGCGGTCGGCTCGGCGATCCGGCCGCATGGGCAGTGGCGGCCGCAGTGAGCCTGAGCCTGGCTCCCAGGCTCGCAAGAAACGTCATGCCCGCGGTCGTCGCGGCTGGCGTGGTGAACGCCCGCTCGCGAGGCATCACGTTCCGAGACGATGCCGAGGTCGAGAAGGCCGGCGCGGCGGACGCGCTGATCCTGCGCAAGCGGGGCGTCCTCGTCGAGCCGGGAGGGGAGGTCATCGAATACCATCACATGGGATCCCTCCCTTCCGGGATCGTGCTGGCGCTGGTGGCCTCGTGCGAGGGGGTCGCAAATGGCACCGAGCCGGCCGAAGCACTGATGCGCTTTGCAAGGCGGGAGGGCGTCAAGCCGGGAGACACCAGGCTCACGCGGTGGATAGCTTCCAGAGGTGTGCAGTCGACCTCGCCGTTCGGGGAGGTTTTCGTCGGCAACAGGCTCTTCCTCATCGAGAACGGCATCAGCGTGGGTCGAGGCGAGGATGTCGCCCAGGAAGCGGAGAAGCGCGGTCACACGGCCGTGTTCGTGTCCGTGGACCGTGACATCCAGGCCGTGGCGGTTCTCCAGAACAGGGTGAGGCCGGGGGCCCGGCCCGCCGTGGACGCCTGCCGCAGGCTCGGCGTCACGAGCGTGCTCGTCACGGGAGACAGCTTTCGCACTGCCGAGAGCATCGGCCAGTCGCTCGGCGTGGATCAGATCCGGTCGGAGATCGCGGTGGGCAGCCGGGAGAACGAGATCGACCGGCTCAGGGACATGGGCTACACGCTCGCCGTGCTCGGCCACGTGGATACCGGGGTGGAGCAGGCCGTAAGCCCTGGAGATCTGAACATGGCCCTGGGTTGGGATGGAGAATCGTGCCTGGACACGAGATGGGGCGTTGCTGCGCGTGGGGACGATCCGATGGGAGCTGTCGATGCCCTCGACATCGGCCGGCGGGTCCGCAGGTTCTTGCTCGTCAACCGGACGCTGGCCGTGGTGGGCGGTGGGCTCGTGCTCGGCCTGGCCGCTTCGGGGCTCGCGAGCCCCTTCTGGGCGGCTCTTGGTTCCAACCTGCTTGCGGCAATCATGCTGGCCATACGGCCCTCGACCGGCGGCACGGAGTGAAGCGGGCCTCGATGGCCGCGCTTTTCTTCGCCCTGGTCACGGGATGCCGGGACAGACCTGGATTGGTGACCGGGAGCCTCGATGGTGTCATGGGCACGAGGCTCGAGGTCAAGGTCTGGACAGGGGGGCGCAGCGCGGACAGGAAGGCGGCGCTGGCAGGCATCGAGGACGCCTTCGAGCAAGCGCGCAGGGTCGAGCGCCTCATGAGCCCGCACGACCCGGCGAGCACCGTATCGCGGATCAATGCTGCCGGGATCGACTCGGCCGTCGAGGTGGACGACTGGACCTACGAGGTCCTCGAGGAGAGCCTCCGCGTGAGCAGGGAGACCTCGGGCGCGTTCGACCCCAGCTGGGCCGCGCTCTCCGATCTGTGGGACTTCGGGTCCGAGCAACCCGTGCCGCCAGACCCCGTGGACGTGCAGGCCCGGATAGGTCTCGTGGACCACTCCCGCATCCTCGTGGACGGCGCTGCGAGGACAGTGAAGCTGGCCACTGCCGGGATGCGCATCGGGCTGGGAGGATCGGCCAAGGGGTTCGCCCTCGACATGATGGCGAGGGCCCTGCGAAACCGGGGCCTGACGAGCTTCATCTGCTACGCGGGAGGCGACCTGATCGTCTCCGGCAAACCAGGGCACAGGCCATGGAGGCTCGGGATCCAGCATCCCCGAGACAGCTTTGCCATTGCAGCGACCTACGAGCTTGCCGGAGCGCGGGCCGTGGTCACCAGCGGCGACTACGAGCGTTTCTACAATTACCAGGGCGTCCGCTACCACCACATCCTCGACCCGCGGACCGGGTTCCCCGTCCGTGGTACCATGTCGGTGACCCTCATGGCTCCCACCGGTCTGAGGGCGGACGCTCTGTGCACTGGTGTGTTCGTTCTCGGACCCACGAGGGGAATGGCCCTCGTGGAGCGCCTCGATGACGTCGAAGCTGTCATCATTGACGACCAGGGCAGCTTCCATGTCTCGAGCGGAATGAGGGGAAAGTTAGAGATCACGAGCACCGTGGAGGTGGATCGGTGAAAGTGCACCCACTGCCAGATGTACGTCCCACTTTATCCCACCACTAAGTATTGTGAAAAATCAACCATATAGAGTTTGAAACTTGACACTCTTTCTCTCGTTCCCTTAGTGTTGTGGGGCCGAGTGGGCTGGAGTGGGTTGATCGCGTGGTTGATTCCCGGCGTGGCGGTTGACCATGTTCAGAGGACGTATCCATCTCAAGGTAGATTCCAAGGGGCGCATCTCCATTCCTGTGCGCTACAGGGAGCTGGTCAACGTGCAAAACGATGGAAACCTAGTGATATCGCAGGGTTTTTTCGTTGATGCGCCGCACCTGCTCCTCGTCCCTCTCGACGTATGGATGCAGTTCGAGGCCAGGTTCGGTGGAATGAACATATTCGACACCTCACTGGACCAGTTCCAGGCGAGGCTGAGGACCATGGGTGCCTGTGCCGAGTCGAAGATCGATGAGCACGGAAGGATACTCGTCCCCGCGCTCTACAGGGAGTACGCAGGACTGAAGGACGAGGTCGCATGCGTGGGAATGGGAAGATACATGAGTCTGTGGGCACCGGGGAATCTGGACGAATCGATGAGGCGGGCGGAGGGAAATCTGGACGCGATCAGGACCCATCTCAGGACACCGGTGGACCCGTCCACCGACCGGTAATGGTACAGGAGGTGTTGGAGTTGCTCTGTCCGCACGCCGATGGCACCTACTGCGACTGCACGGTCGGGCTTGCGGGCCATGCATGCGCACTCCTCGACGCCTGCGGTCCCACGGGCATGCTCATCGGGGTTGATCGCGACGAGGAAGCCCTCGCGTTCGCGGCCAGCCGACTCGTCCGGTTCGATCCAGCCCGCTGGTCGCTGCACCATGCATCCTTTGCAGACCTCGATGAAGTGGTGCATCACCAGCGCCCTGGAGGCGTGGACGGCCTGCTGGCGGACCTGGGGGTCTCCTCGATGCAGCTCGACGACCCCTCTCGAGGCTTCAGCTTCACGAACGCCGGTCCCGTCGACATGCGAATGGACAGGACGTCACCGGGCACGGCACTGGACGTCATCCGTGGTTCGAGCCCCATGACTCTCGAGCGAATCCTTTGCGATTATGGCGAGGAGAGGCACGCCAGGCGCATTGCCAGGCACCTGCACGAGGAGGTACGCCGCGGACGCATCCTCGACACTCGCGATCTTGCCCAGGCCGTGCGCGAGGCATCGGGAAGGGTCCGCTCGGGTGGGGTGGACGCGGCAACGCGCACGTTCATGGCCATTCGCCTGGCGGTGAACAGGGAGCTCGATCAGCTCCAGGCCTTGCTCGCCAGGCTCGCCGCGATCCTGGCACCCGGAGGGGTGTTCGTGTGTCTCGCATACCACTCCCTCGAGGATAGGCTGGTCAAGCGCGGGCTGCGAGCGCTGGCGGCGGCGGGAGTGGGTGAGATACTCACCGCACGGCCGCTGACCCCGTCGATGACCGAGGTGAGGCGGAATCGCAGAGCGCGCAGCGCTAAGCTCAGGGCCTTTCGAAAGACAGGGAGGTGAGACCATGGGGCCGAGACGCGAGAGGCTCCTTGTCATGCTGCACGACGGCAAGCATATCGCGCTCCTCATCGTGAGCGTGGCCGCGCTTGCGGGCGTGCTGTTCTTCCATCTTTCCGTCCGCAACCAGGTGATACAGCTCGGTTACGAGCTGAACCATGAGAACATCAGGGGTCGGCAGCTCGTGCGTCAGCGCAGCGAGCTCGAGCTCGAGAAGGCCATCATGAAGAACCCGGAGGAGGTCGGCAAAAAGGCCGAGGATCGTTTCGGCATGCACATCCCCGACAAGGAGCAGCTGGTCAAGGTGGACAAGGGCAAGGGAAGGTAGGTCCTCTTGGACGGGATCAACAGGCGCACTCGCGGTATCCGCGTCAGGATCCTGATCGTCACGGCGATCATCCTGCTCGCCGCGGGCCGCATCATGGCCCGCACCTACGAGCTGCAGGTGGTCGAGCACGAGCAGTACTCGGAGCGCTCCAAGAAGCAGTACATGCACTCGGCCACCTTGCCTCCGAGCCGTGCCCCGATCCTGGACCGCAACGGCGCGGAGCTGGCCATCAGCGTCATGGTGCCGAGTGTTTACGCGGATCCCCGGGAAGTCCAGGATCCTGGAGGGGCCGCTGATGCGCTCGCACCCGTCCTGGGCATGGACCGCGCTCGCATCCACGAGAAGCTCGCCACGGACCGTCACTTCGTGTGGCTCAAGCGCAGGGTCCCGCCTGATGTGGCCGAGGCCGTGGAGAGGCTCAAGATCCAGGGAATCCTCACGACCAAGGAGAGCAAGCGCTTCTATCCGAACCGCCGCCTGGCCGCTCACGTGCTGGGCTTCGCCGGGCTCGACTCCGTGGGACTCGAGGGTATCGAGCTGCAGTTCAACGACGACCTCATCGGTTCCAGCCAGACCGTGAGCGGTCTCAGAGATGCCCGGGGAGGCTTCATCCTCGCCGACGGATTGCAGGAGACGCTCCCCTCCTACGAGAACTCCGTGGTGCTGAGCATCGACAAGGCCATCCAGACGATCACCCAGGAGGAGATCGCGGCCACGGCCCACCTGTTCGAGGCCAGCGCTGCCATGGCCGTCGTGGTGAGGCCCACAACCGGCGAGATCCTCGCCGTGGCGAGCTTCCCCGATTTCGACCCCAACCACTACGGCCAGTTCTCGGCCTTCGAGCGACGCAACAGGGCCTTCACCGACCAGTTCGAACCTGGTTCCACCATGAAGATATTCACCATGGCCGCGGGCCTCGCCTCTGGCAAGGTGAAACCCTCGGACTCCGTCTTTTGCGAGGATGGGCGATACACGGTGGACGATCTGACGATCCACGACTCTCACAGGGACGCATGGCTGACGCCCCTCCAGATCCTGCAGCGTTCCTCCAACGTCGGCGCCGTCAAGGTGGCCGAGCGGGTGGGGAAAAGGCAGCTCTACCGCTACCTCAGCCGGTTCGGGTTCGGCTCGCCCACGGGCATCCCCTACCCGGGCGAGACGAGCGGCTCGCTTCGCCACTACTCGCGCTGGTACAACGTGGATCTGGCATCCATCTCCTTCGGCCACGGAGTCAGCGTTTCAGCCGTCCAGCTCGCCATGGCCGTCTCCGCCGTGGCCAACGGGGGCCGCCTGCTCAAGCCCATCCTCGTCAAGAAGGTCCTCAGCGGCAACGGGACCGTGCTCAAGGAGTACAAGCCCAGGTTGCAGCGCAAGGTCATCGATGGAAAGACTGCCAAGGTGCTCACCAGCATGCTCGTGGCAGTGACAGAGGAGGGTGGAACGGGTACGGGCGCATCCTTGTCGGGGTTCCCGGTGGCAGGCAAGACCGGAACGGCCCAGAAGGTGGACTTCGTGACGGGCGGCTATGCCAAGGACAAGTGGACCGCCTCGTTCGTCGGCTTCGTGCCTGCGGACGATCCCAAGCTTGCCATCGTGGTCATCGTGGACGACCCCCTGATCAACTACTACGGTGGCGTGGTGGCAGCTCCCACGTTCGCGCGGATCGCGGATCGTAGCCTTCGCTACCTGGGCATCGCCCAGTACGGCCCGTCGCAGGTTCCGGCTCCCACACAGGAGCTGGTCTTGGAGGAACTGGCGACATTGGAGGCGGTGCCGGACGGAACGCAGGCAGTCATGGATCCGCCGGAGGACACGGATCCGGACACGGAACCCTGCACCGGCGACTGCGTTCAGGTGCCTGAGTTCATGGGCAAGGGCCTCTCCTGGGCGCTGCAGAACGCGGACGGCCTCCACCTGGAGATCCAGGGCAACGGGAGGGCCGTTGGGCAGTCCATCACGGCAGGGATACTGGTGCCCAGAGGGTCGGTCGTGACAGTGGTCTTCGACCCGGTGGGGTGGTGAGGTGGCTGTGAGGCTCGCAGATCTGATCTGCCTGGTGGAAGGCCAGATCCTGGCGGGTGATGATGCCGTGCTCGTAGATACCGTCACCCACGACAGCCGGGAGGCCATCCAGGGATCGCTGTTCGTGGCCATCGACGGTCACAAGCTCGACGGTGTCAGGTTCGCTCTCGATGCGACCGACCGAGGCGCCCTGGCCGTAGTATCCGAGGCCCTGGCACCGGAAGGCTGGGATCCGGGCCGGGCCTGGATCCGGGTGCAAGACGCCCGACTCGCCCTCTCGGCCCTCTCCGATGCAGTGTACGGCCATCCCACGCGCTCGCTCCAGGTCGTCGGCATCACTGGAACGAACGGCAAGACCACGACGGCGTACATGCTCAGAAGCGCACTCGAGGCTGCTGGGCTGCCGACGGCCCTTCTGGGCACCATCCAGACCGTGGTCTGCCAGGTGGCGCAAAAGAGCAGTCTCACGACACCAGAGGCCCCGACGATTCACGGCGCCGCCGCCCGACACCTCGCGTGCGGCGGGCAGGCCATGGTGCTCGAAATCTCGAGCCATGCGCTCAAGCTCCGGCGCGCCGATCACCTGGACCTGGACGCAGCCATCTTCACGAACCTCACCCAGGATCACATGGACTTCCATCCGTCCTGGGAGGACTACCTCGCCTGCAAGCGTCGCCTGTTCACGGACATCCTGCCGGCCGGCGGGACAGCCGTGGTCAACGCGGACGACCCCTGGGCGTCGCGCATCATCGATGGATGCCGCGCACACACCCTGTCTTTCTCGCTGGACCCGTCCTCGTCCGCGGACATCGTCCCTCTCAGGACGAGCGTGGGAATCGACGGGTTCGATGCCACCCTGCGAACGCCGTGGGGCACGAAGCAGGTGTACAGCCGCCTCGTGGGCGACGTGAATATCCTGAACCTGATGGCCGCTCTCGGAGCTGGGGCCGCCCTGGGGCACGACCCCGATTCGCTCGTCGAGGGCCTGGCCTCCCTGCCTGCCGTTCCGGGCCGGCTGGAGGCCATCGCGGGCAAGGGAGGACGTCGCGTTTTCGTGGACTACAGCCACACACCGGATGCCGTGCGAGCGGCCTGTCACGTGCTTCGACCACTCACGCGCGGACGGCTGTGGGTGATCGTGGGATGCGGCGGCGATCGAGACCGCGACAAGCGGCCGAAGATGGGCAAAGTCGCCGCCGAGGGCGGCGACCTCGTGGTGGTCACCTCCGACAACCCGCGCACCGAGGACCCTGCCTCGATCTTGGAGATGATCGTCCCCGGAGTGGAACAGGCCGGCTTCGTGAAGGCCCATGGTGCCATCGTCGGCACCGGCCTTTTCGCCGTCGAGCCGGACAGGGCGGCCGCCATCAGGCTCGCCATCGCCTCATCGCAAGAGGGAGACTCCATCCTCGTGGCCGGCAAGGGCCACGAGGACTACCAGATCTTTCGGGACCGTACGATCCACTTCAGCGACCAGGAGGTCGTGCGCGAGGTCCTCGCGGACCTCTCGCTCGGGGCGGAGACCACGGGCGTTCTTTGAAAAACGAGGCGGCGCGGCGCTCGAGTGCCGCGGATGCGGGATGTCAGGTGCTGTGGTTGTGGTGGAAGGCCGCGATATGGAAGGTGGGGATCCGGGCGTGCGTGTGGGAGTGGATGGGATCCGGGTGTGGAGGACAGCGATATCAGTTTCCTGAGGTGGAAACGGGAAGGCCTACAAGGCGTGCGACGTGCGTGGCCAGGCGGGCCGGCAAGTCGCGAGCGGCCGCAAGAGTTCCGGGACAGGCGGACGGTTGCGGTCAGGTGGCCGGTGGTGAAGGCGGTACGTGGGCCGACGGGGCAGGTGATCGATCGAGGGTCGGCGGTGAGGCATGTGAGGTGGTGACCGGCGGTGAAGGTTGGTTGGTGTGGTGTTCCCGGTGTGTGGGTAGGAGGCAGCAGCACCTGACATCCGGCGTCCGCGGCCTGCCAGCCCCTCGTGCCCATCGAGGTCGGGATCCATGCTTTCTGCCATCCTGCGTCGGTGAGATGCGGCGAGATCTTCCCTTGTGTTCGTGTACAGCCAGGCCCGGACCACCCGGGAGCAGGGAAGTGGACAGGCGCAGGCGGGTTGACTAGAAACGACGACGCCATGATAGGGACACTGACGGAGATCGCCGCGGCCGTGGGGGGGAAGCTCTCGGGAGGGGGCGATACGAGGGCCAGAGGTGCGTGCATCGACTCTCGCAGTCTGACGCCATCGGACGTGTTCTTCGCCCTGGTGGCTCAGAGGGACGGGCACGAGTACGTGTCCGCGGCCGCACGGGCCGGGGCCAGTGCGGTGGTGGTGAGCCGTGCAGTGGACGTGGATGTGCCCACCATCCTCGTGCCGGATACGCTCGTTGCACTCCAGGCACTGGGGGAAGCGAGGCGTCGGGCGGTCCGGGCCAGGGTCGTGGCGCTCACGGGAAGTTGCGGCAAGACCACCACGCGCGAGCTCGTCGCGGCCGCGCTGGGTGCGGGCGGTCCTGTGCACCAGAGCCGGGGAAACCTCAACAACCACCTGGGCGTGCCCCTGACCCTCATCGGCCTGACGCCGGAGCACGCCTTCTGCGTGGTCGAGATGGGCGCCAATCATCCCGGCGAGATTGCGATGCTCACGCGACTGGCGGATCCCGACGTGGGTCTGGTCACTTGCGTGGCAGAGGCCCACACGGAGTTCTTCGGCGGGCTCGAGGGTGTAGCCCGTGCCAAGGGCGAGCTGTTCGCAGGCATGAGGCGCGATGCCGTGGCGGTGGTGAATCTCGACGATGCCGGGGTTCGAACGATGAGCAGGGCGAGCGAGAGGACGGTCACCTATGGCACGTGCGAAGAGGCGGATGTGAGGCTCCTCGGTGTGATGCAGTCCCCGGAAGGGGGGCAAAGGATGGAGATCTCGGCCGGGGGCGCCCGTATCGTCACGAGGCTCGGCCTGAGCGGCGCGCACAACGCGCTCAACGCCGTGGCTGCGCTGGCCGTGTGCGAGGCCTGCGGCGTGAGGCTCGATATTGCCGCGTCCCGTCTGTGCGATGTCGAGCCCGTCCAGGGAAGGGGGGCCTCTCTGAGGGGGGCAAGGCTGGAGATCATCGATGACACCTACAATGCCAACCCCGCCTCCATGCATGCCGGGCTTTCGACCCTCGTAGCCCGCGCGGCGGGCCGGAGGACCGTGGCGGTGCTAGGTGACATGTTCGAGCTGGGTGAGGCATCGCCCTCGCTGCACCGAAAGGTGGGCAAGGATGCCGCATCGATGGGCGTCGCGAAGATCGTGGCCGTGGGAGCGCGGGCCGGCGACGTGCGAGGAGGCGCCATCGGTGCCGGTGCGGTCGAGGTGGAGTGCTTCGAGAGCACCGAGGAGGCTCTCGGTGGGCTGGGCTCGGTCCTCCGGGAGGGCGACCTCGTCCTCGTGAAGGGATCGCGCGGAATGAAAATGGAGAGGGTCGTCCAGATGTTGCTATATTGGTGACCGTCCAGTGCTGTACGAGCTTTTATACCCGCTGCACGACGAGGCCGATTGGCTCTCGTTCTTGAACGTCATGCGCTATGTGCCGTTTCGTGCCATCGCTGCCTGGTTCACCGCCATCCTGATGTACTTCGCCCTGTTCCCGGGTTTCTTGAGGGCCTTGCAGCAACACCAGGTCGGCCAGGAGATCCGCAACGAGGGACCCGAGGCGCACCAGTCCAAGAAGGGGACGCCCACCATGGGTGGAAGCCTGCTGCTTCTGTCCATCGTCACCCCGACGGTGCTGTGGGCGGACGTGCAGAACCCTCTGGTATGGCTCACCCTGGTGGTGACCGTGGCGCTCGGAGTCGTGGGGTTCGCGGATGACATGCTCAAGATCCGGCGGCGACACAACAAGGGACTGAGCGGGTGGCAGAAGCTCACGTTGCAGGTGCTCATCGCCATCGGGGTGGCATGGATGCTGTACTTCTACCAGGACCTTCCCCAGGACTGGATGGAAGTACGTTACCGTCTGGCGCTCCCGTTCGTTTCCACAAAGAAGTTTTTCCCCCAGGTGGCGTTCCTCTACACGGGGGAGAGCCGCGAGGTGGCGCTCAACATCAACAGGTTCGTCTATGCTGCCTTCACGGTCATCGTGATCGTGGGTTTCTCGAACGCCGTGAACCTCACGGACGGGCTGGACGGACTCGCCATAGGCCCCGTGCTCATCAACAGCGCCACCTTCCTCATTCTGGCCTATCTGGCCGGAGCAACGTTCTTCGGGATCTCGCTCGCTCGATACCTGCAGATACCGGCCATCCCGTCGTCGCAGGAGCTCGTGATACTCTGCGCGTCCATCATCGGCGCCGGAGTGGGCTTTCTCTGGTACAACACGTTTCCCGCCCAGGTCTTCATGGGCGACGTGGGAAGCCTGTCATTGGGAGGCGCTCTCGGCATGATTGCCGTGGTGACAAAGAACGAGTTTCTTGCCGTGATCATCGGCGGCATCTTCGTGCTGGAGGCGCTGAGCGTGATCACCCAGGTGGTGTCGTTCAAGCTCCTCGGAAGGCGGGTCTTCAGGATGGCGCCTTTGCATCACCACTTCGAGCTCAAAAACTGGGCCGAGCCGAAGATCATCGTCAGGTTCTGGATCATCAGCATCCTTTTGGCGCTCTTCGCACTCAGCTCTCTGAAGCTGCGCTGAGGTAGACGTGGACGGCAACCTCCACAAAGACAGGAAGACCCCGGCGGCCGGAACGCCGGTGCATGTGCTGGGGCTGGCGCGCTCGGGCGCGGGCGCGGCGCTGCTCGCGGCGAGGCTTGGCTGCCGCGTGAGCGCCACCGACATGAAGACCCGCCAGCAGATCCCCGACGCCGACGCCCTGGAGCGGGCAGGGGTGATGCTCGATCTGGGAGGTCACGACCCGCGACTGTTCGATCAGGCGAGGCTCGTCGTTGTGTCCCCGGGAGTGCCGGATATTCCCGTCCTGGCCAGGGCCGAGGCCTCCGGAGCAGAGATCATCTCGGAGGTGGAGCTGGCATACCGTGCAAGCCGCGCTGCGTTCGTGGGAATCACGGGGTCGAACGGCAAGAGCACGGTGACCACAATGACCGGAGGCATCCTGTCGCGCTCGTCGAGGCCCTGCTGGACGGGCGGCAATCTGGGCACCGCCCCGTCTCTGGCCGTGGGAGGCGAGGCGGATGTGGACGGCGGGGTGTTCGTGCTGGAGCTCAGCAGCTTCCAGCTCGAGCGCGTCCGGCACATGAGGTGCGAGGTCGCCACGATCCTCAACGTGACCCCGGATCACATGGATCGCTACCGGGACATGGACCAGTATGCGAAAGCGAAGGGCAACGTCTTCATGAACCAGGAACCGACAGATCACGCGGTCGTCCTGGCCGGCGAAACCTGGGCCTTGCGCCTGGCCCAGAAGAGCAATGGGCGCTTGCATGTCCTGGGCGAGGCAGGTTCCGAGATCTTCTTCGAGGATCGGATGGTGAGAGTTCAGGGACCGGGCATGGGCAGCGCGTCGTTCGTGGCGGCCGACATCGGTCTTCCGGACCGGCTCGCGGTGCAGAACGGCATGGTGGCCATGGCGATCGCCTTGCTGGCAGGTGCAAGCATCGAGGAGGTGGGAGAGGGACTGCGAGCGTTCCGGCCGCTGGCGCACCGCTTCGAGCTGGTGGCCGAGGCGAACGGCGTGAAGTGGGTGAACGACTCGAAGGCCACCAACCCCGCATCCGTCGTGGCGGCGCTCGAGGCAGCCACGGCGCCGGTGATCCTGATCGCGGGCGGCCTGGACAAGAAGCTGGATTACGAGGACATCGTCCCCGCAGCCAAAGACAAGGTGATTCGCGTGCTCCTCATCGGACAGGCGGCCGAGGCTATCGGCAAGGCTTTCGATCCGGTCGTCCAGTCCGAGCATGTGGGCACCATCGAGGCGGCCGTCGAACGGGCCGCCGCCCTCGCCCGTCCTGGAACGACCGTTCTGCTTTCGCCTGCGTGCGCGAGCTTCGATCAGTTCCGCAACTTCGAGCACAGGGGCGACGTGTTTCGCGAGCTTGCCAGAGGGATCGCGAGAAGCTCGGGTTCTCGGCCCTGAGCGGCTTTTTGGATCCTCGCCCGTTCACCGCTGTATACAGGACAACTGGCATGGATCATGCTGTAGACAGCCTGGTCCCTTCCGGGGACCTGACCTCGCGGAGCTCCGTACGGTCCTTCTTCACGCCGGACGTGCTGACGCTTCTCGTGTTCGTCCCGGTGATCCTACTCGTGGTCCTCGGCCTCGTGATGGTCTACAGCGCGAGCATGGTGTTCAGCCTCAAACGCTTCGGTGATGCAAGCTACTTCGTCGATCGGCAGCTCGTGTTCGCCTCCCTGGGTCTCGTGATCATGGTCGTCGCCTCCCGTCTCCCGGTGGAGCTGTACCGTCGATTCACCTATCCCCTCCTCGTCGTCTCCGTGCTCGGCCTGGTCTGGTGCCTGACACCCTTCGGAACCATCACCGTCAAGGGCGCCACTCGATGGATCAGGGTTTTCGGCGGATTCAACATCCAGCCCTCGGAGATCGCGAAGGTGGCCATCGTCTTCTACGTTTCCTTCTTCATGGTCCGCAAGGCCGAGTTCATCAAGACGTTCAAGGTGGGCTTCGCGCCGCCCGTGATCATCTCAGGCTTGTGCGCGGCGATGTGCCTCAAGCAACCGGACTTCGGAGCCGCCGCCATGATCTTCGGGCTGACCATGGTGCTCCTCTTCGTGGGGGGAGCACGCGTGCATTATCTAGGATTGACGGCCGGTATCGCCTCGACGCTGGGCTACCTGCTCATCAGGTACAACGACTATCGGTGGAAGCGCATCACGGGGTTCCTCAACCCGGAGATCGATCCTCAAGGAATCAATTACCAGATCAACGAATCGCTGATTAGTATAGGCTCAGGCGGCATGTGGGGTCTCGGCCTCGGCAACGGAAAGCAGAAGCTTTTGTTCTTGCCCGATGCGCATACGGACTTCATCGCGTCCATCGTGGGCGAGGAGCTGGGACTGGTTGGAATGGTCATGGTGCTATCGCTCTTCGCGGTGATCGTCGTTGCGGGCGTCAACATCGCCCGCAGGGCTCGCACGGAGTACGGGACGTTCCTCGCGGCCGGCCTGACGTTCTATCTGGCGTTCCAGGTCGTGGTGAACCTGCAGGTGATCATGAGCCTCTTGCCCACCAAGGGCCTGGCGTTGCCGCTCATGAGCTATGGGGGAAGCTCGCTCGTCTCCAACATGTTCGCCGCGGGAGTACTCATGAGCGTCGCCCGGGACATCGATCGAGCCAGTGCCCTCGAGCACGACAAGGTGGAGCACCTGGCTGGCAACAGGCGCGTATCGATACCCGATGAGGAGCCGGAAGGGGGCGACGGCGACGAGGAGACCACATGACGGGTCTGACGTCTCTATCCCGGAAAAGGTACCGGATCCACCTGGTCGGGATAGGCGGCATCGGGATGAGCGGCATTGCCGAGGTTCTCATCAACCTGGGCTACACAGTGTCAGGATCCGATCTTCACGCCAGCGAGACGACCAGCAGGCTCGTCGAACGCGGGGCCAGGATCGTGACAGGGCCTCACAGCGCCAAGAGCGTCCAGGAAGCCGACGTCGTGGTGATCTCCAGTGCCATCCGGATGGATAACCCGGAGGTCGAAACGGCAAGGCTCGCCGGAATACCTGTGATCCCCAGGGCCGAGATGCTCGCCGAGCTCATGAGGCTCAAGGAGAGCATCGCCATTGCCGGAAGCCATGGCAAGACGACGACCACGAGCATCGTGGCGACATCCCTGGCCGCTGCTGGATTCGATCCGACCATCGTTCTCGGGGGCAAGCTCAACGCCATAGGAACCAACGCCGTGCTCGGGCGCGGGGAATGGATGGTTCTGGAAGCGGACGAGAGCGATGGGAGCTTTCTCAAGCTGACTCCCACTGTCGCCGTGATAACCAACATCGATCCAGAGCACCTGGACCACTACGGGAGCGTCGAGGCGCTCACGGATGCATTCGTGGAGTACGCGAACCGTGTGCCGTTCTACGGGCTGGCAATCCTGTGCGTGGATCATCCGCGCGTGCAGTCCATCCTCCCCAGGCTTTCCAAGCGCTTCGTGACGTACGGTACGAGCAGCCAGGCTGACTACCGCGGAGAGCACATCTCCATCCATGGGCTCAGCTCGAGCTTCGATCTGGTGATCAAGGGACGGCCGTGGGGGCGCGTGACGATCTCCATGCCGGGCAAGCACAACGTGCTCAACGCGCTTGCCTGTCTGGCCGTCGGGGGCGAGCTATCCATCGACATGAAAACCGTGGCGGAGGCCCTTGAGAGCTTCGAGGGCGTGTCAAGGAGGTTCTCCATCCGCGGGCAGGCCTTCGGAGCGACGCTCGTGGATGACTACGCACACCACCCCGAGGAGATCAGGGCCACCCTCGAGGCGGCCCGTGAAGCTTTCGGCCAAAGGATCGTCGCGGTGTTCCAGCCCCATCGCTTCTCGCGTGCCAAGCTGCTCGCAGAGGAGTTCGCGCGTGCCTTCAACCATGCGGACGAGCTCGTGGTCACCGAGATCTATGCTGCCGGTGAGGACCCCATGGCAGGCATCGACGGATCCTTTCTTGCGGACTGCATCCGGGAGCATGGCCACAGGCACGTCACGTTCGTTCCCACCCTCGAGCTGGTCGTCGACCACCTGGCCAGGACCCTTAAACAGAAAGATATCCTCGTCACCCTGGGTGCAGGAGACGTGAAGAAGATCCACGTGATGCTCAGGGAGCGCTCGATGAGAGGCGCAAAAAAAGCGTGAAGATACGGCGCAGCAAGCCCAATCGGCGCATCGCCCGGGCAGCCCACGAGCCGGCCTCTCCCCTGCTTTCCGTCGGCGGGCCCGAGCGCAAAGGTAGGATCGCGTCCATCGCGCTTAACGCTCTTCTCGTGCTCGCGGCTCTGGCCATCGTCGCGGGATTCACCTTCGGGGGCAGATCCCTGGCTGGATGGCTCCGCACCTCGGACTCCTTTTCCATGCGGATCGTAAAGGTCTCCGGCAACGAGAAGCTCCTCGAGGAGGAGGTGCTCGCGCAGGCGGGCATCGAACCCAAAATGAGCATGTTCGATCTCGACGAGCACGAGGCCACGAGCAATCTCGTGTCCCACCCGTGGATCCGCGAAGCTAAAGTCACGAAGCACATGCCCGACAGGGTCATCGTCGAGATCGTGGAGCGGGAGCTCGCCGCTCTCGTATGGGCCGAGGGGCTGTGGCGCGTCGACGTGGACGGGACGGTGTTCGAGAAACACCCGGCCGGTGAGCCTGTGGATAAGGTCATCATTACGGGCATAGACAATTCGTGGATCGAAGGGGACGAGGAGAAGCTCAGGAGCGAGTTGTGCAAGATTATACAGATCATCGATGAGTATGAACGGATGGGCCTCACCAGGCTGGCGCCAGTGAGCACGGTCCATCGCGAGCACGGCGGCGGTATCGTGCTGTACATCGGTGAAGAGGCACGGGAGATCAGGCTCGGGCAGGGTCACATGCTCAAGAAGCTCAAGCGGCTCCGCGCGGTCCTGCGCGAGCTCGATGGACAGAAACGCTCCTGGGACTACATCATGGTCGATAGCAAGAACTTTCCAGAAAGGCTCGTGGCCAGGCTGGCGAGCTCATGATGGATGCCAGACGGCCAAAAAGTGGAATCATGAACCGGCGCTGTGGCATACCTTGATGTGCTCAACTGGCACCTCGTAAACGTGGTCGGATGGGCCCCATGGCCCAGGGACAGGACAGGCGGGTAGGGATGGCGAGCGCTTCCGAGATCATCGTTGGAGTCGACATCGGTACCACGAAGGTGACGGCCGTCATCGGCGAGATCGCCGATCAGGGTATCGAGGTCATAGGTATCGGCGATCACATCTGCAAAGGGCTGCAGAAGGGCGTCGTCGTCAACATCGACAAGACGGCGAGCGCGATCCGCGGAGCCGTTTCGCAGGCCAGCCAGCAGGCGGCCTGCCAGGTGGAATCCATCTACATCTCGATCTCCGGTCATACGCGCAGCCTAAACTCCACGGGCATGGTGTCCGTGAGAGGCCGAGAGATAGGTCCAGATGACGTAGCGCGCGTGCTGGAATCGGCGCGGTCCATTCCCCTGTCGGGTGAGCAGAGGATCATCCACACACTGCCGCAGGACTACATCATCGATGGCCAGGAGGGTGTGAAGGATCCGGCAGGGATGAATGGAGTGCGCCTCGAGACCAAGGTGCACGTCATAACCGCCGGCGAGTCCAACTACCAGAACCTGCTCAAGTGCGTCCATCTGTGCGATCTCGAGGTCGAGGGCGTGGTCCTGGATCAGCTCGCCGGGTCCATGGCCGTGCTGCAGGACGACGAGAAGGAGCTGGGCGTCGCCTACGCGGACATCGGTGGCGGTACTGTGAACATCATCATCTATGTCGAGGAAAGCGTGATGTTCACGGCCGTGCTCCCGATCGGATCCTGGCACATCACCAAGGACATCGCCGTGGGCCTGAACACGCCTATCGCCGAGGCAGAGCGGATCAAGCAGAAGAGCGGCTGCGCGTCGGTGGGAATGGTAGAGCCAGACGAGGTGATAGACGTGCCCCGCGTCGGGGGTCGTCCGCCGGAGACGATCCCGCGCCAGACGCTGTGTGGCATCATCCAGCCGAGGGTGGCGCAGATCTTCGAGTTCATTCACAGGACCCTCGAGCAGAGCGGGTACATCGATACGCTCGCATCGGGTCTCGTCCTGTCCGGGGGCGGGAGCATCCTCGCGGGCATGCCCGAGCTGGCCGAGAGCATGCTGCAGATACCGGTCAGGAAGGGCACACCAGGCGGTGTCGGCGGGATGGCGGACATGCTCCGCAACCCAGGCTACGCCACGGCCACCGGTCTGCTCCTCTTCGCATCAGAATCGGTCGGCGAGGTCCGCAGAGGACCAGCCGAGACGCGCAAGGAACGCACCTCCGTGATCCAGAACCTCGGTGGTTGGTTCAAGGAGATGTTCTAGAAACTCGTGGGCCGTGGGCCAGGGGAGGAGAGGGATGTCTGGCGAGTTCTTGATGGGTTCATACGACATCAGGGCAAACATCAAGGTGCTGGGAGTGGGAGGTGCCGGAGGCAATGCCGTCACGAACATGATCGATCGAGGCCTCATGGGCGTCGAGTTCATGGCTGCCAACACGGACGTGCAGGCGCTCAACGCTTGCGCTGCGACCAAGAAGATCCAGCTTGGCGAGCGCTATGCCGGAGGCCTGGGAGTGGGGTGCGACCCGCAGCGGGGCTTCAAGGCTTGCCAGGAGAGCCTCGACCACATCCAGCAGGAGCTCCAAGGATCCGAGATGGTCTTCCTCACGGCTGGAATGGGTGGTGGTACGGGGACCGGGAGCCTTCCAGCCATCGCGGAGATGGCCCGCGAGATGGGTGTGCTCACGGTGGCCGTGGTCACCAAGCCTTTCAACTTCGAGGGACGCCGCAAGTTGACCGTGGCCGAGGAGTGGATCGGGCGCCTCATGGAGGCGTGCGACTCGGTCATCGTGGTGCCCAACCAGCGTCTTCTGGAGAACGCGGGCAAGCTCTCTCTGCCCCAGGCGTTCTCCCTGGCCAACGACATCCTCCTGTACGCCGTGCAGGGCATCACGGACATCGTGCAGCTCTCCGGCATATGGAACGTGGACATGGAGGACGTGCGGACCATCATGAAGGGCTCCGGCCGGGCGCTCATGGGCATGGGCATGGCGGATGGCGAGGACAGGGCCGTGAGGGCGGCGCAGATGGCAGTCACCAACAACCTCATCGAGAGTGCCACGGTGCAGGGCGCCACGGGAGTGCTGGTGAACGTCACGTGCAACCCCAACGACATGTCGCTCGAGGACTTCGACCTGGCCGTGTCCACCATCACGGACGCGGCCTCTCCGGACGCGGTCATCAAGCCAGGTCTCGTGAGTGCTGACATGCAGGACGGTCAGATCAGGATCACGGTCATCGCTACCGGTTTCGAGGGAGCGACGCAGGCCTGTGCAAGGACCCAGGCGGTCGAAGAGGTCCGGCCTGCTGTGAGGGTGCGGACGACGACGGCGACCCCCATGGAGGTGCGCACGTCGTCCATCCCTCCGTCCAGGATGCGCATCACCCGGGAGCCGTCCCAGACGACACTGCCCATCGGCGGTGACATCCTGGAGATCAGCGACGAGGTCACCTCCATCCCGGCCTTCATCCAGCAGATGCAGTCCCGCCAGGCCAAGTAGACATCAGGTTCGCTCTTGCTTTCGTGCCACGGACCTTATGGCGTCGGCCACCACCTCCATTGTGAGGTGGAAGATCACGTCTGGATCTGCATCGACAGCTCCGCAGGACACGAAGAACCCCGTGTCGCCGTCGTGCAGCGTGTGAGCCGGGTTCACGGCCCGAGCGATGCCGTCGGGGATGCGCGAGGCCGCTCTCGTGCACATGTCCCTGGTGAGGCAACCGGTGGTGGCCACCACGCAGAGGATGGTGTTCGGCATTCCGGGCGAAAGCGCTCCGGTCGGGTCTCCACCCACACCGAGGAGCACCCGCCCGTCGCGACCCACGATGTCCCCGATCGGGCTGACCACGGCCAGGCAGCCCACCACGAGGTCTTCGACCCTCCGTGAGGCGGTTCCGATACCTGCCGGGCACGCCCTTTCGATGCCCCGCCACTTGCCACAGGTAGCTCCGGTTCCGGCGCCCACCTGGCCAGTCGGAAAATCGGTGCTGGCGCGTTCGCATGCGTCGTACCCTGCCTCCTCGTCCGGCCTCACGGTCCCGTCGCCCACGTTCAGGTCGTAAATGCATGCTGCTGGCACGATGGGTACCGGCCCGAAGCGGGTAGGATGACCCTGCCCCCTGGCCTCCAGCCAGCGCATCACTCCTCCTGCTGCCTGCAGGCCGTATGCGGAGCCTCCGGCCAGACAGATGGCGTGGACGTCTTCGACCCATGACGAGGGTTCCAACACCGCAGTCTCGCGCGTGGCCGGAGCGGATCCGCTCACGACCACTCCCCCCCTGCTGTTTGCGGGCAGCAGCACGACGGTGCAACCGGTCCTGGCCTCTTTCTCGGTGAAATGACCCACCTTCACTCCTGCCACGTCGGTGATCGTGCCTCTCATGGATCTCCTCCCGTGCCCGAGAGCCCAGCCTGTTCGAGAAGCCTTGCCAGCGTACGGGCGGACTTCTCGCGCAGCGGATCGGCCTTCACCGCCTCCCTGGCCAGGGCGATGGCGCGATCCAGGTTGCCTGCCGAGGCCTCCAGGATGGCGAGATTGGTCAGCGCGGGCGCGTAGTCGCGCTTCACCGCCACCGCGAGCCAGAACGCTTCGAGTGCCTGCTCCTCGAGACCGTCGTTGGCCAGGATCAACCCCGCGCCCAGCAGATCGCGTGCCAGGGTTCTCTGCGTGGCGAAATGCAGATCCGTGCCCGAGGTGCGAGCCGGGTCGTGCCCCGAGAGTATCATCCAGTGCAGGATGGTCCGGGCGTGTACCCTCGCAGTCTTGGGATCCGTGCCTCCGCCTGCCACCAAGGCCAAAGGTGGGTGGGCCGTCGCGCCCTGCACCAGGGGCGGGCGGCCGCGGCCGAACGCGGTGACGAGCTCGGCGCCGTCGCCCACCTCCCAGAACAGGCCGAACACCCTGGCTTCTCGTGCGGCACTGTGCAGGCGCAGCGACTGGGTCGTACCTGCCGCCATGATCTCCTTCGCGAGGGCCGGGTGGGCACGACCCAGGTTCTGCGTCACGGACACGTCGTTCCAGAGGTGCTGCCGGGGAACGATGCTCACATCCGGGCGCCGGCCTTCCACGCGTCCCATGAACAGGGAAAGGCCGCACAGGTCGTCCGAAGTGCAGAGCACGACCGCCCTTGGAGTGACGCCCTCGATTGTGGCTTTGGCCCACAGCTCCGGGATGCGGTCGCAGGGAGGTGCTGGATCCAGCGAGGGCCTCGCCAAAGCGGCGATCATCACGAGAGTGGCGCCCGATGCTCCGAGCATGCGTGGTGCGGACCTCTCCAGCAGGCCGAGCAGGCCCGCCAGCGACATCCCGGCGAGGCATGTGAGAGACAGAGCGGTCAGGATGCCTACCTGGCGATCCACGATCCCCATGGGGTTGACGAAAAGGCAGTAGACCGTGTCGATGACTATCAAAGACACGAGCGAAGCGACCATGACGCGCGACGAACGGGGTGCGAGAAAAGGTGCGCATGGGCCGAGCACGAACACCAGCGCTCCGGTGTCGGATCCGATGATCCGACCGAGAGACATGAGATCGTGTGCGAGAGCCACCCCTCCTGCCCGTCCGGTAAAGGCCTCCCGGATCCGCGCTCCACTCAGGTGGTCGAACAGGGCACCCGGGGAGGACAGGTCGTCCCACATCACGAGAGGATGTGCCATCGAGCGCAAAGGCAGGTAGGCGATGACGAGAGAGCCCGCGAGAACGAGACCGGCACAGGCGGCCCCGAGACCGGCACCATGGGATCTGCGTCCGGACGCACCGGCGATGGCTGCGACCGCCGCCGCGCCGCAACCTGCGACGGCGCTGACATGGGTGCCCATCGACAGGCCGGCGCAGAACATCGCGAGCAGCGTGAACCTGTGATCCGAGTCGCGGATGGCGACCTGGGCTGCATTCATGGCGACCGCCACGAGCAGGGCCACGTAGGCGTACACCTCGACACTCGTGCCGAACCACGCCACCGACGGTGAGAGCAGCATGGCGCAAAGTGCCGCGGCGCCCGACCAGAGGCTCGTTCGCATCGTGCGGCCTCGCACCGTGCACTCGATCACGAGCCTGAACAGAAGCGCCAAGGCTCCTGCCATCACCAAAGAGCTCGCCAGGTTCATCCGCAGGATCGCGTCGCCGATCGGGAGCAGGCACATGGCGCGTCCCACGATCATCGTCAAAGGAAAACCCGTGGGGTGCGGTATACCCAGGAAAAACGCTGCACTGGCGAGCTCGCCGGCATCCCTGAGGCCCACGCCGGGTGCCGCCACGAGCGCACCGAGCACGGAGAGCAACCCGAAGAGGCCCACCGTCAAGCTCCGGATGTGGTGATGCCCTTGCCCGGGCTCAGAGCTGGCCCGCATCCTCGAGGATCTTCTTGTACTTGTCGGCCTTCGGGCCCGTGGGGTACTTGCTCACGTATCGCTTGAGGGTGGCATAGTATCGGTCCATCTGCTTGGAACCCTTGTAACAGGTGGCGAGCAGGTCGAGCACCGTGGGCGTGGTCTTGGTCTTCTGGAGGATGGAGATGCACTTCTCCTGGTCGTTGGCCAGGATGGCCTTGCGAGCCTCGGTGAGCGCCTCCTGCGTGCCTGCCCCGTCCTCCACGTCGCCACCCTTCTTGATCACCGTGGGAGCCGGAAGCGTCGTGGGCTTCTTGCCCAAGACGGAAGGTTCGGTTCCGGGCCCGGTGCCCGCGACCTTCTTGGGCGCAAAGTCCTTCTTGAGGTCCTTGAGCAGCCTGCGAGCCTCCTTCTTGTGCTCGTCGGTGGCCTCTGGCAAGGACTCGAGCACGAGGGCCTTTTCCTCTACCTTGGCTTCGTCCCTGGCTTCGTAGGCGGCATGGATCTCGTTCATCAGCTGCTCGATGTACTTGGAGGTGGCATCCGCGACCTCGGGCTTGCCCCTGTAGACGCTCTCGGGTCCCAACTTGGAGAAGGTGTAGTAGGCGTGCTCCCACTCCTTGCGCTCGAAGGCCTTCAGGCCCTCCTGGTAGTGAGGCTGCTGGTCGATCTCGTACGTGGCCCGCTCCTTCATCTCCTTGACTTGCGTGTTGCTGGGTTCGTACTTGAGGACCTCGGCCGAATAGGTGATGGCCTTGCGCCACTCCTCCTTGTTGTAGGATATCTTCGTCCTGTGGATGAGCTCGTCTATCGAGAGCGTCTTGAGTTCCTCCACGTCGACATCGCTGCCCTGCTCGTTCTTGCCCGTGTTGGTCCTGGCGATGAGGAGCACGGCGAGGCCCACCACGATGAGCAACCCGACGATGGCCAGGGGCAGCCCTATGGTGAGGGCCCGGCGGGACGCCGCCGTCGATGGCAGGGCGGCCTGCATCTGGAGCTGCTCGAGGAGAGGATCCCATGCGCCGGCCGCGACGAATCGGACGAGGATGTTGCCGAGCTCGATGGTGTCGCCGTGCTGCAGGTAGTGCTCCCGGCGAGGCATGCCGTTGATGCGGACGCCGTTGGAGCTGTCCATGTCCGAGATCTTGCATGCATCGGTGCTGAGCTCTATGCGTGCGTGCTCGCGGGACACGGAGACGTCCTCGATCTGCACCTCGCAGCTTTCCCCGCGTCCGAGCACCGTGTTGCCTTCCTTGAGGCTGACGATGGTACCGGGATCGGGCCCGTTGATGAGGATGAGCTTGGGCTGCTCGCCGGGGACCGCGGTGGTCAGCCTCGGAGGTGGAGGCACGGAAGGGATGTCGCCATCGACGATGACGGACTCGACGCTCTCGGCCTCGGCCACCTCGCGGAAGATGAGGCGGTAGTCTCCGATCTGGATGGTGTCGCCGCTCTTGACGACACCTCGTTCCTTGATACGCTCCGAGTTGACGATGACGCCGTTGTAGCTCCCGAGATCCTCGATGATCCAGTGGCCCTTGTGCCTGAACAGCCTGGCGTGCTGCCTCGAGACGTTGCGCTCGGTCAGACGGATGACGTTGCCTTCCTGGCGACCGATCGTGTAGTCATCGCGTGACAGGGGGACGGGCGTGGTCTTGCCGTCGTCATCGACGATGATGAGCTTGTATGAGAGTTCGGCGCTCATTCCAGTTTCTAGCCCATTATAGCTCATCCTGACGTCGGAGTGAAGCTCCGTTCAGGATGTCGCCGTTTGTCGCCGTCAACATGTTCACGGGATAGACATTCTGGGACAGGCAGGCATTGGGATGACCAGATGCGATCATGGCTCGACTCTGGGTAGAGTCTCGCGGATGCGCGTGGTCACCTCGTAGTTGATGGTGCCCGTCCAGGACGCCATGAGCTCTGCTGTCACCTCCTCGTCGCCCTGCCGGCCCAAAAGAACGACCTCGTCGCCAGGTCCGGGTCGTTGCGAGTCCGTGACGTCCACCATGAACATGTTCATGCAGACGCGTCCCCTGACCGGAGCTCTGATGCCACCTACCAGCACGTGCGCCCTGTTCCCCATCTCCCGGTCGTACCCGTCGTAGTAGCCCACCGGGATCACGGCCAAAAGGATCGGATGGGTGGTCCTGTAGGTCAGCCCGTAGCCCACGCAGGTACCCGCATCGACCCTGCGGACCTGGGCGATGCGGGCCTTCCAGGTGAGGGCCGGCCCGAGGCGAACGCCGCTTCGTCCCGCCATCATGGCCGCCACTCGTGTCTCCGGGGAAGGCCACATCCCGTAGGCGGCGATCCCCACCCGGGCCATCTCCATGTGCGCTTCCGGCCAGAGGATCACGGCGGCCGAGTTCGACACGTGGCGTATGGGAACCTCCATGCCCCTTGCCCGGATGGTCTGCACGGTCTCTGCGAAGATCCTGAGCTGCTGCCGGGCGAAGGAATGGTCCGTCGTGTCCTCGATGTTGGCGAAGTGGGTGCATGCACCCTCGAGCAGGGCCCCGGAGGTCCCGCGCACCTGATCCGCCATGGCCACGGCGTTCGCGGGTGCGAGACCCTGGCGCTGGTTGCCCGTCTCGACCTTGAGGTGCAGCCTTGCCACGAGGCCCGACCGGGCGTGCTCTGCCCTGACCGCCTCGAGCGTGGACGGGTCGTAGACGACCATTCGTGCGTCCGCGGCCATGGCCTCGCCGACACGGACGGGAGGAACGTGGCCCATGATGTAGAGAGGCAGATCGATGCCGGCCGAACGTAGCGCCAGGGTCTCCTCGATGCTGTCCACGCACAGCCAGTCGGCGCCACCCGAGGCGAACGCGCGAGCCGCCAGACAAAGACCGTGACCATAGGCATTGGCCTTGACCGTGGGAGACAAGAGACAGCGCGGTCCCACGAGCGCCCGGAGCGCGGCGAGGTTTCGTCGCAGGGCCTCGGTGTCGATCTCCACCCAGGAGCGAAGCCCTGGAACGCTCGAGCTGGAGCTATGCACGGCGGTGGACATTAGCACAGCCCAAGGAGGCCTGGCAGGTACGTTCGCGTGCATTGACAGCCGGCATTCGGGGGCCTACTTTCGATCTGCGCCCATGAACACGACGATCATCGTCCTTGCGGGCCTGGCCATCTACCTGGTCTTCTACTTCCTCTATGGTCGCTGGATCGAGAGGAACGTCGTTCGTATCGATCCTTTGCGCCCCACTCCGGCGCACAGGCTCGAGGACGGTGTGGATTACATTCCATCGAGGCCCCTCGTCCTGTTCGGGCACCACTTCGCCTCCATAGCCGGCGCTGCCCCCATCATCGGCCCGGCCATCGCCATGGTCTGGGGGTGGTTGCCGGGGCTGCTCTGGATCTGGCTCGGCAACATCTTCATCGGCGCCATCCATGATTACCTCTCGCTCATGGCCTCTGTCCGGTACGACGGCCGGAGCGTGCAGTGGATCGCGGCCCGGATCATCCGGCCGCGCACCGGCACGGCGTTCACCCTCTTCATCCTCTTCTCCCTCGTGCTCGTCGTGGCCGCCTTCTCCGCCGTCATCGGCAAGACCTTCGTGGACAACCCGGGTGTTCCCACTTCCTCTCTCGGGCTCATATTCGTCGCTCCGCTCTTCGGGGTCCTCCTCTACAGGATGAAGGTTTCGTTCTGGATCTCGACGGTCATCGGCATAGTCCTTCTCGCGGGCTGCGTCGTGCTGGGCCTGTACGTTCCGTTGCGGCTTCCTTACGAGGCCTGGCTGGTGCTGTTCGGCGTGTACATCGTCGTGGCGGCATCGATCCCCGTGAACCTGCTTTTGCAACCCCGGGACTACCTGAATGCGTGGCTTCTCGTTGCGGGCCTGACCGTGGGCACCGTGAGCCTCATCGTGGCTGCCCGGCCGCTGGACTTCCCCGCTTTCACATCCTTCGCGGTCCCGCTGGCCCTGGACGGCGGAGCCGTCGTGAAGGCCGCTCCTTTCTGGCCCGTCATACCCCTCATCATCGCATGCGGCTCGCTGTCGGGTTTCCACTCGCTCGTGGCGTCGGGGACCTCGAGCAAGCAGCTCGACAGCGAGAGGAGCGGTCTGTTCGTGGGCATGGGCTCCATGTTCACCGAGGGGTTCCTCTCCACCATCGTGGTGGTCGCCATCGCCTCCTTTGGCGCTTTGGCGGCGAGCGACGCCGGACTCACCGCATGGGGCGAAGACGGCGCCGGGGACATCGCCGGACCTTACGGAGCATTCATGAAGGAGTCGGGTGGTCCGGTGGGGGTCTTCTCGAGGTGCTTCGGGCTGGCTGCCAGCACTGCGCTCGGCCTGCCTGCCCACCTCATGACACTGCTCGCCTCTCTCTGGGTGGCCTCGTTCGCGCTCACGACCCTGGATACCACCAACCGCATCGCCCGCTACACGTGGGTGGAGCTCGTGGAACCCCTGCGTGCGGTCTCGGCACCCGCGCATCGTGTCGTCGCCAATCCATGGATCGCGGCCACGCTCACCGCGTCCGCAGGGATAGGGCTGGCCTGGAGCGGACAGTTCGCCATGATCTGGCCAGCCTTCGGCGGCGCCAACCAGATGCTGGCGTCGGTCGCCCTGCTGACGGTGGCGGTCTGGGTCGTCAAGGAGCTACGGGCTCCTTTCGGGGTGGCGGTCATCGTGCCGGCCCTGGTCCTCTGGGTAACAGTCACTGGTGCCCTCGTCTGGTATCTCGTCTACGCCGTGCCCGAGTTCGCGACCAGGAGCATCGTACAGGCTGTGGTGCTGGGCACGGTGGTCGGGGTGATGATCTTGCTCAACCTGCTCCTGCTCCTGGATTTTTCGGCCCGCATGTTGCGTACCGAAAAAGGGACACCGGACGGACATGAGCCGGCATAACCCCATTTCCGATCTGGCGGACGCGCTGCGAGGCCTGGCCACCCACGACATCGAGATGGAGCTCGTCGATCTCGAGACGGTGTTCGCCCTGCTCGTGATGGGTTCCGTCACGGGGATGTCCTTGCCCCCATCTCCCGTGAGCATGAGGCTGGTCGGGCACATGGAGAGCGAGATGGCATCGCTGCTGGGCAGGACCCGCGATCTGGACGACATGCTCGTCATGCTGGCCGGTCGATGGCTGGGGTGACCTCCGTTGCAGGCGCAGTGAGCCTGCTGGGCAAGGGAGGCGTGGGCAAGACCACCTGCGCGCTGGCTCTGGGGCGTGCCCTGGCCACGGCCGGCCCCGTCCTCGTCATGAGCCTGGATCCCGCCCACAATCTCGGGGACCTGGCAGGCGTGCGAGTGGGCCACGATCCGGTCGATCTCGGGCCGGGGCTCTGCGCTGCCGAGCCCGATCTCGAGGCTCTATGTGCAGCTCGCAGCCGTGCAGCGGTGGAGCTCATCGAGCAAAGGTACCACCATATCGAAGCGTTCAACCTGGGATCCCTGCCCGCGCTGTTGCAATATGCGCCAGGGCTTCTTGAGCAGGCGGCCCTCGATGCCGTGGACGCCGTCATCATGGGTGGTCGTTTCTGGTCGACCCTCGTGCTCGACATGCCCCCCACGGGCCTGGCTTCGAGGATACTGGCAATGCCCGGTTTGCAGCTCGAGTGGACGCAAGTGCTCGGCAAGCTGAGGAGGCGGATCCTCGACCGGCGCTCGATCATCGCTCACGTCGGGGGCACTGCCGGCGTCTCGACAGATCCCGGGGCCGATCCGGTGATGTGCGAGCTGGAGTCGGAACGAGCATCACTGGCGCGGGTGCAGGACCTGTTCGTGCATCGCACGCGGCACCTGCTCGTGGTCAATCCCGAGCTTCTTGCCATCACCGAAGCGGGCCGGATGCGCGAGGTGTTGCGCCGCATCGGAACGGACGCCTCGCTCATCGTCGTGAACCGTGCCGCGAGTGGCGAGGGCACGGTGACGGACGAGACAGGATCCTTGGCGGGGCTCTCGCGGGTGACCATCGCGCCTCTCGAAGACGCTTGCGAACCGTCAGGGCTGGACCGTGTGGGCTCGCTGCTCGCAGGGAGGCTCTGAGTGCAGATTCCCGACGGAGTCATGACCGCCATCCTCGTCAGCACGGTGGCCGTCACTGCAGGCGGGTATCTGCTCGGTCGCCGTCTCAACCGGGCCGTGGCCCTTCGCGTCGCCAGGGAGATGGAGGACGCACTCTCGCCCATGGACACCACGTACACCTGGATAGGCGGGCTCATCGGTTACCACGCCACCTTCTCGGTGAGCGGGTTCGAGAGATTCGAGGCCACCTGCACTCTCCTCCCGCGCCATGCGCCTCTCTACCTGCCTCTCGCGCTGGTTCTCGGTCGCCATGACAGGGTCCATCTCACGTTTCACATGGGACGCCCGCTCATCACGGAGGCACACGTGATCTCTCGCGCCGCGCTGCGTTCGCCGCTCCTGCGGATCGAGGGGAGCGAGAAAATGCTGCGCGAACAGTCCATCTCCGGTGGCCGGACCTTCGTCCTCATGGCAAAAAGTGCCCTGGGACTCTCGCACGCCAGGGAGCTCGTGGGGAGGTTCGGTGCCATGGGGCTGGTGTCCAGCCTGAGGCACGCGGCCATCGTGCCCGGCGGTCCCACGGTCTATGCTCAGGTGGTGCCACGAAAGGATGTGGTGCGCAAGACGGCGGGCCTGCTTCGCGAATGGGCTATGAGTCGGGCGAGCTGATGGGCGGGATGCAGAACGTTCCCGATGCACCGGGCACGGCACTGCAGGAGTAGGTCTCCGCGGTGCGGCACTGCGCGGCCGTGGTGCACTGCTCGAGGCAGTAGCTGCCGAGGTCCGAGACGTTGACGCACTGGGCTCCAGGGCCGCAGTCGGCAGCGCTCGTGCAGGAAGCGGAGCAGTAGCCCCCAGGGAAGGTCACGTACCCCATCAGGCTGGTCAGACACGTGCGACCCGTTCCAGGCACACCGCTGCACTGGGTGGTGGAGTAGCAGGGATCGCCAACGATCCCTCCGGTGGTTTCCGTTGGAGTGTCGGCGAGATCCGGCCCCGTGTCCCCCATCGAGTCGGCGGAGGTGTCGATGGGAGTTTCGAGGCCCGTATCGGGGAGCCCGTCGATCGGGGTGTCCGACAGCGTGTCCGAGAGGTCGCCGGCAGTGTCGATGATATCGGTTCCCGACGTGTCCCAGTCCTCGATCTTGGCTGCCGTGGCGCACCCGAGCACCGCCGCCATCGACAACGAAACGAAAATCCTGCATCTGGCGAGGTTCATCGATCCACTTCCTTTCCTCATGATGTGCAGTGAGGACCGGGATGGTTCTTCGACCTCGACAGTATACGATGCTCTGCAGTCACCGTGCAACTTGCCATTCGATTGCCATCTGGTGCTCGTTTTCGATATTGAAATGAGTCCTCATTTGGGCTGAACCGTCCGTGAAATGGGCATTTCAAAGATGAAATCATGGCCAATCGCTGTGCGCCAGTCGACTCATGGTTATGTCATCTGTGAGAAATTACAGCGTATCCGGCCTTTGCCGGACTGGATCGGGACGCCTCCGTGAGAGGTTCTGAGGCCGACAACAGGTGCTCCAAAGACCAGGCACAGGGTTTGCACTGCTGCATCCCGTCCACGAGGACCAAAGGGAGGACGTGATGAACGGCGATGCGGGATTTCTCGCGGCACGAACGAGCCATTTCATGCATGTGCCACGGCTGTCCGCGGTGCAGGAAGCCGAGCTCGTGCAGCTCTGGACCTTCAACCGGGATCAGGACGCGCGCCGCAGGCTCATCGAGGCGAACATGCGCCACGTGGTGGCCATCGCACGCAAGTACCGCCGATACCCGGTGCCGTTCGAGGACATGCTCGCCGAGGGAGCAATGGGACTTCTGGTGGCGCTCGATCGCTTCGACCCGGAAAAGGGCGTGAGGCTGGTGACCTACGCCTCGTACTGGATCAGGGCCTACATCTTCCAGGCCATCATCCGCGAGTGGCGTAGGGGGAAGACCGGCCTGGGGATGACACGGAGCAAGACCTTCTTCAGGATCCGCAGGATCCGCGCCTCCTACGGGGCCAGGTTCGGGGACGACGAGAGGCACATGGAAGGGATGGCACGGGAGCTCGAGGTCAGCCCGGAGAGCCTCAGGGAGATGCTGGATCACATCGAGACCAGCGACGTGTCCATGGACAGCGACAGGACGGGCGATGTGGACGGATGGTCTGGTCTTCACGAGAGGCTCGCCTCCAGCGATCCCGATCCCGAGATGGAGACCGCCAGCTCGCAGGACAGGCTCAGGGTCCGTGCAGCCGTGAGTCGTGCCATGCAGGTGCTCGACGAGCGCGAGAGGCTCGTTGCCACGGCGCGTCTCATGGAGGAAGACCCGAGGACGCTCGCCGAGCTCGGACGCAGGATGGGAGTGTCCAGGGAAAGGGCAAGGCAGATAGAGACCCGCGCGCTGGAGAAGCTGGGCCGCGCTCTCGTGCGAGAGGGACTGGCCTCGAATCGCCGCCCGTACGCGCTTGTGTATTGACCGCGCCCCCTCGTTTCGGGAGCCAGGCCTTGACGAGGTGACACTGCAGGGTCAGTGTTCCTTGTCATGATCTCCGATCCTTTCAGACGTGCCATCTGCGATGCCCTGGGGGCGCACGTTCCGGGTGGAACGGAAGCCGTCATGGAACTGATCGTCGAGCCCCCCGCCCCCAAGGTGGACAGGCGCACCGTGAGCCAGGGTCAGGTGATGAAGAGCAGCGGCCAGAAGGTCAGGCTGGCCGATCTCAGCGTGCCGTGCTTCCGCCTCGTCGACAGG
The DNA here is from genome assembly GCA_041309365.1 of Myxococcota bacterium. Lineage (GTDB taxonomy): Bacteria > Myxococcota_A > Polyangia > DRWM01 > DRWM01 > JAFDER01. The sequence continues at coordinate 34,668 of JBFYZU010000430.1, forward strand.
TTCGGGGGGATGGCGCCCCCTCTCATCGCATCCAATCTTTTGTCCAGGCTGGATGGACCGCCCAGGGGATTCGAGAGGGTCGTGGCCAACGGTCCCTATCTGAATTTCTTCTTCGATCCCGGATCGCTTGCAGGTGCGGTGATCGACGGTGGCCTTCTCGAGCCTTCTTTGCCCGATGGGCCCATCGTGCTCGTCGAGTACTCCTCGCCCAACATCGCCAAGCCGTTCCACATCGGACACATGCGCACGACCATCCTGGGCGAGAGCATCTCCCGCATCCTGACCCACAAGGGTCACCGCGTCCTGAGGCTCAATCACCTGGGCGACTGGGGCGTGCAGACGGGGATGCAGGTCATCGCGTGGAACAGATGGGGTGACGATCAGGCTCTTCTCCAGGGGGGGATCCGCTACCTGTGCGATCTCTACGTGAGGATCAACGAGGCGGCCAGGGAAGATCCATCGATCACCGAGCAGGCACGTGCCATTTTCAAGAGGCTGGAGTGCGGGGACCCCGACGTGCGGGCCGTGTGGCGCAGGTTCGTGGAGATCACACGCCAGGAGCTGGAGCGTGCCTACAGCAGGCTCGGCATAGCGTTCGACAGGTATGACGGCGAGAGCTTCTACGAGGACATGATCCCGGGGCTCCTGGAGGAGCTGCGCTCCCGGGGGCTTTTGCACGAGAGCCAGGGGGCACAGGTGGTGGACGTCTCGGGGCTCGACGAGCCCTGCATCCTGGTCAAGGCGGACGGCGCCACGATCTACCAGACTCGCGATCTGGCCGCCGTCCTCTACAGGCTGGACACGTGGCCGGATCTCGTGCGCTGCCTCTATGTCGTGGCGGCCAACCAGGAGTTTCATTTCAAGCAGGTCTTCGGGGTCGCCGAGATCGTGCGACCCGGATCCCGTGGTCGCTTCGTCCACGTGAAGTTCGGCATGGTGCGCGACAGGGAGGGAAGCATCTACTCCACGCGTGGGGGGGCCACGGCCCGGCTGGACGACATCCTCGACGATGCTCGCGACCGGGCGCTCTCGCTGGTGCGCGAAAAATCGGGGCCTCTCGAGGATGAGGCGCGGGTCGCAGAGGCCGTGGGTCACGCTGCCCTCGCCTTCGAGTTCCTCAGGAGATCCCCGGGCCGTGACGTGAGGTTCGTTTTCGAGGAGGCCAGCCGGCCGGAAGGAGACACAGGGCCTTACCTGCAGTACACGCATGCCCGCTGCTGCTCCATCATCGCGGAGTGCGGCCGGGTCATCCCCGAGAAGTGGGATCCCGGACTGCTCTGCGGACCCGAGGAGCAGGAGATCCTCAAGGCCCTGTGGAGGTTTCCCTGGGCCATCTCGAGGAGCGCCAACGTCGATCTCGACGTCTACGATACCTCCATCCTGGCCTCCGCACTCATGGACGTGGCCCGTGCCTTCGGCTCCTTCTACACCGCACCCGGCGACACGGGGTCGGGCAAGCGATTTCGCTATCCCGTCCGCGATGCCGCCCCGGACCAGAGGGCAGCGCGGCTGAAGCTCGTGGACGGTGTGAGAAAGGCCCTCGAGCTGGGGCTCTCGCTGCTCACCATCCGGGCTCCGGAGCGTATGTGAAGAGTGCAGTGAAGTTGCCTTGCGGCCGGCCCTGTGCTATCCACATGACGATTTCAAGGAGTGACCATGAGCATAGAGAACTCCATCCAGTCCTTTGGCGAGGCTCAGGTCCCCATCGAGCTCAAGGTCGAGTACAAGCGAATCAACACGTTCCTCTCTGACTACTGCAAGAACATCAGTCGCAACTACACCTTCATCAAGACCAAGAATCCGCTGCCGATGGGGACACGCTTCCTGTTCCGGATCGGAGTCCCGGGCCTCGTCGAGCCGCTTCTTCTCAAGGGCTTCGTGAAGAAGGTCATCACGGAGGACAGCGCCAGGCGCGATCAGTCGCCCGGGATGGACATCGAGTTCATCTACGACGACGAGGATCAGCGCGAAACGCTCATGCTGAGGGTGCACGGCATCGTGGACGAGCAGATGGGGCCGAGGCTGGGCGAGCGCATCCGTCGTCACATCCGCGCCCGCCAGTGAACCGTCATTTATCGAACTTGGCCTTCTCTTCTTTGTAGATCCTGGAGAGCTCGATGCGTGCTTGCGCGTAGGCCGCCGACGACGAGAACAGGTGAGCGATTCCCGTGGCCTTGATGTGTGCCCTGGCCCTGCGGATGCAGCCCTGGTACTCTGCACCGGTCTCGGGATCCTGCCATGATCCTGCAATGGCTGCCAGCGAGCGGGCCTCGTTGTAGTACTTCTTCTGCACCGCATTCTGGAACGACGGATCCTCGAGATCGGCCTTGCCGGCCAAGAGGAACTTCTTGGCGCAACCGTCGATGGTCGGGAAGTAGGCGGCCGCCTTCTCGTCCGTGGAGCATTCTCCGTCGATGGCGATCTTGAACACCAGATCCTCGAGTTGCTTGTTGCCCGAGAAATCACCCAGCTCCGAGTAGTCCTTACCCAAAGAGCAGGTCATGAACTTGTAGTAGCGCCAGGCGTTGGACAGGTGCGTGGCCGTTGGCTTCTTCTGGGCGTAGAGCTGCCCCCATCCGTTGTCGGCGGCTTCCGTGAGCTTGGCGTCCCATTTGGCGCGTTCCTCGGCGTCCTGGAAATACTCGCCAAGCGTCTTCCACGCCTCGTGGACCTCGTCGAGGGCCTCGGGCATCCCCTCGAATTTCTCCTTGTAGGCCTCGGGGACCTTCATGTTGCGAAGGTTCTCCGAGTGCGTGCCCATCGACACCATGCTCGCCGGTGGCTCCTTCCCGACGGCCTCGAGCAGCCCCTCGTCCCTGTCGATGCAGGCGAGGATGAGTTTCCCGAACATGGCCTCGTTCTGCGACAAAGCCGCGTCGATGATCTGCTCGAGCTTGAGGTTCGTGTTCACCTGGCTCTCCGCGGTTCCGCCGAAGATGCAGCTCCATGTGGACCCGTATCCCTCGGCCTGGTATTTTGTGAACTCGTTCCAGAAGTCCGTGTGCACGGCCAGCTCGGCCTTGCGCTTCTGCTCCGGCGTGTAGAGCAGGAAGAACCAAGCCGCGACGCTTCCTCCGATGCCGAGCAGGATGAGCAGGAGCACGACGATCTTCATCGCGATGCCTCGAGGAGGCTTGATGTCGATGTCTTGTTCCTGCTGTGGTGTGTTCTGCTGATCCATCTTGTCTCCCTCCATGGCCGGGAAGAGGCTGACCGTTGTTCGGATGACATCCCTGCTGCCGGTCCCTTCCCCGGCCGGCAACATCGGAGCCAATCTAGCAGAACAACTGCAAATTGCAACGAGAGCTGCTGCACGTTCAGGAACGATCAGAGCGCCAGGATCACGATGTCCAGTCTTCCTGCCGTGCATGACCCGGACAGGCAGTGCCCGGGATCCGAGAACGGGGCGTTTCCCCAGCTTCGCGCCGTGGCCTTCACCGTGGTCCCGAGCGCCGTCAAGGCAGCTTCGGCGATGTCCTCGCTTTTTGCGTCGCAATCGGATCCCGCACATCCGGACGGTGCCCAGGACTGCACCAACACAGGATGGATCCCGTCTCCCAGGGCGCTGTCCAGGGCAACGATGACTGCCACGGAGGATGGGGAGAGCTGACCCTCGATCAACGGGTCCTCGATGCTCACGAGGATCCCCATCCTCGTGGCGCTCACCATGGCTCCGGTACCCTTCAACGCCGTGATGAACCGCTCCACCGCCTTGGTGTCCGAGGCGGGGTTGTCGAGGGGGGCCGGCTGTGACATGGCCCTGGTGTGGACCAATAGCCTCTCCGCGCGCAAAGCCGCGTCGTCCACCAGGGGCCTGAGGATCTTCCAATCGTCCCCGAGCGCCTTTCCGGCGTTTCCGATGGCGCTCAGGGTGTCCCCCGTTTCGCTGGGAACGAGCGCGGCGCATCCGAGCGCCTCGGCTGCGGCTACGAAGCACCTGGCACCCTGCAGCACCCTCGCGAGCCTGTCCTGCTCCACCTTCTCCCAGGCCGCGATCTCGGCAGGGTCGAGCTTGGCGACCTTCTGCTGGTCGGCCTCGAATCGCGACTGCAGGTTCGTCGCGAGGTCCGACTGCTCGTCGTGGAACGCGACGAGCGAGAGGAATCGCTGCTCCGCGTCCAGGCGCAGAGATCGCATCCTCTCGAGATCCTCGCCAGCCCGGGCGATCCTGTCCTGTGCGGCCAGGATGCGTGCCCCGGCCACCTTCTGCCGGGCCCCGGCGATGGCCGTTTTCAGGACGATGGACGCCTCGAGTGCCTTGCTCCTGGCCAGGGTCTCGTCATCGCCGACATGTGCTGCTATGGCCTGGTCGAGTGCGTCTCTCGCCTTTGCGTAGAGCTCCGGGGCCCTGTCCTTGGCCTTCTGCGCCTCCTGGCTGTCTGCCAGTGCCTGCACGTCGGTGATGTAGGCAGGAGGCGGTGGCGGACCGCAGCGCGAGATGGTCATCGCGAGGACCGCTGCAAGTGTTGTCGTACGTGCCTTCACGGGCCGCTCCAGTAGGAGGCCACTCCGCTCGAGAGGATCTGCTCCACGAGAAACTCGTAGGCTGCCTGCTCCACGAGCACGTCCTTCTCGGCCTCGAGCGCATCCGTCTCCAGCCTGGAGGCCTGAGCCTCCATGGAGTGGGCCTCGATGATGGCCTCGAGCAGATCGAGCTGCAACCCGGCGAGCCCCCGGGCCCGCTCGTCGCCCTCGTGTGCCTGATCCACGAGCGAAAGAGCGAGATCCATCTCGGTGGGCGCGATCTTCTGGATTCCCTTCTTTTGTATCTCCGCGAGCCGGTCCTCGAAGCCTACCCCGCCCGCTGCCGGATCCTCCCCTGGCACGAGCATCGTCATTGCAGCCGCGAGGACGACGGCGCTCATCGACCTGTGTACCATGGCGTCGCCTCCGTGCCAGGGCATTGAAGCACAGACCGTGACCGAATGCCACCTGCATCCTCGTTGCTCTCGAGTGCGTCCCGTCGTATGGTATCGGCCTCATCCGGAGAGGAGATCGACAAGATGATCTGGCGAAAGAGGCTCGTCTGCCTGGTGGCTCTGCTCGTGACCGAGGCGGGTGGATGTGGTGGCGAAAAGGCCGATCCGGGCGCCTGCCCCGATCACGTGGAGGGTGGGCCAGTGGCGCTGTTCGACCTGTTCAACCCCTCAGGGGAGGAGCTGGCCCCGTTTCCTTCCGACCTGAAGACCGTGGCCGACCCGGGTTCGCCAACCGGGTCGAGGCTCTCCTACTCCCGCTCCATCTTCGCGGAAGGACTGAACGTGCTCAGCGGTTTCGGTCTGCAGTCCGTTCTGCTCGTACCAGTGGCTCGCGCCATCGATCCGGCCACACTTCCTTCTACTCCGGCCGGGAGCGTCGCCGCCGGCTCCTCCCTGTTTCTCGTCGACATCGAAGGCCTCGGTACCACCGAGACGGGCACCCTGGAATCACGCAAGATCCCCATCGAGACGGGCTGGGCCGAGGACGACAATGCCCTGTTCTTGCCCACCGTCACGAACGCCATTGCCGCCCGACCGGTGGATCCGCTGGAGCCGGTCCACAGCTATGCGCTGGTGGTCACTTCCTGTGTGACGGCGCCGGACGGCTCGGGGCTCGGCGTGCAGGAGGCTTTTGCGGCCTTTCGTGACGGTGGCCCTGCGCCGGATGGATCGAACCCGGCCGCGGTGGAGGACTTCCGCTCCGTTGTGGGCTACCTCGAGCGCGAGGGATACGACCGCGGCGATATCGCCATGCTGACCACGTTCACGACGCAACAGCCCGAGCACGAGCTCGTGGCGGCACGGACCGTGGTCGAGGCCCTCGACGCTCCGGATCCGACCATCATCGAGGTGTTCGATGCAGCGGACGCATCAGGAGCCATCGACCCCGATCTGTACGATTACATCGAGAACCCGGACATCGAGGGAGATCCCGCCGATCTGCTCGAGCAGTTCGACCTGAGCACCTACCGCTTCGACCGCATCGACAAGGTCGTGTACGGGAGCTTCGCCTCGCCGAGCTTTTTGGACGATGACGACATGCTCGCCCTGGACAGTGCCTGGATGCCCACGGTCACGGGCACGGAGACTCTGCAGTTCATCCTGACACTTCCGGTCGAGGACGTGGCCTCGGGCATCGAGGCTCCGTTCCCCGTGCTCGTCTACCAGCACGCCATGACCGTGTGCAAGGAGACCATCCTGGCACTGGCGGACACCATGGCGCGCTTCGGCATCGCGGTCGTGGGCATCGACACCAAGCAGCACGGCTCGCGGCACCCGGACGAGCCGGGAACGTGCTCGATGGAGTTCGGAACATTCATGTACGTCGACAACTTCTCGCGCTCCACGTCCTATTTCATCCAGACCGTCACCGACATCTGGATGCTCGTCAGGATGCTGACGGGAGGAGGGATCATCGACGTATTGCCCGTGCCAGACGGCGACGGCATGGCGGACCTGGATACGAGCCGCATCGGTTTCGCCGGCCAGTCCATGGGCTCGAGCATGGGAATAGACGCCATGGTCCTCGAGCCGGCCTTCGAGGCAGGCGTGGTGAACGTCGGAGGTGGTTCCATGCTCAACCTCCTCCTCTCGCTGGGATTGGATCTCCCCGACGACGCCGTGCCCACCCTGGCCGAGTTCGGCCTGTACGAGATGAACATGGGCGCGGTGGTCCCCACCATGGCGGACAGGGCGGACCCCCTCAACTGGGCGGACAACCTGCTCTTGTCGCCAGTGGCCCCGCACAGGACGGTGCCCATCGACATTCTCTACCAGATGGCGGCCTACGACGAGCTGGTCCCGTACGAGACCTTCGCCCTCACGGCGACCCTCATGGGCATCCCCGGCGTGACGCCTGCCTTCCGTCCCGTGCCCGGCCTGGATACCGTGTCCTCACCCGTCGCAGGCAACATGCCGGGTGGTCAGACCGCCGCCCTGTTCCAGTTCGACCGTCCCGCCGAGCACCAGTTCCTGCTCACGTGTCCCGACGACATCGGCGTCATGTACGGGGGCCAGCTGCAGCTCGCGGTGTTCATGTCGGAGGCGTTCGAGACGGGCGAGCCCGTGATCATCGATCCCTTCGATGCGGTCCAGGTGAGCGAGCACGCTCCGTACTGGGAGCAGCCCTGACGTCCCGGTGCAACTGCACCAGCGCGACTCCCGAGAAGATCATGGCCGCGCTCAGTCCCGAGCGTAGCGTCAGCGACTCGCCCACGAACATCCATGCCAGCAGACCGGCGACCACTGGCTGCAGGTACACGTAGATGGCGACGGCCGAGGCCTCCATCTTCCCGAGCGCCCACATGTTGACGAGGTAGGCCAGGATGGTGGGCACCGCCACGGTCCAGCCGGCCGCGGCCCAGGCGTCAACCGGCGCCGTTCCCACGGCCGCCATCACGGGGCCTGCACCGAACGGCAGGATGGCCATGGCGCCGAGGATGAACATCCATGCGGAGACCACCAGGGGATCGATTCGCTGGAGCATGGGACGGGCCAGCACGAGGTGGGCAGACCATGCGGCCGCGTTGGCGACGATCATGAGATTGCCGGCAACGGTGGCATCGGTGAGATCGAGATGCTCCACCCCGGTGAGAACGAGCGCCCCGGCGAGCCCGATCGCCACGCCCAGGACCCTCCACGCCGACACCTGCTCCCGGCGCACGATGAGCGCGAAGCAGACCGTGAACACGGGGATGCTCGTGATGAGGATGGATGCGTTGATCTGCGTGGTGCGCGCGAGTCCCATGAGAAAGAGCACCTGGTTCCCCACCACACCGAGGCCCGCGAACAGTGCGAGCCAGGGCAGATCGGCGAGACGGATGGTGGCGAGGCGTCGTCCTGCCACGAGCCCGAGCACCAGGGCGGCGCCGCAGATTCGCATGGTGGCGAGTCCCATGGGCTCCATGTGCTGCATGGCCGCCTGGCCTGCCAAAGGCAGCGAGCCGAACATGACCTGCACCGCGAGAAGCCCGATGTGGACCCTGGACTCCTTCATGCGTATCGCCCGCCGGTCAGGCCGGGAAGTCGCTCTCCGTCTCCACTCGAGCGACCGCCTCCTCGACGAATGCGCGGTAGTCCTGGTGCGCCCGGCCGGTCTCCGGCTCGAACTCGAAGATCGTCGTGCGGTGCGAGGGACAGCTCTTGAGCCTCGTGTCTATGCGGATCATGGTGCAAAAGACCATGGAGCCGAAGGTCCTTCGCAGGATGTCCTCCACTTCCCACGTGATGCGCTCCCGGCGGTCCACCTGGGTCAAGAGGTAGCCCAGGACGCGACCCGGTATGCGGTGGCGGTTGCGGATCCGCGCGAGAGCCTCGTTGAACTGCTTGAGGCCCAGGATGGGCAGGTACTCGCAGTTCACTGGCACGAGGATGAAGTCCGTCGCCATGAGCGCGGCCAGGGTGGGTCCGCCCATGTGGGGCGGGGTATCCACGATCACGTATCGAGGAGCGGGCGATGGCATCGAACCGAGAACGCGCTTGAGGGCCGACGGGTCGGCACCCAGCCTCTCGTGGGTCTCGGGTACGCCGCTCCAGGGCAGGATAGAAAGCCCTTCGGTGCCCGACGGGCGCACTGCCTCGGCCAGCGTGGCTCTTCCCTCTAACACCTCCCCCACGCCCGGCCCTACGGACGCGGGATCCAGGAGGTGTGCCGTGGCGCTGCCCTGGGCGTCCAGATCCACGAGCAGGGCTGGCCGTGCCGTGCGTGCCAGGCCAGCCGCCAGGTGTACCGCGGTCGTGGTCTTGCCCACCCCTCCCTTGAGGTTGGACACGCAGATGACGGTCGTGCTCCTCGCCTTCTCCATGGTCACGGACCTTCTCACATGCGCCAGCTGAAGGTGAAGCTCAAAAGGACGTCCATATCCTCGATGGGGAACTCCGGCGGATTCGGTCGCACCTCGGGAGGCACCTCGGACTCCTCCACCTCCTTCCATGACGGTGGCACCTTGCCCAGCTTCACGTAGAACACGAGCGCATCGATGATGCCGGCCAGGACGGCCGCCAGTGTGGCACCGGCCAGGATGTTCGTGGCGGTCCAGTAGCTCCTTGCCGTGTTGACGTAGCGGCTGCTGAGCGTCTCCAGGGCCCTGCCCCTGAAGTACTCGGTCAGCACGTACAGAGTCAGGTTCGTGGCGAGAAGGAGGGTCTCTCCACCGAAGAACAACCACCCCTTGAGCTTCTGGCCGTTCTGGAACTGCCCGATGCCGAAGGGCATGAGGGCGAGCACGACGTGCCGTTCCTGCTGGCTGCTGGCGAGGTACACGGGCATGGATGCCTTCTCGAACTTCTCCTTGAGGGCCTTCTTCTTGGCCTGCTTCTCGTCCTCGGCCTTCTTGGCCATGAGGGCCTTGGTCGCCTGTATGGCCGCGAGCTCGTCCGCTATGCGGATTTTCACCCTGGTGAAGGTATCGAGCACCTCCGTGGGGAAGAGCACGGGATCCATCTCGTACTCGGGGTCCTCGCGCAGGAGCGCCTCGAACTGCATCTCTGCCTCGTCCTCGCGACCCATGAACATGAGCGTGGCGCCCAGGTACTTGTGGATCTCGAAGACCAGCGCCTTGTTCTTCAGGGGGGGGTCCTTCGAGAGCAAGGCCGAGAACCGCATCTCGGCCGTGGCGTACTCGCCCGTGTCGTAGGCGTTCATGGCCAGCTGGAACTCGGCGAACTCGTCCTGGCCCTGTGCCCGGGCTTGGCCTGCGAGCACGAGCAGTACGAGCCCGACAGCCGCCGGGCACATCTGTCGAATCCGGATCACGTCTTGACCGTCGTTCTGTCCATTCAAGATGATCACGTGTGGAAAAGCAATCCATCATGGCCACCCGGCGTTCGCACTGCTATGTTCCTCTCCATGGTGCGGTGGCCAAGGTGCCAGGGCATGCTCGTGGCGGCCGTTTTGACCGTGACGATGACCGATGGCACGGCTGCAGATGCGCGACGGTCGTCCCTGGGAACCTCGACGAGCCCGCACTTCGCCGTTCTCGTCGATCCGCTGGAAGCCCTGGCCGTTCTCTATTCTGGAGTCATCAAGGTCAGGCCGCAGTTCCAGTGGGGGTTCTCGCGGTTCGTGGGAGTGGAGGCATCGGCCGTATTCCTCTACGCGTCGGCCAGGTTCAACGAGGCTCCCGACGACGTCATGGGAGGCGGAGGCATGGTGGGGCTGCGTCTTGGCATCGACCACCTCGACGGGCCATATCTGGCCTGCCGCGCAGGTCCCATGGGAATGAAGGGAGGCGATGTCCGACGGGTGCTGATGCTCCTCGAGGTGGAGATCGGCTGGAGCTGGGCGCCTCGCAAGAAGGGCCTCATCATGAACGGAGGACTCGGCTACCAGGGCTACTACCCGCTGGATGCAGAGAGCAGGCTGCACTTCGTGGCTGCCCATACCCTCCTCGTCAACTACTCGATCGGATACGCATGGTGAAAGTGGATGAGGATCGCTCTGCGACGCGAGCGTGGATCCTCTACGACTGGGCGAACTCGGCATTTGCCACCACCGTGCTGGCGGGCTTCTTCCCCATCTTCTTCAAGTCGTACTGGGCATCCGGCATGGACGGTACGAGGAGCACGGCTCTCATCGGCTCAGCCGCCTCGATCGCCGTGGCATTCGTGTTTTTCGCAGCCGTCTGCCTGGGAACCCTGGCCGACAGGCGCGGATGGCGCAGGCTCATGCTCGGCATCTTCTGCGTCCTGGGAAGCGGCGCCACACTGGCTCTGGCGCTCGTGCCGCAACACCTGACGTACGTGGCGCTGGGTCTCTACCTGGCCGGCACGGTGGGGTTCGCAAGCGGAAACATGTTCTACGATGCGCTTTTGCCCGAGGTGGCGCCGCCCGACAGGCTCGACCAGGTGTCCGCACGGGGGTACGCCATGGGATATCTCGGAGGTGGCGTGCTGTTCGCCGTCCAGGTGGCGCTCGTGCAGTTTCACGACCGTGTGGGCCTGGCCGACCGCACGACGGCCGTGCAGCTGAGCTTTGCATCGACCGGCCTGTGGTGGATGCTATTCGCCATTCCCGTGCTCACAAGGGTGAGAGAGAGGCCTTCCGCAAGGAGCACCGGCAGCGTGCTTGCGGAGATCCGGGCGAGCTTCGTCGGGCTCGCTTCCACGGTCCGGGCGATCAGGTCCCACCGGGATCTCTTCGTGTTCCTGCTCGCGTTCTGGTGCTACGGAGACGGGGTGCAGACCATCATCAAGATGGCAACGGCCTACGGTACCGACCTGGGACTGGGCCAGGGTCACCTCATCGGGGCTCTTTTGATGGTCCAGTTCATCGGTCTGCCATCGGCCTGGGTCTACGGCACTCTCGCGAGGCGCCTCGGAAGGCGCACCGTCATCCTCGTCGCCATCGCCGCATACTCGGGTGTCGTGATCCTGGCCTGGCAGATGACCAGCGCATGGGAGTTCTTCCTGCTCGCCGCCGTGGTCGGGCTGTTCCAGGGAGGCATCCAGGCCATCAGCCGCTCTTTGTTCGCTGCCATGACTCCGCGGCACAGGACGGCCGAGTTCTTCGGCTTCTTCAACCTCACCGACAAGTTCTCGAGCATCCTGGGCCCCCTGCTCGTGGGATGGATCGCGAGCCTCACGGGAAACCCAAGGGCCGGGATCCTCTCACTGCTCGTGTTCTTCGTGCTGGGCGCCGGGCTTATCGTTCTCGTGGACCCAGTCCGCGGAGAGAGCCTCGTACGCTAGACCGAGGCGATCCAGGAGGCGTGCACGAGGGCCTCGCCAGAGATGCGCTCGCCATCCGGGCCGTAGGGCACCAGCGTGAGCACGTGAGCCTCGCCCTCGTGGGTGAGGCGCGTTTGCAGGGTGACCGGCCTGGTTCCGTCCTCCTCGATCCAGCCAGAGGCCACCACGACGATCTCATCGCCAGGCCTGAAGCTGTGCAGCCTCACGCGATGGGGGAAGCCGGAGGCCGGGCCTTCCATCGAGCCCGCCTCGCGTTTTCGCAGCATGTCCATGACCGTGCGCAGCCGGTTGACCGTCCTGAGGATGTCGTTCAAGCTCACGGGTGGCTTCATGATTCACCTCGCGCCCGGCCCCCACCGGAATGGCCACAGGCTACACGACCGCCACTTGCAGTCAACAGGAGCCGTTCTATACTCGAGCCTCTGCGTGCCCGGACGCATCGGGAGACAACATGGGCAAGAATCGCATCATCCTGGTGACCGGCTTTCCAGGGTTCATCAGCCACAGGCTGCTCGAGCACCTTCTTTCGATGGACCACGACCTTCAGGCCATCTGCCTCGTCGAAGCGAGCCAGGAGTTCGGGGCCAGGGAGCTGGCGCGCCGCCTCGGCACGGACGGCAAGCCTGGTGAATCCAGGGTCGAGGTCGTGGTGGGAGACATCGGCAAGCCCGGGCTCGGCCTGGGCGCGGATGCCGTTGCCGACGTCACCTCCAGGATCACGGACGTGCTTCACCTGGCGGCCATCTACGATCTCTCCGTGCCCGAGGACCAGGCCCGCAGGGTGAACGTGTGGGGAACGAGGCACGTGATCGACCTGTGCCGGCGGGCCACCAGGCTCGAGCGGTTCGTGCACTTCTCCTCCTGCTACGTCTCCGGCGACAGGACCGGCAGGGTCTACGAGGACGAGCTGAACCTGGGTCAGGGTTTCAAGAACCACTACGAGGCCACGAAGCACGACGCCGAGTACCTGGTCCGCCAGGCCATCCTGCAAGTGCCCACGGTGATAGTGAGGCCTTCCATTGTCGTCGGCCACGAGTCGACCGGCGAGACCAGCAAGTTCGACGGGCCGTACTTCGGCATGATCCTCGTGGACAGGCTCTCGCGGCTCCACATCCCCTTGCCCTATCTCGGACCGTCGAGAGCTCAGGTAAATATAGTACCCATCAACTTCGTCGTGAACGCCACGCGCGCCCTGTGGCTGGCGGAGGGGGCCGTGGGACGGACGTTCGCCCTGGCCGATCCGGACCCTCTCGTGGCCCGGGATCTGTACGCGGAGATCGTACGGGGGCTCGGAGCTCTCGGGCCCATGGGCCGGGTGCCGCCCCTGCTCGTGGACCTGCCTCTGAGGCTGGCAACCGTCAGGAGGATGCTCGGGGTTCCCCGCCAGGTCCTCGACTACTTCAACCACGAGGTGATCTACGACTGCGCCAACGCCACGGCCGAGCTCTCCAGGTCCGGCCTTTCTTGCCCCGACGTGCGTTCCTATCTTCCCAGGCTCATCGAGTTCTACGTGCAGAACCATCACCGCCCGGAGCTGAGGGCGAAAATGAACTGAGAGGGGAGCCGAGTGGTCCTGTAAGCCGGGTTCTGTCGTGGGCGACCATTCATCTGGGACGGACGTTGCCGCCCGCCTCGTGCGATCTACCCGGGAACATGGAGCGGGCCACCCCTGCGTTCCCTGCTTGATCTTGCTCCGGACGGGGTTTGCCGTGCCCCCGACGTCACCGCCGGGGCGGTGGGCTCTTACCCCACCGTTTCACCCTTGCTCCGGCCCTGGGGCCGGGGCGGTCTGTTCTCTGTGGCACTTTCCGCCGGTCACCCGGCGTCCGCGTTACGGACCGTCCTGCCCTGCGGAGCCCGGACTTTCCTCCACCCATCCGCCTCGGGGGCGGAAAGCGGCGGCCGCCCGGACCACTCGAACTCCCGGAGTGACTTTATCACCATGATGGCGGGATCGAAAGGGCCACCTTGACAGGGCCACCTTGAAAAAGGGCCACCTTGAAAAAGGCCCTGCGTGGATGCATCGTGGTTCGGATGGATGACCGCGTGCACATAAGGCTCGAGGAAGTCCACAAGGCCTATGGCGACAACGACGTGCTGCGCGGTGTGAGCATGGAGGCCCACCGCGGCCGGATCAACGTGATCATCGGCGGCTCGGGCGCGGGCAAGACCGTGCTCATGAGGCAGGTCATTGCTCTCGAAAAGCCCGACTCGGGACGGATCCTCATCGACGGCGAGGACATCGTTCCACTCGGGGAGATGAAGCTCGGGCCCGTGAGGCGAAAGTTCGGCATGGTGTTCCAGCACGCGGCCCTGTTCGATTCCATGACCACCTTCGACAACGTGGCCTTTCCCCTCCAGGAGCACACGAGGCTGGGCAAGAAGGAGATCCGCGCCAGGGTCATGGAGAAGCTCTCCATCCTGGGGCTGGACAGTGCCCACGAGAGGTACCCTTCGGACCTGTCCGGAGGCATGCGCAAGAGGGTGGGCGTGGCGAGGGCGCTCATCCTGGAGCCGCAGATCATCATCTACGACGAGCCCACCACGGGCCTGGACCCCATCGCGGCGCGCAACGTGGATCACCTGATCGCGGAGACCGCAAGCAAGTTCGACGTGACCAGCCTCGTCATCAGCCACGACATGACGACGACATTCGCCGTGGGCGACCACATATCTCTTCTGCACAGGGGTGTCATCCGGTTCACGGGCAGCCCCCAGGAGATCATCGAGAGCGAAGACCCCGAGGTCGTACGTTTCCTCAGCTCCTCGGGTGTGGACCCAGCGAACGTCCTGCGGATGGGAGCGTCGCAGGATCCGAAATGAAGGGGAGGTCACGGGAGGATGAAGAGACACATCACGCGCAGGCGTTTCATGGCCGCTGGCGCAGGGGCGGCGACAGGTCTTCTGACAGGTGGTCTCATGCCCGGGTGCAGGTCTGGGGCTCCCCGTTCGTCCGCCGCGAAGGAGGATCCGGCAGGGCCGGCGACCACACCTCCCACGCTGGCCGGGGCCACCTACGTGGAGGGCTCGGTGGACGCCTTTCCCTTCCTGAAGGTCGCGGGCACACCGCGGGAGGCGGGTCGGGCCATCGGCAAGCGCTTCGCCGGGCTCATCCGCCAGAGCATGGACCGGCGCGCCGGGTGGTTCGGCACGCTCAGGGACTTCGCCCGCTCGGACGGGAGTCCTGCCATGGAGATATTCGAAGCTGCCGCCCGCAAGCATACGCCGAGGGCGTTTGCCGAGCTGGAAGGATGGGCCGAGGGCTCTGGCATCGACCTCGAGGATCTCATGGTGCTCAACCTCGCAAGCGAGCTCACGGAGCTCCTTGGAGCCGGGGAGGCCGTGACCGGGTCTTTGGACCCCGTGAACCCGGGTTGCTCCACGATCGTCGTCGCTAGGCCCGACGGCTTCATCCTCGCCCACAACGAGGACGGACACGAAGCGTACGCTGATCTCATGTTCGTGCTCGATGTGGAGCTCACCGACGGAGAGTCCTTTCTGTGCTTGTCCTACCCGGGCGTGCTGCCCGGCAACGCGCCGGGCGTCAATTCTCGGGGCATCGTCGTGACGACGAACTTCATCGGCGCCAGGGAGGTGCAGCTGGGGGTCGGCCGCTACTTCCTGGACCGGATGATCCTCGAGTCCAGGGACCTGGACGAGGCCCTGGGCTGGGCCACGCACCCTGACCGCGCGTTCGCGTTCCACCACGTGCTGGCCAGCATGGACGAGAAACGGGCGGTGGCCGTGGAGGCCACCCCGTCACGCAAGGTGGTCATGGACATCCATGGCCTGTACCTTCACACCAATCACCTGGTGCTCGAGGGCATCAGGGACGAGGAGCAGGACGCCGAGTACGTCTCGTCATCCTCCATGACAAGGTGGAAGGTGCTCGACGCCTGGGCCTCCGGCGCAGGGGATCCGGCCATGCTCACGGCAAAGGACCTGACCATTGCCCTCTCGTCGCACGATGGCAAGCCCTACAGCCCGTGCCGTCATCCCGAAAAGGGGGTGCCCGGCTTCACGCTGGGCACGGCCGTGTTCGAGTCGGACGAGCCCGGCATGAAGCTCTACAAGAACCAGCCCTGCCTCGGTCGATTAACCCGCCACGACGCTCCCCTCTGACCAGTCTACCGCAGATCCGCATGACCAAGGGCTCCGTCGCGCAGGATGCGCAGGGTATCGACCCTGGCCGTCTCCACGATGGATGGACCCGAAGAGAGCCTGTGAGGGCCGCACCTGGGCACTGTGGGGGCCACCACGAGCACATCCATGCCCCTCGATCGAGCTTCGTCCACGGCTCGCTGATCGGCAGGCGCGATCAGGGTCATCTGTGCCGTACGGATCCCGGAGAAAAGCGAGCGAGGGAGGGACTGCTCGCTCGGAGGATCGAGGTAGCAGACGATGATCGTGTCCAGGTCGTCACGGGCGAGAAGGAACGTCAGCGGCGTCTTCTCCACCACGCCGCCGTCCCAGCAGAGCCTGCCGTCGACGGGAGCGGGCTGGAACATGCCAGGCAGGCTCAACGACGCGCGCAGAGCTGGCAGAAGAGGCCCCTCGTGAACGACCCGTAGCTCACGCTGCTCGAGGTCGAACATGGTCAGCGCCAGGGGCACGCGGCACTCCTCGAACGTGGACACCGGGATACGCCGGGCCAGGGAGCGCTCGAGCCTGTTGCCGCGAAGAAGCCCGAAGGGCCGGTGCCACAGGTCCCAGGGCATGAAGGGGTCGACGAAGTCCTTAAGCCTCACCTCGCAGAGCAGATCACGGATCCTGCCCGCGTCGAGGCCCGATGCGTACAGGGCTCCCACCAGGGCGCCGGCGCTGCACCCCGTGACGGCTCGAGGCCGTACGTCCACCTCTGCGAGGGCAGCGAGAAATCCGGCGTGGGCGAAGAACCCGAAGAACCCCGAGGACAGGCTGACGCCGACGCGCCTGCGGGACAGATCGTGATCCATGGGGGCAGAATCTAGCTTCCGATGTCGTGGTGGGTCAACGCGATAAATGGTAGTTTCGGATTCGGACAAGGAGGACGCGATGTCGGACACCACCTACAGCTTCGTGACGACCATCATGACCCTGCTGGCCACGTTCACGACGCTCGTCGTCATGCTCGTGGCCGCGGGCACGGCCATCAGCATGGGCATGAAGAAGATCGGGCCCGTGGGCATGTGGCTCATCGCCGCCACCTGGTGCGGCATGGCTTTTCTGATGGGCGTCTCCTTCGTGAGCGACTGGGTGCTCATGCCGAGGTTCGGATGGGAGATCGCGAGATGGATCTCGATGCTGGTAGAGCTATGCACCCTGTTTCTCGGTCTTCTCATGGGCGTTGGCTACATGCTCCTCAGGCCCGCGCCCGCGGCGCATGCGCCCGGTTCGGAGGCGAGCCATGTATGACCCGTTCGTCATCCAGGACATCATCTCGAACGGCCTGATGGTGCTCTGGATCCTCCTGGACCTGATCCTCGCGGGCATCGTGCTGTACCGTTTCCGCCTGACGGCATCGGGATTCCTCCTGGGCGCGGCTCACATCGCGTTCGTGCTCAAGAACTTCGCGAGCCTCATGGTCTACGGGATCGTGTTCCGCCACATCATGCCGGACATGGAGATCCACCTGATCGTGTCCGTGCTGTTCAGGCTCGCCAGCATCGCCTCCTGTCTCGTGCTGGCGGCGGGCCTCGCGTTCGTCCCCCGCAGCCTGCGCAAGCTCGGCGCCCGGACCTGAGCTCTGATTGGCCCGTGCCCCGGGCACCTGGAGTGTGTATCATGGGTCGTCGTGACCTCGAACATGGCCATGCTCGCTGGGCTTCTCGCCGCAGGATGCGGGGGCCGCATCCTGGCCGGCGACGCGTCGGGTGAGCCGGTCGACGACCCCGCCATCGATGATGAGATGGCAGATCCGTGGGACGACCCGGCGCTGGACGTCACGGACGATGAGCAGGTCTTGGCGTGTGACGGCCTTGCCAGGATCGTGTCGGAGAAGGGCGACTTGGCCCTGGGAATGGGCGTGACGGACGTGTCCCTCGGATGGTGCGAGGAGCACCGCTACACGTTCGTGGCCGTCGAGGGCGGCGAGGTGATGATCACGGTCATGGCCCATGGCCACGACCGGATCGTCCTGGAAGTGCTCTACCCGGACGACCTCGAGATCGTCGAGATCTTCGAGAGCGTCACGGGCGGCGTACCGGACGAGCTCGTCTTCTCGCCGCCCCGATCGGGGGAGTTCGTGGTGGCCGTCCACGCCTCGCGCCCCGACGCGACCGAGGTCTACGACCTGTCCGTGTCCTGCGCGTCCGGCTGCGATCTCGTGGCCACGCGATTTCCCATCGTGCTCGTGCACGGCTGGACAGGGTTCGAGTCCATAGGGCCCATCACCTATTTCTGGAACGTCCCGGAGACGCTCGTCGAGCAGGGGTTTCTCGTCTACGTGGCCTCGCTGGATCCCTACAACTCGGTGGACGTGAGGTCCGAGCAGCTGGCGAGCCAGGTAGACGGCTTCTTGACCAGGGGACGCGCGCGCAAGGTCGACATCGTGGCCCACAGCCAGGGCGGGCTGGATTCGCGCCGGCTCGTGAGCACGCTGGGATATGGGGATCGAGTGTCCGCGCTGGTCACGATCTCGACCCCGCACAGGGGAACGCCCATCACGGACATCGCGCTGGGTGCTCTCCCGGGACCCGGAGAGGATGCCCTCTACTTCCTTCTGGAGCTGATAGGGGCCACGGCCGTGGGGAGCGAGTCCGATGCCCGGGCGTCCTTCGCCTCCATGACGACGGGGTACGTCGAGGGCACGTTCAACCCCGAAAACCCGGACGACCCGCTGGTGCAGTACGTCTCCTATGCGGGTCTCACCTGTCCGCTGGGGATCACCTGCGGGGACGTGTGCGACGTGGA
>JBFYZU010000431.1:0-5356 GCA_041309365.1 Myxococcota bacterium
GCCTGGTACTCGGGAGCGCCGTTCGAGCAGGCCTTCGGCGAGACCCGCGAGAACGCCCTGGCACGCTGGGAGAAGGGCCTTCGCTCGCTCGAGGTGCCGGCCGTCTGGGTCTCGTCGTACAGGGTGCGCTTCAGCTCGCCTTCCATCTTCGGCAGGCCCTGCCCGCACCAGGTGGCCGCCCTCGTGGGCCGTGCGGGCGAGGCATCTGCCGCCGGCGACCGGAAGCTCGCCTCGGCGCTCGTGGACAGGGCGTGCGCCATCGCGCCCGACGACGTCCACCTGGGGCTCGCGCGGGTCAGGCTGGCGGTCGTGGACAACGACGCAGATCGCGCGCGC
The DNA here is from genome assembly GCA_041309365.1 of Myxococcota bacterium. GTDB lineage: Bacteria > Myxococcota_A > Polyangia > DRWM01 > DRWM01 > JAFDER01. Next base: position 337 of record JBFYZU010000431.1, read on the forward strand.
GCTCTCATCGCGGGCCTCGAGAGGTCGCCTCTGGCGAAGGGCGCCCTCGAAGCGCAGATCCTCGAGCAGCGAGGCGACGTGCTCTGGCTCACGGGTCGGGAGCAAGACGCGGCCCGGGCGTACGGCCGTGCGCTCGAGCTCACACCCCAGGACGATGGCGTGAGGCTTCTCGCCATCAAGCTCTGGGCATCGTCGTGGCACGGCTGCCCCGGAGAGCTTCGCGGCTACCTCCTCGGCACGTCGCGCCCGGGGCTCGTGGACCCGGACGCCGTCCTTGCCATGCTCGGCCGGCTCGTGGAGGCCCACCCGGAGAAGGGCGAGCTTCTCTACCTTCTGGGCAGGGCGCAGATCAACGCGGGCCGATGGAAGGAGGCCGGCAGGAGCCTCGAGAAGGCCTCCGGTGCAAACCTGTGCCACCCGGTCGTTTCCGGAGAGGCCCTGCGCCTGCTCGCCGTGGCCCTGATGTGGGCAGAAGACACGCAGGGCGCCCGGCGCGCAGTGGTGCGGCTCGAGGCCATGCCCCCGCCCACGCCGGCACTTGCATTCGGGGCCAGGCAGATGTCTTCTCTCCTGGAGGCGCTCAGGTGAAGTTCATCGACGAGGCGGACATCGAGGTGGCGGCCGGCGACGGCGGCAACGGTTGCGTCGCGTTCCGCAGGGAGAAGTACCGCCCCAGGGGCGGCCCCTCGGGCGGCGACGGCGGGCGCGGCGGCGACGTGGTCCTCGAGGCGGACGCCGGCATGTCGTCGCTCATGGACCTGCGCTTTCACCCCCACTGGAAGGCGGGAAAGGGGACCAACGGCCAGGGCAACGACAGGTTCGGCCGGGCGGGCCGCAGGGTCCTGATCCGGGTCCCCGTGGGCACGGTGGTCACGGACGCGGAAACGGGCGCGCCCATCGCCGACCTCGACGCGGCGGACAAGCTCGTGGTGGCAGCCCGCGGAGGGCAAGGAGGCCACGGCAACCTGCACTTCAAGACGCCCACGCGAAGGGCTCCTGACTTCGCCCAGCCCGGCGAGAAGGGCGAGGCGCGCAGGCTGCACCTGGAGCTCAAGCTGCTGGCGGACGTGGGCATCATCGGGTTTCCCAACGTGGGCAAGTCCACGCTCGTGCGCAAGGTGTCGGCCGCGCGGCCCAAGGTGGCCGACTACCCGTTCACGACCCTGGTACCGACGCTGGGCGTGGTGAGGCTGGACGACGGGCGCGAGATGGTCATGGCGGACATGCCGGGCCTCATCGAGGGCGCCAGCGACGGCGCGGGGCTGGGCATCCGCTTCCTCAAGCACGTGGAGCGCACCAGGGTGCTGTGCCACCTCTTGACTTTGGATCGCGAGCCGGGCTCGGACCCTTTGCGGGACCTCGAGACCATCAACGCGGAGCTCGGCCGTTTCTCTCCCGAGCTCGCCCTCAGGCCCCAGGTGGTGGCCATCAACAAGGCGGATCTCACGGGCGTGCGCGAGGCGGCCCCAAAGGTCGTGGCAGCCATCGAGGCGGCCGGGCTGGGCCCGGCTCACCTCGTCTCCGCGGCCACGGGCGAGGGCATCGACGAGCTCCTCGACGCCGTCTTTTCGATGCTCGGGGCTCAGCCCAGGTAGTCCCGCCAGGGCTTGATGCGCAGGTCCTCCTCGGAGTAGCGGTCCAGGGCGGCCGTGATGAGGGAGGCCATGCGGATGTTGGTGATCAGCGGCACGTCGTGATCCACGGCCGTGCGGCGGATGAGGTAGTCGTTGCTCAGCTCCCGCTTCTTGTAGTTCTTCGGGATGTTGATGACCAGCGCCACCTCGCCCGAGCGGATGAGCTCGACCGCGGACGGCTTAGCGGCCTCCGAGGGCCAGTGCACGGCGATTGCGTCCACGCCGTGGCCACGCAGAAATCGCGCGGTGCCGGCCGTGGCGAAGATCCTGTGGCCCCGCTCGGCCAGGCGGCGGGCCGATGGCAAGAACGCGGTCTTGCCCTCGTAGGGCCCGGAAGAGACCAGGATGCCGCTGCCGGGCGGCGGGATCCTGAAGCCCACGGCCATCATGCTCTTCAGGATGGCCTCCTCGAGGTTGTCGCCGAAGGTCGCCACCTCTCCCGTGGACGCCATCTCGACGCCCAGCACCGGGTCGGCGCCGCGCAGCCTGTGGAACGAGAACTGGGCCGCCTTGACGCCCACGTAGTCGAGGTCGATCGTGTTGAACCTGCGCTCGGGAGGCCTGTCCAGGATGGCCCGGGCAGCGACCTCGATGAAGTCCACGCCCGTGACCTTGGAGACGAACGGGAACGACCGGCTCGCCCTGAGGTTGAGCTCGATGACCTTGATCTCGTTGTCCCGGGCCAAAAACTGGATGTTGAACGGCCCGCGGATGCCCAGCCGGCCCGCGATCTTCTTGGTGATGCGCTTGACCCTGCGGATGGTCTCCAGGTACAGGCGCTGGGGCGGCAGCACGATGGTCGCGTCGCCCGAGTGCACGCCCGCGTTCTCCACGTGCTCGGAGATGGCGTACAGAAGCACGCGGCCGTCGTGGGCCACGGCGTCGACCTCTATCTCCTTGGCGTTCTCCTCGAACTTGGAGATGACCACGGGGTGCTCCGGCGTGACGAGGGCGGCCCGCACGAGAAACGCCCTGAGCTGCTCGCCGTCCACGCACACGCGCATGGCCGCGCCGCTGAGCACGTAGGAGGGACGGATGAGCACGGGGTAGCCCACCTCGGCCGCGAAGCGCTCGGCCTCGCCCACGTCCGTGAACGCCGACCAGCGGGGCTGGTACACGTTCACCGAGTCGAGGAAGCGCGAGAACTTGCTCCTGTCCTCCGCGCGGTCGATGACCTCGGGCGGCGTGCCCAGCACGTTGAGGCCGCGCCGCGAGAGGGGCAAGGCCAGGTTGTTGGCGGCCTGCCCCCCGGTGCAGAGCACGAACCCGTAGGGGCGCTCCTTCTCCGCGATGTCCAGGATGCGCTCCAGGGTCAGCTCCTCGAAGTAGAGGCGGTCGGAGACGTCGTAGTCGGTGGACACGGTCTCGGGGTTGTTGTTCACCACCACGGTCTCGTAGCCCTCGGTGCGCAGCACGTTGACCATGGAGACCGTGCACCAGTCGAACTCGACGCTCGAGCCGATGCTGTAGGGCCCGGACCCGAGGACCACGACCTTGCGCTTGAAGCTCTCGGCGGGCAGCTCGTCCTCGGTGCCGTGGTAGGTGAGGTAGAGGTAGTTGGTCCTGGCAGGGAACTCCGCGGCCAGGGTGTCTATCTTCTTCACCACGGGCTTGATGCCCGCCTCGACGCGCAGGCGACGGGCGCCGTCCTCGCCCAGGCCGGACACCTTGCCGATCTCCGCGTCCGAGAACCCGCGGCGCTTGGCCTCTGCCACGAGGGGCGCGTCCAGGGACGCCCCGGCACGCTCCAGCCTCTTTCGCGTGCGCACCACGGCCGCGATGCGCGCTATGAACCACGGGTCGATGCGGCTCGCGGCCGCCACCTTCTCCACGGACCAGCCGCGCGACAGGGCCTCGGCCACCGCGAAGATCCGGCGCGGCGTGGGCCGGTCCAGCTCGCGGGCCAGGGGGCCCAGCTCGAACGGGTGATCCGTGAGCCCGGACCCGCCCGTGCCCAGCATGCGCACGCCCTTCTGGATGGCCTCCTCGAAGCTGCGGCCGATGGCCATGACCTCGCCCACGCTCTTCATCTCCGTGCCCAGGGCCTCCTCCACCCTGGGGAACTTCCCCAGGTCCCAGCGGGGCATCTTCACGGCGATGTAGTCCAGGGCCGGCTCGAAGAACGCCGAGGTGCTGCGCGTCACCGCATTCTCGAGATCGGGCAGCCTGTGGCCCAGAGCCAGCCGGGCCGCCACGTAGGCCAAAGGGTAGCCGGTGGCCTTGGAAGCCAAAGCCGACGAGCGGCTCAGCCGGGCGTTGACCTCGATGACCCTGTAGCGGCGCGATCCGGGGTCCAGCGCGAACTGGATGTTGCACTCGCCCACGATGCCCAGATGCCCGATCACCTCGAGGCCGATGGCGCGCAGCATGTGGTACTCGTCGTTGTCCAGCGTCATGGACGGGGCCACCACGATGCTCTCGCCCGTGTGGATGCCCAGCGGATCGAGGTTCTCCATGTTGCAGACCGTGATGGCGTCGCCCGAGCAGTCGCGCACGACCTCGTACTCGATCTCCTTCCAGCCCGCGAGGCTCTCCTCCACCAGAAGCTCGGGGCTGCGGGCAAAGGCGATGTCCGCGAGCCTCTCGAGATCCCTCTCGTCGCGGCAGATGCCCGAGCCCTGCCCGCCCAAGGAGAAGCCCGCGCGCACCACCACGGGGTAGCCGATGGCGGCCGCGGCCGAGCGCGCCTCGTCCACGCCGGCGCAGGACACGGAGCGGGGAGTGTCCACGCCGATGCTGCGCAGCACCTCGCAGAAGCGCCGGCGCTCCTCGGTCATGCGGATGGACTCCACGGGCGTTCCCAGCACCCTCACCTCGTACCTCTCCAGGACACCCTCTTCGTGCAGGCTCAGCCCGCAGTTCAGGGCGGTCTGGCCGCCGAACGCCAGCAAAATCCCGTCGGGCCTTTCCTTCTCGATGACCCTCTGCACGAACCGGGGCGTGGCAGGCAAGAAGTACACCTGGTCACAAAGCGCGTGGCTCGTCTGGTTGGTGGCGATGTTGGGATTGATGAGCACGCTCTTGATGCCATCCTCGCGCAGGGCCTTGAGAGCCTGGAACCCGCTGTAGTCGAACTCCCCCGCCTCGCCGATCTTGAGCGCCCCGGATCCGACGAGCAGGACCTTCTTGACGTCCGCGCGGTTCACAGCGACCTCGCGAAGTCCTCGACGAGGTAGGCCGCCTCCACGGGGCCGGGCCTCGCCTCGGGATGGAACTGCACCGCGCGCCAGCGGCCGCTCTCGTGCCGGATGCCCTCCACCGTGCCGTCGTTGAGGTTCGCGAACCACACCTCCCAGCCTCCCGGCAAGGTCTCCGCCTTCACCGCGTATCCGTGGTTCTGGCTCGTGATGATGCAGCGGCCGTTCGCCCGGTCCGTGCAGGGCTAG
>JBFYZU010000432.1:0-9727 GCA_041309365.1 Myxococcota bacterium
TCCTGGGCCTTTCCGGAATGGTCATGGCAAGGAAGCCATCGGCCAGGAGGCGACCGAGAGCCTTCTTGAAGTTCCCTGTGCGGGAACCGTAGCCCATGACTTTCAGGATGTGGGCCGCTCCCCTCGGTTCATCAGCGCACGCTTCCAGAATCCTGCGCTCCGCCTCTGTCATGGGCTCATGGGCCTCGTCATGGGCCTCGTCATGGGCCTCGGGCTGTTGGGCAGTATCCCGCACGGCCGCCGCACCGAGCACGTTCACCTGGAAAGTCACGACCGCCGCGCCGGTGATCTCTTCGAACTCCGGCGGTTCGATTGCGGATGCCTTGCAGTTGTCGGAGTCGCGGTTCGTGCCGCGCCCGCAGTTTTCGCTGAGTCCCGTGCGGTGGATGATGTCGGCGATGATGGGATTCCGCTGGATGGATAGGTGTGCCCCCTTCAGCGACTCCGGGGTGATGCCGGTCGGGAACTTGCCAGCGCTCCATACCTCGACGCGATCGTCGAAGATGGCGAGAGAGACGGCGCCGCCGGCGATCGAGTAGTCGCGGTGGATGAGCGCGTTCACGAGGATCTCCCGCATCGCATCCGGCGGGATGAGGGGTGTCTCGACCCGCCGCATCTGGCCGGGGACGATCTTCGCGGGAAGGGGGAAGTGGCGCTGGCAGAACAACTCGGCCTCTTCGAGGAGCTTGAAGGCCGGTCCTCGAAGTTGACGCTGGTCCATGAACTCGGTCTTGTCCGTTCCGCGGAAACGCGCCATGCGCAGCTCGCATTGCGGGTAATCCGGCAGGAAGGTCTTTCCGAAGAGGACCACGGCAGCTCTCAGCAATTGTCCTTCCTTCCGCAGGCCCAGACGATCCAGTGCGTCGGGAAGATTCCTGAAGGAAGGACCGGTCAGCCTTCCATTGGATTCGATGATCCGGACAATGCGGAATACCTCGTCACGGTCGATGTCCTTGATGGCAATCTCGTCCGCGACCTGGTTCTCCCACCGCCGGCGGCTATGGGCTCGGTCGAGGAGCAGGGTCTCGTATCGCTCCTGCGACATCCGCCTCGTGGTGTTGGCAATCCTCTCGTATGACCGGCCCTCGAAGGTGCACGGTACCGAGTCCTTCGTGCCGGCCACCGATAGAACAAGGACCTGGCGGCCGCCTCCGATATCGACCCGTTCGACGCCGACGTCGACCGGAGGCTCGAACCGATCCCTGGCGTCTGCGATCTCGTGCAGGGTCTGGTCGCTCACCTGCTGCCCGACGATCTGCCTGTCCGGCTTCACGCCGACGAAGACCTTTCCGCCTGGGCCGTTCGCGAAGGCGCAGATCGTCTGCAGCGCCTCGCGGAGCTCGCCGGTGGAGCGCTTGAACTCCAGCGTCTCGGACTCGCCCTTGGCCACGAGCGCCCTGAGTTCCTTTCTCGAAGCCGTCATGCTGGATTCCACTGTACATCCCGACTGGGACTTCGACATCGAACCTAGACCTCGAACTGCCGGGGGATCAAGTCCCAAAGAGCTGATGAAAACCCTCGACCAGGACGTCACCGTGATCGATCCCCGCGAGGCCGAGTCGGTAGTGCGGGATCGGAGCTGCGCACGTCCGCTCCAGGAGTTCTTCGGGCTCGGCGACGATCCCATTCCCACGGGCACCAGGAAGGAGGGTCTTTGCGCCGCGTTCCATACCATGCCGGCCCTGCCTGGAGAAAAGCCCGTGAACGTGGGACAAGATGACTGGTGAGGAACCGATGCCCCCGCTCATGACCAAGAAGGCCCGCGCGGAGATCGACCGCCAGGTGAAGCGCTTCGTGAAGACCGGCAAGCACGACGACCACCACTACTACGTCTGGCCCTCGAACTCTTTCATCGAGAGGGCGACGGAGATGAAGCGCGAGCTCAACGAGGGGCTCGTGGCAGAGGTCCGCAAGAGGGAGAAGGGTCGCAAGCTGCCATCGCTCCCCAAGGGAATCGACCTCACGAAGTTCGCCCGCGAGAAGGTCACGCCCATGGTGCGCGGGCTGTTCCCGTCCGCGGAGCAGAAGACGGTCATCGAGATCCTCGAACGCTCGGTCATCTTCCTCACCCACGACAACATCGAGCAGGTGCTGATGAACATGTCCTGGCACCGGACGGCCTGGGACCTCGCCAACCTCTACCTGGGCAGCATCGGCGCCAATTGCCTGAACGGCAAGCCCTGCTACCTCGTCGGACTGAGCCTGGAGACCACGTGCTTCGTGTCCCTGGGGTACTTCAAAGCGAAGGATCCGTTCGCCGACTTCGTGGTACACGAGGCCGCGCACGTCTTCCACAACTGGAAGCGCGACAGGGCGGGCCTGCCGTACGCGCGCTACCAGGAGTGGCTGCTGCCGATCAACTTCAGCAAGCGGGAGACCTTCGCGTATGCCTGCGAGACTTACGGCCGCATCCTCGAGCGCGCGAGCACCGCTGCTGCTCGCAAGCAGTTCCTCGACGAGTACGCCTCGCGCTGGGTGCCGCACACTGAGGGGACCGACGATAAAGAGCTCGTGGACATCCTCGAGGAGGCGGTCTCCGCCCGGAACGGCTGGAAGCGGATCCTCAAGCGCTGCGCTCCGCCCCCCGCGTGACCATCGCCCAGTACATCAGGGAGTTGCGTTCGAGGTCGCAGTCCGGACCCGAGCCATGATCCGGTCGGATGGACGTGAGCATAAAGCGATGAGAGTCCTCCTCGTGGGCGTCAGCTGCGTGGGCAAGACCATCATCGGCAGGTTGCTTGCCGACCGGCTCGGATGCCGGTTCTTCGACCTCGACGAGGAGACGGAAAAGCACTTCGGCGACTCGATCGAGAGGATCCAGTCGAAGTTCATGACGGCCCGTTCGTACCGTTACGAGGTCTCCCAGGTCCTGAAGCGCTTGGCGCTGGAAAACGAGAGCTGCGTCATCGCCTTGCCGCCGAGCGGGCTCAGGGATGAGCTCCTGCGCGCGATCCGGAAGATCGAATGCGTCACGGTTGTCATCGAGGATGCTCCACGGAACATCCTGAACAGGATCACGTTCTACGATGTCGATTCCAAACCCATCCGGAAGGTCCTTTCAGACAAGGAACGGGCCTACTATGAGGACGACATCAGGAAGGACATCAGCTTCTTCAATACCTCATACCGGCTGGCCGATCTGCACGCGGACATCACGGGCCTCGATGCAGCCGCAAGTGCTGAGCTGATAGAGAACCTGCTTGCCGAAAGGTCGTCATCCGGGAAAGGCGAATCATCCGGCTGAAGGACCCACGGTGCACGGTCATCGGTTCGTCGAGCAGGTCGCGGAAGTCGAACACGTATCCTGGCCGACCGAGCCGTGGGACGCTGGGGGAAGGCGGGATTGCAGTAGCCAGGAGCAACAGCCGGATCAATTATGACTGATATGTCGTACTTGACAACTCAGTCAATAACGACCATGATGTCGTGTATGGGACCTGCAATGGCCCCGGGTCGAGGTGTCCATTACCTGTTTTGCCATACGCGACGGCTACCTGATGGAGTCGAGGATGCTGCCCGGCTTCACTGGTGAAGGATACCTGCCGCCGGCAGACTACGCTCTGACCCTGGAAGAGCTTCGATCATCGGTGCTCGTCGGAGGTCCTGCAGCCGGCTTTCCGAACTGGGATCGGGCATGGCGGGCCAGGCTCGTCGAGAACCTGGCGATTCTCGTGGACGAGCTGTGGCAGGTCGGGATCGAAGACATCTTCGACAGATACGGCAACGAACTCGAGTTCCCTTCGGCCTTTCGGATTTCGCGACGGGATGGCGAACCGAGGGGCATCATCAAGATCGTCAGAGGAGGCCAGCCATGATCCGCAACGAAAGCGAGTACCAGGAAGCGGTGCGGCGGCTTCGTGAGGAACGAGACAGGCTCGCGGAGCACCGCAAGCGTCTGAAGGAGATGGGGCTCGCCGCGGACAATGTGAAGCGGGCCCTCGATCCGCTCGGTTCATTTCACGAGCAGCTTTCCGAGGAGGTCGAAAGCTACGAACGCCTCAGGCGCGGTGAGCTCGACGAGCTCCGGAATCTCCATGGGCTCGGTTCGATGCTCGTAGGGCTGCGCATCGCGCTCGGGCTCACGCAGCGCGAGCTTGCCGAAAGCCTGGGCGTCCACGAGTCACAGGTCTCGCGCGATGAGCGCAACGAGTATCACGCGATCACCGTCGACAGGGCCAGCCGGATCCTCGACGCGCTCGGTGTCGAGCTCCGGAGCGCGTTCGATCGACCGATCATCCGGTTGAAGGACCCACGGCGTGCGGCCGCCGGAGGTGGCTGAACCTACATCCGCACGCGGCTTCTACCCTCGAAAGGGCCATCCGAACTCGGGCTCCCGTTATCTGGCGTCGCCCGTGATCTCAGCCGATATCAGTGTCGTATCAATGGGTTAAGCTGAAGTTCCCCCCTCTGCCGTGCCTCAGGTAGGCGCGAAAGCTAACTGATTATCGCGGTATTGACAGTTGAATGACTGATCCACACGGTGCATAATGTAGTCACTAATTACCTTGACATGTCCTCCCGGATCGGCTATATAATGACAATGCCAAACCGAAATGGGCCTGTCCATGTGGTCACGACGCGGCGGCGCTACAAGAGCAAACTCTACGAGACTCACCTGCTGCGTCGCACGTACCGCGAGGAGGGCAAGGTCAAGAACGAGACGGTCGGCAACATCTCTCACCTGCCGCGAGAGGTCATCGAGATCGTACGCCAGGCGCTGCGCGGCGAGAAGTTCGCGCCGACGAGCGAGATGTTCGAGATCACCGCCTCGCGCATGCACGGCGACACCGAAGCGGTGCTGAAGGCGATGAAGCGGCTGGACTTCCGAGGCCTGCTCTCGTCGCGTCCATCTGCAAAGGTGGACCTGGTGATGGGGATGGTGGCCGCGCGTATCATCAGGCCGCACACGAAGCTGGCCACGACGCGGTGGTGGCACACGCGCACGCTGGCCGAGGAGCTCGGCATAGAAGGCGCCGACGAGGACGACCTCTACGCGGCGATGGACTGGCTGCTCGATCGCCAAGACACCATCGAGAAGAAGCTGGCAGCGCGACATCTCCAGAGTGGCAGCCTGGCGCTCTACGACCTTACATCGAGCTACTTCGAGGGCACGACATGTCCGCTGGCCAAGATTGGACACAACCGCGACGGAAAGAGGAACAAGCTCCAGGTCAACTACGGTCTATTGACGGACCGTAGGGGATGCCCCGTGGCCGTCTCGGTCTACGAGGGCAACACCGGCGACCCGAAGACGTTGATGCCGCAGGTCGAGAAGCTCCGGCATAAATTTAGTCTCTCGAGCGTGGTGATGGTGGGGGACCGCGGGATGATAGGGCAGGCGACCGTCGAGAAGCTGCGCGAGGTCGAGGGGCTCTCCTGGATCACGGCGCTCAAGAGTGGCCAGATCCGTGCGCTCGTCGAGGGGGGCGCGTTGCAACTCGGCCTCTTCGACGAGAAAAACCTTTTCGAGCTGGTGCACCCCAACTACCCTGGTGAGAGGCTCGTGGCATGTCGCAATACCGAGCTCGGTCGGCTGCGCGCGCACAAGCGTCAGGACCTGCTCGAAGCGACGACGAAGGAGCTCGACAAGGTGCGGGCAATGGTCGCAGGAGGCAAGCTGCGTGACGAGGGGAAGATCGGTGTGCGGGTCGGTCGGGTGGTCAACAAGTTCAAGGTCGCCAAGCATTTCGATCTGGTCATCGAGGAAGGCCGTTTCGACTATTGCATCGTGGAGCAGGTCGTCGCCGCCGAGGCCGCGCTCGATGGTATCTACGTGATCCGCACCAGCCTCTCGAAAAAGCAGATGAGCTCGGCCGAGGCGGTGCGCAGCTACAAGTCCCTGAGCGAAGTCGAGCGAGCCTTTCGCACGCTCAAGACAGTCGATCTCAAGGTCCGACCCATCCACCATCGGCTGGCCGACCGCGTACGGGCGCACATTCTGCTGTGCATGCTGGCCTACTACGTCGAGTGGCACATGCGCGAGGCGTGGCGCCCGCTGCTATTCGCTGACGAGCACCTCGAGGCCAAGGCCACACGCGACCCGGTGGCGCCGGCGCGGCGCTCGCCGGAGGCCCAGGAGAAGGCTACGACGCACACGCTCGTGGACGGCACACCCGCGCACAGCTTCCGAACGCTGATCGAGGAACTCTCGACCATCGTGCGCAACACGTGCCGCGCCCCGGGTGTGCAGGACGAGGCGCAGACCTTCCGCATCATCACCACCCCGAGTGACCAGCAACGCCGGGCGCTCGATCTACTGGGGGCGATCACGGTGTAGACAGAAACGGCGCAGAGCGAATAAGGCTATGTCACCGCAATAACGGGTGAATTCCGCATTGTGAATGGGGGAACTTCAGTCTAGAAACTTCATCGATGCGGCATGTCCCGCGTCATGGCCGTGTCGAAACGGTCCAGGAGACAGCAGAGGCTCGTTGGCGGACGTGAGGACGGCCATGTCCGACGCAGGAGGCCGATGCTCCTCACCCGATCACGCAGTGGGCCGTGGTCGAGCCGCGCGACCGCGGGTCCATCGAGCGGATCGTGGGGGACGACCGAGCCCGCGCGGACGTTCACGCCGCGCGGCGCTCGTATCGGTGATGAAGCCCGCCGAGGACGGGGAACGAGACGACCGCGCCATTCGACGGAGGCTGCACGGGCCTCGGGAACGGCGAGTCCTCGCCGAGAGAGAGAGGTGCGTTCTCAACGTGTGATAGTAGGGGTCGAGAAATTCGCGAAGGACCTACCGAACATGGGCGGCGACCCTATCGGCACCGGCGATCGAGTGCCATGACCTGGAGGCGAACAGGATCTCTGGCAGGCACCGGTTCGAATGGCCGATCGTGTGAACTGCGGGGTTCACTTGACATCGATCATGGGCCTCGACATGGGCCTCTTGCCTGGTGCTGACATCACCTTCACATGTGGGCCCTACAACTCCGTCCCTTCGCGGAGGTTCTCCAGGTATTCCTTGAACACGACAGCCCGGTTCTTCTTGCGGTCGTCGAGGGCCTTCAAGACATCCGCGGCCTCCAGCACGCGCAGGGCCTTGGCGGCCGCCGGACGTGAGCAGCCGAGCAAGCCGACGACACGGTTGACCGTCAGGATGGGGTGCTCGGGGAGATGCTCGAACAGGCGAATGCTCATGACCGTGGCATCGTCGCGGGCCACGAGCCGAGCCCGGTTCCGAGAGACGATGCCGTGCAGCCGCCGCGCGGTGACGACGGCCTCGTCGGCGACGACCGAGACACCTTCCAGGAAATACGACAGCCAGCCTTCCCAGTCGCCGTCGGTCCGGACCGCGTCCAGCCGGCGATAGTATTCCTGCCGGTGGGTCTTGAGAAAGAGGCTCAAGTAGAGAAGCGGCCGTGAAAGCAGCTTCCAGTGACCCAATAGCAGCGTGATGAGAAGACGCCCGAGCCGACCGTTGCCATCGAGATAGGGGTGCAGCGTCTCGAATTGCACGTGGAGCAGGCCGATACGCACGAGAGGCGGGAGGTCGGAATCGTCGTGGATCGCGCGCTCGAACTCGCTCAGCAGCTCGCCGAGTCGATGCGGCGGGGGGGGAACGAACCTTGCATCGCCCGGCCGGGTTCCACCGATCCAGTTCTGTGAGCGACGTACCTCACCGGGTTGCTTCCGAGATCCTCGGGCCCCGCGCAGCAACCTGCGGTGTGTCTCGGAGAGCAGCCGCGTCGAGACGGGGAGTCCGGTCTCGCGGGCCAGCTCATCCCATGAATAGTTCAGCGCAGCAATATGACCGCAGACCTCCTCCACGTCTGCGTCGGTCGGCTCCTCGCCGGATGCTTCGACTTCGAGCAGGTCCATCAACGTGGCCTGGGTGCCTTCAATCTGCGCCGAGAGGACAGCCTCCTTGCGAACGAAGGCGTATACGAACCACTCGATCGAGGGCACCAGATCGCCGGCCAGATCGAGCAGCCGTACCCGCTCCTCGGCACGCGCGAGCAACGGCGCCAGCTCACCTGTGAGATCCAGGGGAGGATCCTTCGGTGGCAGGGGATACGGGATGAAGGAGCTGACCTCTTCCCCTGCCACAGAGGTCCGCTCGTACTCTCCTGTCTTCCTATGCATCGTTGACCTTCTTCAAAGCGATCGCTCCGTATGACCGCCACATAATAAGCGAATGCTTCTTTTGTGTCCAGGAAAGAAGCAATCGCTTCATTTGATCGCCGGGACCGGGCTTCGATGTCGAGCTCGGACTCCGACGGCTCTCCAGGATCTAGCCCCCAAGGCAGTCCGAAGACGGGCTGCCGATATCGGGCGCTCCCCGTGATCTCAGCCGAAACACGTGTCGTAACGATGGGTTGGCGTGCATGGATCATTCGGCAGATCCCAGAGATCCAGTTCGTCCAGAGGGGAGAACGGGAAGCCACTTTCAGTCCCGACGAACCATCCGCCGGCGTGCTTCACTGCCGTCTCCGCCGGCATCCGCACCAAGCCCCTCGCGCATTCTGCCCATATTCCGTGGGCACTTGCGCGTTATCACCTCTCGCGCCGCTCCACCTCGACGGCTGCGACAGAGATCCGGACGACGGCGGGGACACCCTCGCCGTGGTCGAAAACGTGCCCTCCGAGAGCCAGAGAGCGGCCCGAGAGCGCGGATCTCTATTTGACTGGGCGTGGATCGCTGTGTGACTGGACCGACCCGGTCACTCGATTGGCTCGGCACCTCTGAGCCAATTCGGCCAGCACTGCTGTCCGAAATAGGCTTGCAGCGCCACTCGCCAGGATGCATCCTGGCCGATGACGCGAGGCGCAGGAACCTCATGAAGAGCACCCAGAAGGCTCAGGGAAGAGTTCTCCTGGCAACATGGACCAAGGAGCCCTTCCAGCCCGTGCGGCTCTACTATGCGATCCCGGATAGCGCCTTCGTGACCAAGAAGCTCAAGACCCTGAAGTGCATGATCGAGGTCCCGCCCGAGCGTTGCTGGCAGTGGCTCTTCGACGCCGAGGCCGCCTCGCTTCGATTCCCCGGCGGCTACGACGACGTGCCGGAGGAGAAGCGCCCGATCGTGCTCGGCCGGATCCGCTTTCCGAAGGACCACGGCATGACGCTGGAGATCAACTCGATCCAGCGGGCGATCGAGGGAGCCAAGTTCTTCGGACCCCGCCTCGGGCCGGAGGTCGTGGCCATGAGGGTCCGCGTGGTCAACCGCTGCTTCGCCGCCGACGAGGGTCCGCTGGCCGAGCTGATGAAGACCCTCGACCGGGACGTCGGCGTGATCGACCCCCGCGAGACCGAGGCGGCCCTTACACGAGAGATCGAGGGAGCCCGGACCAAGGAGGAGGCGAGGCGCCACTTCGAAGAGTTCTGCAAGCGGAAGGTCGAGAGCAAGGACGACGTCCCCATGGTCGAGGACTTCCCCCTGGCGCCCGAGGAGGAGACCCCCGACTTCAAGCACCTGGACACCACCCTCAAGTTCCGCTTCATCCACGCCTATGAGCACTGGCGCGGCAACACCCACCTCACCCTGTCGAAGATCATCGTGTCCACCATCGAGAAGGGCTTCAGGACTCGCAAAGGATGAAGTTCCGTCCCTCAGAATCTGGAAGTTGCCGCGTCCCTGCTTGTGGCCGTGAACGTGGATGCAGTAGACGAAGTAGAGCCCCGCGCCGCCGACGTTCGAGTGCTCTATGGGTCCGTACTGGATCATCCCGGCTTCGACGCCGTTGTCATCCACGGCGAGCTTGGCGCGCAGGCCGAGCTTCT
>JBFYZU010000433.1:0-13495 GCA_041309365.1 Myxococcota bacterium
TGCAAAAACAACCTCCCGTCCTGGAAGACGCAGCCCATGTGGCGGTTCTCGGGCGGGACGTCGATCCCGCTCGTCGAGTCGAACAGCGTGCGTCCCGACACCGCCACCTTGCCCTGGTCGGGCCGCAGCAACCCCGCGACGATGTTCACGACCGATGTCTTGCCAGCGCCGGATGGGCCGAACAGGGCCGTGATGCCCGTGCTCGCGGTCCTGAAGTGGACGTCGAGCTCGAAATCACCGAGGCGCTTTCGGGCACGCACCTCGAGCACTCTCACCTCCCCATCCGTGACGAGAGCCACCTTCCGACCACCTCGGATGCAACGAGAGCCCCCAACGAGATGGCCACCGCGATGATGCACAGCCTCATGGCCTGCCCTTCCCCGTCTGGCACCTGGGTGAACGTGTACAGGGCGAGGGGCAGAGTCGTCGTCTCGTGGGGGATGTTGGAGACGAAGGTGATGGTGGCGCCGAACTCCCCGAGGCTTCGCGCGAAGGCCAGGATGGCGCCGGCAAGGATTCCAGGCGTGACGAGCGGCAAAGTGATCGTGAAAAAGACGCGCACGGGCCCCGCGCCCAGCGTCCGTGCCGTGGACTCCAGGCCGCGGTCCACTGACTCCATGGACAGCCGGACGGCGCGCACCATGAGCGGGAAGGCCATGACCGCGGATGCCAGGGCCGCCCCCCGGGTGCTGAACGCGAGCCCGAGCCCCGCGGCCTCGAGGACTCCCCCCACGGGGCCGTTTTTACCGAGCGTCACGAGCATCACGTACCCGACCACCACCGGCGGTAAAACCAGCGGCATGTGGACCACGCCATCGAGCAGGATCTTCCCCGGAAACCGCAGGCGGGCCAGGACCCACGCCACGAGGATCCCCGCAGGCAGGCTCACGACCAGGGCGGTCAAGGCCACCTCGACGCTCAGCAGCAGCGCTTCCACCTCGAGAGGCGTGAGGATGTACCAATGGCTCATTCGACCACGAAGCCTTCGTCCTCGAAGACGGCTTTCGCCTGCTCGCCGGCGAGAAACCCGAAAAAATTCTCGACGGCCTCCGTGCCGCGTCTTTTCACGATGGCAGCGCTGAACACGATCGGGGGGTGGGTCGAGGCATCGAACGTGCCCAGCACCTCGACCTTGTCCGAAGAGCTCGCATCGCTGGCGTACACTATCCCCAGCGGCGCCTCGCCCCTTTCCACGAGCACGAGCGCAGCCCTCGTGGTCTGCGTGCGCGCGAGGTGGTCTTCGATCCCATCCCACGCGCCGAGGTTCTCGAGCGCCGCACGCGCGTACCGTCCCACGGGCACGTGATCGGGATCTCCCGTCGCGAGCCTGCCGCCTTCGAGCAGGGACGACAGGTCCATCCGAGGCCCGATGGACACCTTCATCCCGGAGCCGGCCGAGGCGATGAGCACGAGCCTGTTGCCGGCGAGCACCCTGCGCGAGGAGGCTTCGACGAGCCCTCTGTCATCCAGCCAGTCCATCCACTCGTCGCTGGCGCTCACGATGATGTCCGCCGGCGCGCCGGCATCGATCTGCCTGGCCAGAGTCGAGGCGGCTGCGAACGACACGACGACGCGACCGCCTTTGTGCCTCTCGTAGAGGTCGACTATCCTCTCGATGGCCAGGGCCGTACCGCCCGCCGCGAACACCATGACCGTGCCTTGGTCCTGCCCGCGGGCGCAGGCCGGCAGCGTGACGAGCACGCACATGATGCGCAATGCGCCCAGGCTCACCATCACCTCCTGTTCGCCCCGAGGTCCAGCTCGGCGAGGATCTGCTCGAGCCAGGCCACGGATGCCCCCAGCATGGCGAGCCTGAAGGCCCGGCCCCTCCTGTGCGTATCGGATGCTGCGCCGTCCTCTCGGGACGACAGCCCGGCGCACTGTTTCGAGAGCGAGGCGAGCTGCGCGACCACCAGGGCACGCTCGGCCCGCTTGCCCGAGCGCCCCGCGAAATGGAGCTTGGCCATGAACTCCAGCCTCAGGTCGCGCACGCCCGCCACGGGCGACCTGAACCACCGCCCGAGCTGGGCACGTCCCGCCCTGGTCAGGCAGTATCGCTTGCGATCCGGCCGTCTTTGCCCGGCCATCCGCACATGACTCACCATGCCGTCCTTCTCGAGCCGGCCCAGAAGGGCGTACACCTGGCTCTGGCCGAGCTTCCAGACGGGGCCGAGCTCCTCCTCGAGCCTCTGGTGCATGCCGTACCCGTGAGCGGGCCCCGTGAGGAGCATCCCCATGATCACGTACTCGGGCGGGTTTCGCCGCCCGATACTCACATCGTGGGTATTCATCATGTTGGTATCTTCTACCAGGATGCTTCGGACGACGCAAGGCGGTCCAGGCGTGC
Source organism: Myxococcota bacterium (assembly GCA_041309365.1). Classification (GTDB taxonomy): domain Bacteria; phylum Myxococcota_A; class Polyangia; order DRWM01; family DRWM01; genus JAFDER01. Next base: position 2,348 of record JBFYZU010000433.1, read on the forward strand.
CGCGGCGCACGGCAGCATGTGGCCAAAGCCTGCCGATATGGTACAAACTCTTCACCTTCGGAGGTTCGCCATGACAGCAGACAGCCTGTTCGATTTCATGCGTTCCCAGAGGTACACGAGCCTGCGGATCGATCACGATCGCAACGAGGGGACATTTCGCTGGTCGGCGGCCCGGGAATGGGGCGAGGGCATGGACTGGTCCACCTATGGCCAGTCGAGCGACATGATGGCGAGCGGCGAGTGGTTCGACGACGAGCGCGTGCTGGAGGCCATCGCGTCCTCGGGTACGAAGCCTCATGCCTCGGCGGTCATGGACCTCATGACCCAGGGACGCCACGAGAGGCTCGAGCTCGTCCTCGACGGTGGGCCGGACATACGTTTTCTGGCCGGCATCCACTCCACGGTGCAGGGCCCTCCCGCGGGTGGCATCCGCCGGCACCCCAGGACCCAGGCCGAGATCGCGGTCATCGCCGACATCCTCAACCTGGGCCGGGGGATGTCTTTCAAGGACGCCGCGGCCATGATCCCCAACGGCGGCTGCAAGCTCGGGGTGCACTCGTCCTTGCCCTTCGAGGATCGCGACGAGCGCTTCTACGGGTTTCTCGGCTACTGCATCGACCGCTCGGACGCGTTCACGGGCCCGGACATGGGCTTTTCACTGCAGGATGCGGACCGGATCCGGCAGTACACCCACAACATCGTCGGCGGCACCAGCCGGACGGGCAGCGGCGGCGCGACGGGCGTCACGGCCGGCTGGGGCGTCTTTCTCGGCATGGAGGAGACCCTGAAAGTCCAGGGCAAGGAAGGGATGAAGGGCATCCGGGTGGCGATCCAGGGCGTCGGCGAGCTGGGCGCCCCGCTCGTGGAGCACCTGCTCGAGGCGGGAGCCCAGGTCGTGGCAGCCGACATCGCACCAGAGGCCATGGAGGCGAGGCTCTTGCCCATCGAGAGGCGCATCGGCCGCAAGGTGACCCGCGTCCACGCCGACCAGATCCTCGGCATCGACTGCGACATCCTCGCGCCCTGCGCGATCGGCGGCGTGATCGGCGCAGACACCGTCTCGACGTTGTGCTGCAGCATGATAGTCGGCGGCGCGAACAACCAGCTCGACGCGCGCTCGAAGCAGCAGGAGATCGCCATGGCTGCAGCGGTGGCCGGGCGGGGCATCCTGTTCGTGCCCGACTTCATCGTGAACGCGGGGGGCGTGATCCAGGGCAAGATGGAGCACGTGCGCGCCGAGCACTTCCGCCTCGAGGACGCCCGCGCCGAGACGGGCCGCATCGTCCCCGGCAACGTCCGCGACATCCTCGTGGCCGCGAAAAACCTCGGGATCACCCCCCTCGAGGCCGCCTACCGCAAGTTCGAGCCCATCGTCTACGGCTGACAGGGGCACCCTCGAGCCACGGCATCTCGACCACGCTCGAGGTCAGGTCGTCTGGCCTGCGATCTCCGATGCGGCGAGAGCGACCTCGGCGCGCAGCCTCTCGCCCTCGGCCGAGAGCGCGTCGAGCGTGGCGCGCAGCCTCTCGTACTCCTCGGCGGACTCCTGCTCCACCTCCTTGATGCGCCCCTGCAGCCTCTCTATCTGGAACTTCGTGTCTCGCACCGTCTTCGGGTAGGCCGCGCGCCGCGCCTTGATCTCTCCCGTCCTCTCGGCCGAAGCCAGATAGCTGCGGGCCGTGTCGCCCGCCTGCACCAGGGCCTGCAAGGCCTGGGTCGTCAGTTCCCGCGGCTCTTCGCACATCCGTTCGGACAGGTGCGAGAACAGGTCCACCTCCATCCGCAGCACCTCCTGCGCGAGAAACTCCCGTCTGGACCCCGCGGTGAGATACTCCATGTGCTCGAGCTCGTGATCCTCGCGAAGGCGCGAGAGGTCGCTGTGCAGGGTGCGCAGCGCGTTGGCGATGTTGCGCTGGGTGCTCCTGCGCTTGCCCTCGATCTGCTCGAGCTTGCGCACGACCTCGCGCTTTCGGTCCTCCACGCAGACCAGCTCGTTGACGGCCATGAGGCCTGCGCGCACGCTCTCGAGGTGGGGGCCGTCCTCGGGCTGCCCCGCGCTCACAGCGTCGAAGTACTGCCCCCACTCGGAGCGCAAGGTGATCTCCTCAGTGGCCTCCTCGGCACCCGTCAAGGACGGGCGCTCCTCGTACTCCTGGTTGTAGAGACCGCTGCTCTTCAAGGCGTTGAGGAGCGCGAACGCATCCTGGTACCTCTTCTCGGGATCCTTGAGGAGCATCCTCTCGAGGATGGCCTCGAGCGCCTCGGGCACGTCCGGCCTGGCCTCGCGCACTGGTAGGGGCACCCGTTCGAGATGGCCCGTCACGATCTCGGCGAGCTCGCTGCTGTGGAACGGGGAGCGGCCCGTGAGCGCCTGGTAGCACACGCAGGCGAGCGAGTACACGTCGGAGGCCTTGGTGGGCTCCCGGCCCCTGAACAGCTCGGGGGACATGTAGGGCGGCGTGCCCACCACGGCGCCCTGACGCGTGAGCCTTCCCTCGCGGATCGCGAACGCGATACCGAAGTCCAATAGCTTCACGAAGTCGTCCGCGCCCATGTAGCGCGCGAGAAAGATGTTGGATGGCTTGATGTCGCGGTGGACGATGTCCAGCGAGTGGGCGCTGGCCAGCGCCTCGGCCGTCATGCTCATCATCCTGAGCACGCTCGTGACGTCCAGCGTCCCCACGCGGCCGAGGCGCGCCTTGAGCGTCTCGCCCTTGAGCATCTCCATGACCAGGCACACGAGCCCTTCGGCCATGATGAGGTCGAAGGCCTTCACGATGTGCACGTGATCCACGGTGGCGCAGATGCGAGCCTCGCGGATCACGCGCTGCCGGTACTCCTCGTCCATCCCGAGGAGGGGCTTCAGGATCTTCACGGCCACTTCGCGGTTCAAGTACTCGTGACGGGCGCTGTAGACGTTTCCCATGCCGCCCGAAGCGATCTGGTGCGAGATGCGGTAGCAGCCGCCCACGAGCTTGCCGAGGAGCGGATCGGTGGGCTCCGCCAGAGGCGTGCCGTCGATGAGGCACGCGGTCACGTCATCGGGGAACAGGTTGCCGCAGGCCGGGCAGAGCTTCATCTTCCACCTTACGCTGCGCACCATCATCGCACCGGCCCATGAGACGCACAACCTCGTCCGGGAAGTGGCCTCTTTTCGAGCGCTCACATGATGGTGGGCGATCCTGCGCCGATGGACTCCCCGAGCCTGTCGGCCAGAAGCCACCCCAGGATGGCCAGACACTCCATGTCGAGAAACAGCTCGGCCCTGCGCTCGAAGAGGATGGTGCAGCTCGCCCCGAGCTCCTCGTCCCGGTCGTTGAAGAGCATGGTGAAAGGCACCCTCGGAAGCGCCTCGAACCGCCTCGCGAGGTCGTACGAGACGTCCATGGCCGGATCCCTGGCGTCCAGCCGGTCGCACGCACGCTCGAGGTCGCCGAGCCTTCCTTCGAACAGACGGCAGACGGCACCCTCGCAGTTGGCCACGAAGCCGCCCACGAACGGCGCCGCGTCCTTGAAGTCCTTGTAGGTGACGAGATCTCCGGCAGGCGGATCGGACGCCGGGCACATGATCACGTACCTGGCGAGCACCACGCACACGGAATGCGCCGGACGGTTGCCACTCGAGTCCGCGATCTTGTCCGGCGACACGAGGTGCTCTTCTCCGAAGAGCTGTATCGCAAGACCGCCTTTTCTCGACTTCCCCCCCAGGACCGGCGCACGCGCCTCGAGATCGAGCCCTGCCAGCTTCGCAAGGTAGCGCCGGTAGGTCTGCTCGAAGACGGGGGACCGCTCCATCAGGGCCGGATCAGGATCACGTTGCTCATGAGATCCACCTTCTCGATGGTCCCGGTGAACTCCACGCGGTCGCCCAGGATGTTTCGGGCCACCCAGTGATCCCCGTCACGAAGCACGGCGGCCGCGTCCTCCATGACCGTCTCCTCGCCATCGGTCTTCTTCATGATGATCCGAGCCTCGCACATCGTGCACCTCCACCGGACATTGTAGTGCCCCGACCGGCTTTTACCAGTGGCCGCCACGGTCGCGCCTCGCCTCCAGCTTTCCGAGAGCCGAAAGGCGGGTGTCTGACGGATGGTTGCCCGGACGGGCCGATACGTCGTAGAGTAGAGGTCGTCGATGGAGGGGGTCGACAGTATGCAGGGGCCAGCCACGTGAGAGCCAGCAACATCGTACGAGCATCCGTCGTCGCGGTCGCCATCGCGGCCTCTCATGCGTCCCTGACGCTCGCCCAGACCGGACCGGCCGGCGAGGACGCGAAGACCAGCTTCATGAAGGGCGTGGAGCTCTACAATGCGGACGACTACAAGGGTGCGCTGGCCGAGTTTCTGGCCGCGTACGAGGCCAAGCCGCACCACTCCGTGCTCTTCAACATCGCGCAGTGCTACCAGATGATCGACGCGACCGCCATGGCGCTGCACTACTACAGGCAGTATCTGGAGATGGGCGGGGATCTCATCTCCCAGAGCCGCAAGGAGATGGTGCAGGAGGAGATAGAGAAGCTGCTCGACCAGCTGACACCGATCACGCTGACCGTGAAGCCCGACGGGGCGGACGTCACGATAGACGGCAAGAGCGTCGGCATCTCTCCCGTCACCGAGGTCCAGTACGTGGATCCCGGCGAGCACATGCTGCTCGTCCAGCTACTGGATCACGACATCTGCAAGAAGACCTTCGTGGCGAAGCGGGGGGTGCCTCTCGCGATCGAGGTGACTCTCGTGCCCGAGAAGGAGCCCGTCGAACCCGAAGTGGTCGAGCCTCCCCCCCATGAAACCCCGAGCGCGACGGAGCCGCCCATCGAAGAGCCGAAGCCGGCCAGTGCCCACGGTGGGCCTCGCACGAGCGATGGAGGCATCGGCATCGTCCTGGGGACCGAGGCCACGGCCATCTTCAACGAGGACCAGGCGTACAAGAGCGGCATCAAGGTCGACTCGGGCACCAAGATGGACGCGGGCGTCTACCTGGCCCTGTTCGGCGAGAAGCTCGTGGCCCCGTGCTTCGCGATAGGAGCGGAAGCCAGCCTGGTGATCACCGACGTGGACTCGATCCGGACGAGGACGTGGGATCCTTCGACCGCGACATGGTCCTACCCGAATCCCTGGAATCCGTGCGGCAACTGCGAAAGGCCCATCGCCTTTACCTTCGCTCTCCGGCTCAAGTGGCCTATCCCGGTGACGGGGGTCCTGGGCGTGTACCCCATCGCCACCGTGGGGATGGGGACGGCAACGCTCCGCTTCAGCGAGAACGTGTACGCCAACCACGACACGCTCACGTTCTTCGGCATGAGCTACTCGGGCGGTCTCGGCATCGAATTCTACACGCCCGCGCCGGTGACTCCGTTTCTGGAGATCAGGTACCTGGGTGGATTCGGTACCATCACGGATCGGGATGGCATAGAGCAGTACTGGATCCACCTGGGAGACGACCTCGAGAAGTACCTGCTCGTCCATCATTCGCTGACCATAGGAATCGGAACGCGCTTTCTGTGATCCTGGCTCGTGGCCGGCTGCCCATCAGGGCTCTTGGCCGCAGGCAAAGGCGCGGCATACCTGATCCACCAGGTCTCGGATGTCCTCACGGGATGAAGCTTTGTCATGATCTCATCGGGCAACAGGACATCCACGCCGCAGTACTCGCAGCGGACGGTTCGCTCCGACTCGGCCGCGAGTGCCAGCGATCCGCCACACCCCGGACAGGTCATCACCGTGGGCGTTTTGGTCGGCCGGTCGACCTTGGGCGCGTCATCGCCTTTTGGCATGCCCTCGGCCCCGTAGACCTGCTCGACTCCGGGGACCGCCTCGCGCAGCCACCCGGGCGCCGGGAAGGTCGAGAGCCCGGCGCCACAGCCCGGGCACCGGACGATGCCGGTAGTGCCGATCTGCACGAGATCCACGGGAAGCCCGGCCGCGCACTTTGGGCAGGTGGGATGATCCACCTTCCACTTCAACCTCATGGAATCGTCTCCCCAGCCATGCGACACCTCGCCCTCTCTTTCGAGGAAATCCTCGTACGGGGCGGCCAAGAGCTTCCAGACAGAACCATCGATGGTCACGCTTTCGAGGCAGCCATGGCACTGCTGCCTGGCCACCGGCCCGTTGATCGGCATGCCCGCGTTGCACCTGGGACATCGGCCGAGCATCTGCACGCGGACGAACACCGGGCGGTCCAGCCAGTCGGGCCTCGTACCGACGAAAGACGGATCGAGGACGGCCTCGAAGGTCTCGGCCAGGCGAGACGCAGCTTCCATGAGGTCGTCCAGGCTCTTCACCGGATCCGGGGCGTAGAGCACCTCGTAGGCCGCAAGATGGAGCCTGATGTGCCTGGTGACGCCGACGAAGCTCGTCCTGGGTCCCCAGCTCGAAGCGAACCGGGCAACGCCGTCCAGCCTGTCCGCCGCATCCTGGAACCGTTTCACGGCCTCAAAGGACGCTTGCCTCTTCACGAAGAAGGAGTCGAATCCGACGTGTCCAGAGTCGAACCGCTCTGCACCCTCTTCTGGACCCTCCCCGCCTGCGACGGTACAAAGATCCAGGTTCGCGTCGTATCCCATGCGCGCGTTGATCTGGTCGAGATACACCCACAGCACCAGCGTGTTCGGGCCTCCGCTCCTTATGTTCGTGTGCAGCATGACGATGTGCCTGCCCACGATCCCGCACAGGCCCATCCTGTCGTAGCACTCGACCATCCGGGCACGTGCCTCGGCCTCATCCTGGCTCGTGCCCTTCAGGATGCCCAGAAGCTCGTGAGTCATCTCGAGGTCCGGATCCACCGGCCAGATGACCATGCCTCCCGTATCGCTCAAGACGAACCCCTTGCCCAGAAGATGGCGGACGACCAGCTCCTTTCTGGGCTCTATCGGATCGCGCCTGGCCTGGATCCTGCTCCACAGGTAGATGACCAGAGCCACAGGTATGGAGACGACGACGAGCGCCACGAGGATGAACTCGATCGGATCTCTGGCGAACCACCCGGCCATCACGATCCCCCCGTCGAGACGGCCATCCACCCGACTGCGTGCATGGCCCGTATCCTAGGCCTAAGGAGCGATGACTGTCGATGAGTCTTTGAGCGTACAAGAAGGAAGAAGGGGCCTCGGATCTCCTGCCCACCGCGCGGGCCTTTACTTGAATCAGGGCTGCCCGTGCTGCTCGAGCCACTCGATGAGCTCGCCGATGCTGGCCGTCGCGAGCGCGACGCTCGTGTCCGCTGCGCCGTAGTAGAGGTAGATCGTGTCCTTGTCGGCTCCGATGGTCAAGCCGCAGGGGAAGACGACGTTGGCCACGTCCCCGCAGCACTCGTAGGGCGCCTCGGCACCGAAGATCCAGGAGTCCCCCCGGAGCAGGCACTGCTCCGGCCTGTCGAGGGCGAACAGCGCGGCACCGAGGCGGTAGAGGGCCCCCGAGGCCGTGTGCCTCACCCCGTGGTAGAGCATCAGCCACCCGTGCGAGGTCTCGATGGGCGGGGGCGAGAGCCCGACCTTGTTGGCGTCCCACCAGGCTCCCTTGCGGGCCTGCAGCATGAGCGTGTGACTCCCCCAGTTGCGCAGGTCGGGCGAGTACGAGATCCAGACGTGGGCGCCCGAGTCGGTCACCGGGCGGTGGATGAGCGCGAACCTGCCGTCGATGCGTCGCGGAAGCACGGCGGCGTCCTTGTCGTCGGGCTGCATGATGAGGCCGTTGCGATCGAAGTGCCGGAAGTCCTCGGTCATCGCCAGCGCCACGCCCGGCCCCCCCTTGCCGAAGGCCGTGTAGGCGATGGCGTACATGTCAAGCTCCTCGACGTAGGTGATGCGGGGATCCTCGATGCCCCACAGCTCCTCGTGGAACTTCTCCGGGTCGGGCAAGAGCGTGGGCTCGTCGTCGACGACCCAGCCATCGACCCCGTTGGCCGATCGCGCGGCGCAAAAGTGCGAGAGCCCACGGCGGTCCTCCACCCTGCACAAAAGCAGAGTCGTGCCGTCGGTGAGCCTCGTGGCCCCCGGGTTGAAGACGCTGTGGACCGGGTACGGCCAGTCCGCCGCGGTGAGGATCGGGTTCGTTTCGTGCCTGCGAAACAGCGTTTCGTACCCCCTGGACCTCGTCGATCTCGTCACGACGCGGTTCCCAGGGCGTCCATCCGCGCCGTTTTTCCCATGTCCGGGCGCAAGGACTGCATCTCGACCAGGGCGATGAGGAAGGAGATCGTCGACTCCGCCCCCTGGTTCTCGTTCGGACGATCCGCGTGCAACCCGTCCCGACAGCCGCCCGTGGACGGGTCGTAGACCTGCCGGCGCAGCTGGTTTCGCCCCAAGAACCAGTCGAAGGCGCGGCGAGCCTCGTCGGCCCAGCGTGCATCGCCGGTCACCCGGAACGCCGCGAGGCAGGCCGAGAGCATGGATCCCGCCTCCACGGGCTGCTGATCGAACGCGGCCATGTCCTTGCCCCTCTCGAAGAAGCCGTCCGAACCCACCGGAGCGAAGAACCCTTCCCTGGAGCACTGGATGGAGGCCAGCCATTCGAGCGAGACGAGGCCCGAGGCCATCATCTCCTTTTCACCCATCGCAGCGCCCGAGACGATCATGGCCTGCGACAGCCGTGCGTTGCAGTACGTGACGCGATCCTCGAACCACGCCCATGCCGGCCCGCTCGACCGCCGGTAGAGGTCGAGCAGACGCCCTGCAAGCTGCTTTCTGATCGTCTCGAGGCCTCTCGCGTCCTGAAACGCGCTCGTGTACTCGTCGATGCCCAGGAGGGCATAGGCCCACGCGCGCGGGCTGGTGAAGCCCACGACCCCCGGAAGCGCAGCGTGCAAGAGACCGTCCGCGAGGCACTGCCTGCCCGCATCGCTGCACCTGCCCGCGACCGTGCCGAGGGCCCACAGGGCACGCCCGTGGCTGTCCTGAGAGCCGCGCTCCTCGACCCAGACCCTGGAGTACGACATGAAGTTCTTGAACCGGCTGGCGGCCGGGTCGAACGAGTGGCTCACGAACGCCAGGTAGCGCGATGCGAGCAGCCCGAGGGCCTTCGCATCCTTCGTACCCGCCTCCTCCAGGAGCGTCGCGAAAATCAGCGCGCGGGCATTGTCGTCCAGGCAGTAGCCGTCCTCGTAGCGCGGTACGTTGAAGGCCGCGTGCTGCAGGATCCCGGTGCGATCGCTGAGCATGCGGAGGTGATCGATGTTGATCGCCGGGAGATCGAGAGGCGAACGTGCGCGCGCCGGACGCCGGCCGGCGCCCATGTCATGGTCCACGTGCTGCGCGCGCGCTCGCGTGAAGCTCTCGACGTAGGCGCGCGCCACATCGGGCCACCGCATGTGGCGGCCGTAATCCTTCGCGCGCCTGCGAAGGGTCATGCACCTGGGCCCGTCGTCGAGCAGGCCGTTCACCTCGCGGGCGATCGACGTGGGGTCCCGCCACGGCACGAGGATCCCTCGCCCGTCCGCCAGAAGCTCTCGAGCGTAGGAGTAGGGTGTGGATATCACGGCCTTGCCCGATCCCACGGCGAAGGCCAGCGTCCCGGACGTGATCTGCTGCTGGTTGAGGTAGGGCGTGACGTAGATGTCCGCGGCGGAGAGGTACTCGACGAGCTCGGCCTTGCTCACGAAGCGGTCGCAGAAGGCCATGCCGCCGTTCAGCCCGAGACTCACGGCGCGATCCTGGAGCATGCTGCGGTAGGACTCCCCGTGCTGCTCCTTGACGTGCGGATGCGTGGCGCCCACGACGATGTAGACCGTGTCCGGATGGCGGTCGAGGATCGCGGGCATGGCCTCTATCACGTTCTCGATCCCCTTGTCCGGCGAGAGCAGGCCGAAGGTGAGGATCACCGACTTGCCCTCGAACCCCAGCCGCTTTTTCGCCTGCCCCGCAAAGGGGACGTCCGGGATGCCGTGAGGGATGACGTCGATCTTCTCCGGACTAACGCCGTGGACGGAGCCGAGCAGGGTACGCCCGTGCTCGCTCATGACCACGACACGATCCGAGATCCTCGTGAGCTCGTCCATGGCGAGCCGCTGCATGGGGTCCGGCATGGCGAGCACGGTGTGAAGGGTCGACACGATCGGCATTTTGAGCTCGCGTAAAAGAGCGAGCACGTGGCTGCCGGCCTTCCCTCCGTAGATCCCGAACTCGTGCTGCACGGACAATAGATCCACCTCGCCCGCGTTCAAGAAATCCGCCGCGCTCCGGTACGAGGCTACGTCGTTTTGGTCTATCTCGACGCGGACCCTGTCGGGATACCCGTGGCGGCGCCCCCTGTCGTTCATCGCGAGCACGAAGCAGTCGATCCCAGGGCACTGCGCATCGATGGCCTCGCTCAGGTCCGCAGTGAACGTGGCGATGCCGCAGAGTCGCGGCAGGTGATTTCCGAGGATCGCGATCCTGTGGATCTCTTCCATCGCGTCCTCATGGAGGGTGTGGACCTCGGCCCGATCGACCAAAAGATCGCTTCCGTTCGACTGGCGGTCCTGCATCATCTCCTCCCGAGAAAAACACCTTGGGCCTGGTCGAGCCCACGATCGTGGATCAGGTCTTCATGATGAGCTTCTTGCCGCAGTCCATGCAGAAGGCCGAGCCCCTTCGCCTGCCGGCCGCGTGCTTGTCCTCGCTGCACGCCCCGGCCGAGATGTCCTCGTTCACGATCTCGCCGCACATGGGGCAGTATCGGATCGAGACGTTGGTCCGGCCGTGATTCAGGTTCACGCACCGGCTTCTGGGCTTCATCATGTCTTTTCCCTCGACCCCGACCGGGCCGACCCTCTCGAGGGTGGGCCGGCGGCGGCGATCTCACGAAAGCTTCCGTTTCCATCTCTTCTTCGCGGCTGCGTCTGCAACCCGGGGCGCCATCAGGCCCAGATCCACGAGCAGGATCTCCGTGGTCTCCTGTGCCGTGATGGAGACCGAGGGCTCCATCGCGATGCCGACGCCATCGCCTCCGGCCAGCACGAGGTCGCCGAGCGTGACCTCGCCGTAAAGGACGTGCAGCCAGGCGCTCCTCCCGGCGAGGAGCTCGTGGATGATGTGATGGCCTGGATCCAGCACGCTCGAGTAGATGACGGCGTCCTGGTGGGTGCGCAGCGAGCCCTTCCGCCCGTCCTGGGACGCGACCACGCACAAGACGTTCCGGCGCTGGGCCGCGGCGAAAGATCGGAAGAGCGTCG
>JBFYZU010000434.1:0-6126 GCA_041309365.1 Myxococcota bacterium
GCCTGGCTTCAACGCCCGGTTTTGGAGCTTCGACTGGTTCCTGATCCGACCATCTCCCATACGCCGCCCGACTCGAGCCCGGGGACCAGGATGCCGGCGGTCATGATGCCGACCATGAGAGAGCCGATCGTCAGGAGGTCGTCCATGGTGCCCCTCTGCTCCACGCACCGCATCGGCCCGGGCAGCTTCGCGTTGCCAGCCGGTTCGAGCAGGCACGAGCACGTTTGGCCCTCGAACATCATGAACGTGCAGGGAGTGGCCGCCGGCTCGGGAGGCCCAAGAGGCGGTGCCTGTGCGTCGGTAGGCGTCTTGGGGGGATCTGATCCGGGAGCCGGGAGAACGGGCTCGATGCGCTCCACGATGGGCCATCCAGGGTGCACGTGGGCCACTCCGTTCCAGTCGTACGCCTCGAACGAGGCCACGTGCCCTCCAGCAGCCGTCCACTCGAGGGTGTAGGTCGTGAGCCCCTGCACCACGGCTTCGCCCGTGACACGGGCCATGTGGATCTCGCTCTCGTACTCGTGAGTGCTCTCGAAGAAGATGAGCAGCCTGTCGGTCCTGGAGTGCGAGTAGCGATAGGACCACCAGTTGCCCACCGCGAGCGGGAACAGGGGATCGGGCGTGTCCTGTCCGACCTCCACGGTCACCGTCCTTGCCACCTTCACGAGAGGACGGGTCGCCTCCAGAGTGATCTCCATCTCACCGGCATCCTCGGCCTTCACGATCAGCGGTCGCGGTGTCCACGATCCTGCCCCCGTTCCCACGACCCTGGGGACGATGGTCGCCTGCCTGCCGGCGTGGATCCTGGCCGACGCCAAGCCGGTGTCCAGGCCGGGCATGGGGCCCACGTGGCAGAGCCACACGGCCTCGCCCCAGGACAGGGCGGCGAGGATCGCCCCGAGCATCCAAAGAAGGTGCGCCGGCACGGCGCGGGTGCCGGCCCTGGGCCCGGGGCGAGAGAGGTGCACGGCCAGAGAGATCCCCGTGATGACCACGGTCAGAAGCCCTGCGCTCCCCCCCACGACGACGTGGGGAAAAAGCTCCCAGAAGGACGTCCGCGTGAAGATCTCCTCCTGCCACGCGCGGGCCATTCCCTCCATGGCCGCGAGCGGGGGAATACCCGCCGCGACCACCATGCCCAGGAGGGTGGCGAAAATGCAGATGGCGAGAGTGCCGGTGCCGAAGCGCTCCCGCCCCCGAGGCCTTCCGGCGAGCAGGATCCCCGCAACGATGGAGACGAGCACTCCCGTGACGCCCAGGGCAAGAGGCCACAGTGCGGCCGTGTACGCCGTGCCGTCCGCGTGGGTGCCCCAGGCGTACTCCACCCTGTATGACCTTACTGGATCTCGATCTTGACGAGGTTCCCCTTCTTGAAGTGGTCCATCTTCTTCCCGTTCACCATGGTCTCGGAGTGCTCCTCGACGATCTCCAGGTGGACCTTCTTGGCATCCGCCTTCTTCACGGTCACGGAAGCGATGTCCAGCCACCCGGACGCCTTCATTCCGAACAGCTCCTGCTCGAAGAACTTGTAGAGCGTGCCCTGTGCGCCCTCGGCAGGAAGAGCCGCATCCGAGGATACGATCACGAGCTTGGCCTTGTGAGAGACGATGGTGCCCTCGATGGGCTCGGGCGCGGGGGGTTCGGCCGCTGCCTCTTCCACGGTCTCGGGCGCGGGGGGCCCGGCAGCTGGCTCTTCGGCTGGCTCCAAGGGCGGTGCTGCCTCGTCGCCGGCCGACTCTTCGTCCACGGAGGCCTCGCCGGCTGGGGAGGCCGGCTCCTCGGGCTGGTCCGCCACGTGCTCCTCCGGGTCGGGCTCCGGGTAGTCGGGCGCCGGGGGCGGCCCGCAGGCCACGAACAGGGCGGCAATGGTCAGGATGCATGTGGTCTTCATGTCATTGCTCCATTCTCGCGAGGAGCATGGGGAGCACCTCGCCCCCCTTGCCCTCGATGAACACGTCGGAAATAGATTCGGTCAGCGGTGTGCGCTCGGGGTTCACCTCCACGACCAGGGCACCGTGGCGCCTGGCGAAAAGCGGGATGGAGGCTGCGGGTTGCACCACGCCGCTCGTGCCCACCACGAGCATGACCTCGCAATCCTCGGCCGCCTTGCGGCTGCGCATGAGGGCCTCAGGCAAGATGGCCTCTCCGAAGAAGACGACCACAGGCCTGAGCACTCCGCCGCACCCGCACCTCGGGGGGCGGTCGTCGAGCGGTGCCCGGTCCGATGGGATCAGGTCGTTGCACTCGATGCAGCGCAGCGTGGCCACGTTTCCGTGAAACTCCAGCACGTCCGAGCTGCCCGCCTTCTGGTGCAGGCCGTCGATGTTCTGGGTGATGATGGGGCCCATGAGGCCCAGCTCCTGCATGCGGGCCAGGGCCAGGTGGCCCGGGTTCGGCGCGATGGTCGAGAGGCTCTTGATGAACGGGCCGCGCATCTCCCAGTAGGGCACCGGATCTGCCATGAAGGCGTCGATGTGGGCTATCTTCATGGGGTCCACCTTGTCCCACAGCCCTCCCTCGCCGCGAAACGGCAAGATCCCGCTCTCCACGGAGATGCCCGCTCCGGTGACGGTGACATTTCGCTTCCCGCCCCGCCTCATCCTCTGGACAACCCCATCGAGGTCCATCCTTGCAGGTTGCGCGCACTCGAGAGTGCCCGTCAAGCCTGCACGACATCCGGTCTCGACGGAGCCGGCACGGATCACGGGGCAGGAGGGGTCGGATCCGCGGGTGGTGGTGGGGCGTGGTGGTGGTGGAAGTGGTGGCCGTGGCCGTTCATCTGGTGCATGGCCCGGGTCTCCTCGAACGTGCGTTTTCCCCAGTGCGAGTAGAGCACTGCGCCCAGGCCGGCGAAGCTCGATCCCACGAAGATCACGCCTCCGACGAACTTGAACACGTGGGCCACGGACTCCATCACGCCGCCCGGCAGGGCCAGCGCATCGCCGAGCATCCCGGCCGAACCCAGAAGCAGCAAGCCCACGAGGATCTGGGTCATCACGTGCCTCTCGCCCACCAGCCGCCGGCCCAGCACGCGGCCGAACACCACGTATCCGACGAGCATGGCGACGCTCACCGCCATGATGACCAGCGGGATGAGCGGGATTCCCACGATGGTCACGAGCAGTACGAGCACGACGATGGGCACGATGATCATCACGGCCGCCCCCATCAGCGCCGAGCGGGGGAAGGAACCCGTGAGGTGCTCCTCGATCCGGACGAACTGCCTGGGCATGAACACGGTGAGCAGCAAGGCCACGAACATGAAGAACGCGAACATGGCGATCTCCCACACGAGGCTCATCAGGCGCTTCATGAAGCCCGAGTCGCCGTCGTGCTTCGCGTCGTGCATGTCGCGAAGCACTCTCAGGTGCTCGAAGGGACCCATGGCAACGCCCACGTTGACCTTCTCTCCCCCGATGGTGGCGCCTTCGTCGATGTCCGCCTTGCCTCCCACGTTCACCGCGTCGCCGTCGATCACTGCCTTCGGACCGACCGTGAGCTTGCCTCCCACGCACACGGCGTCGCCATCCACCCTTCCGTACACCGTGAGGTTGCCTCCCACGACCACGGCGTCTCCCTTGACCCGCTCGTCCTCCTCTATCGTATTGCTCTGGCCGATGAGGACCTGATCCTCTCCCGTTTCGAGGTCATCGCCCTCATCCTCATCCTCATCCTCGTCCTCGTCCGCCGGTTCGCCAGTGCCCGGGCTCGTCGTGACCTGCGACAAGGGACCGTCCGTTGCCGTGACCTCCCCGGGCGCGTCGGCCATGGCAGATCCGTCCTTTGAGGCGGGTGCATCCGTGGCTTCTTCGCTGACGGGCGTCACCTCCTGGGGCTTGCCGGCCGGCAGGGACGCCAGAATGTGCGTCACGGCGAGAGCTGCAATGGCGAGAGCGAGCTTCATCGTTCACCTCCTCAGATGGAAAGAACCGGCAAAGTGGTCAGAGGCCGCCTGGCCAGCGACAGGAGCGGGATCAGGGCGATGCAGGCCAGCGCGACCAGGTACAGGGGCACGAGGGCGAAGGCGACATCCACGGCCACGAGAACGGCGGCATTTCCCATGGGCGCGAGGACGTGCACGAGCAGACCGAGGGTGTCGCCGATTGCAGAAAGGGTGGCCCAGATTGCATAACCCATCCTCGGCACGCCGAGAACGAGGCCCGGGATGGTCGGCTCCACGATGCCCGCCCACAGGCCGATGGCGATGGAGGCGGCCGCTGCCACGAGCCCGGCGGACAGCCAGGTGAATGTCCGGGTCGTGCGCGCCCTCCGGCGCCGGGCCTCCATCGCCCTCGCGACGACGGTGGCCACGAACGCAGGCCCCGGATCCGGTGCCGGCATCGCGGCGAGGATGGCGACGGACGACTCGAGGGCGCGCAAGGTGGAGCGGCAGGTGGCGCAACGCTCCAGGTGATCTTCGAGCAGTACGCCGTCCGATCTCGTGATGGTCAGGTCCAGTCGCTCGTGCATCAGTTCAAGGTACCTGTCGCATCCGTTGCCCATCCGCATCTCCTTCACGGTGCTACGAGATCGGCGAGCGATTGTTGCAGCCGCTCGCGACCCCTGTGTATCCGGGCCTTCACGGTGCCCATGGGAAGGTCAAGGACCCTCGCTATCTCCTCGTAGGACATGCCCTCGCGGTGGTACATGAGGAGCGCGCTGCGGTAGGTGTCCGGAAGCGCATCCAGGGCCGCCTGGACCGCTTCCGCAACCTCCGCGCGAAGGGCCATCTGCTCCGGGTCCAGGCACGGCCCGGCGTGCTCCATCTCCGTGGGCCCGCCGCCGTCGGGGTCCTCGCGAACGATGGAGACCGTGGGCAGCCTGCGCCGGCGGAGGTAGTCGGTGCAGTGATTGTGGGCAATCCTGTAAAGGAAGGGCGCCACGGGGCGACCCGGCTCGAACCTGTCGAGCGCCGAGTGGAACTTGACGAAGATCTCCTGGGCCAGGTCCTCGGCAGGGCCCGAACGGCCAACCATCCGCCTGGCGTAGTCCAACATGCGTGTCGCGTAGAGATCGACGATGCGCTCGAAACAGGCCGCATCTCCCACGGCCGCTTGGCGCACGAGCTCCGACTCCTTTTCCGTTGTCGTCTGGTCCTGCATCGATCCGGCATGCCCCGGGTCCAGATCCGGCCTATCACCCGCGACCCGACCGTACAATACGGGATGGGTGACCGGATGTTGCACGTCACGTGCGGGCGGTTGACTGGCCGTGCCCGCAGGGATTATGAAATCCCCCATGCATTTCGAATTGAACGAGGATCAGCAGGCGCTCAGAGACGAGGTCCGCAAGTGGTCCAGGAAGGTGCTCCTGCCTGCCGCCGGGGAGTGGGAGCGGCGGGATGGGGGGGTGCCCTTCGAGATCTTCGGCCAGATGGCCGGACTCGGGCTCATGGGCGTGAACGTCCCCGAGGACGTGGGCGGGTCGCAGATGGGCGCCGTGGCGCTGAGCCTGGTCATCCAGGAGGTGGCCTACTCGTGCGCCTCCACGGCCGTGGTGTGCAGCGTCACCAACATGGTGAACGAGGTGGTGAACCACTTCGGGACCCCTGCCCAGCGCAGCAGGTACTCGGGCCTCATCTGCTCGGGCGAGCGGCCCGTGGGCGCTTTCGCCCTCTCGGAGGCGGGCAGCGGGTCCGACGCGGGTGCCATGAAGACCACGGCCGTCAAGAAGGGCGACAGGTGGATCCTGAACGGCGAGAAGATGTGGATCACCTCGGGAGCGTACGCCGGGGTGTTCGTGCTGTGGGCACGGACGGGAGGCAAGGACCTGCCCGGGACGAGGGGAGTGAGCGCCTTTTTGGTGGAGCCGGAGTTCCCCGGCTTCGGCGTGGGCCGGCACGAGGACAAGATGGGGCTCAGGGGCTCGAACACGACATCGCTCGTCCTCGAGGACTGCGAGGTGCCCGAGGAGAACCTGCTGGGCCATGAAAACCGAGGGTTTGCGATCGCCATGATGGCCCTGGACGGCGGCCGCATCGGCATCGCAAGCCAGGCACTGGGCATCTCGCGGGCTGCAGTGGACGAGGCCGTGGCCTACTCCATCGAGCGCAGGCAGTTCGACAGGCCCATCGCGGCCTTCCAGGACATCCAGTGGATGCTGGCGGACAGCGCCACGGAGGTGGCC
>JBFYZU010000435.1:0-18602 GCA_041309365.1 Myxococcota bacterium
CCCTGGACGACCAGGCTCATATTGTCGTACATGGCGTTTTTGCTGGGAAAATAGTGGAGCAACTTCACGTCGACAGCGTGATCCGTGGGGTTTGTGACCTTCGTGACGGTCGAGAACACGACGCCGTACGTCGAGAACCAGAGCAGGCCCTTCTTTCGGTAGTCTACCTTCAGATCGACGCTTGCAGAAGTGGCTTCGGGCATCACCGTCGCGAGATGACTCTTCTGGGTGACGCGGAAGTGGCGCGCGGATGGCTCGTCGGGCAGGGGTTTATTTTTCGTGGCTGCAGAGGCACCTCGCTTCTCGTCAGGGTCCTTTTCCATCTCTTCCGCCACGATCTTCTGGGACACGACCTGGGTCTGAATGCGACCGAGGAGGCCGTCACCCCCCTCGTGAAGTGGGTTTTCGGCGCTCGTGGCCCGATCGCCATCTTTTCCCTGTACGGGCTCCCAGCCGCTCTCGAGCAGGCTGACCTGCTCTCGTTCGACGGTCGTCCACGATGCCTGGATGTCCGGCGCCATCTGCGTGTGCTCGCTGCCCCACAGCTCACCGACGGCGTCCGAAACGCTGGCCCGCTTCTCGTCCGTGCGGATCCATGTCACCGCCGTGAGGATTGCCCAGGCAATCCAGCTGCAGATGAAGATACACGTGATCGCTGCGATCCTCTTGATCATGGTTCACCTCCGTCCTCTCGTCTGCATGCTGACAGATGCTCGTGCACGGGCGAGGGAGCTTCGATGCAGGAGTCGAGGAAGGTATGTGGAGAACTCGTGCAAGCTTTTCACGCCATGTTGACCGGTGGCGACAGGGCCTGTAGCTTGACGGCGGAGGAAGGAACATGATGTCGCGAAGGCCTGCTGCCTACGGCGGCGAAAGGTGGGCACCTCGATGCACCACGACGGAAGACGAGCTCGGGATCGTCTGGTCCCGGTGCGGCACGAACAGCGAGGTCGCTCCATTGAGAGCAGTGCTCCTGCACGAGCCTGGAGCCGAGCTCGAACAGGTGGACGATCCCGACAGGTTCCAGATGCTCGATCGCATGGATCCCGTGAGAGCCAGGGCTGAGCACAGGGCCCTCGCCGAGGCATATGCTTCGGAAGGCGTTGCGGTCCACATGGTCGTGCCCGGCTCGCTTCCACCGCCAAACCTCGTGTACGTGGCGGATCTCGTCTTCATGACCCCTCGCGGCGCCATCGTCGGGCGGCCGGCCTCAGTGGTCCGGGCCGGCGAGGAGGTGCACGTGGCCCGGAGGCTGGCCCATTTGGGGATACCCATTCTCAGGACCGTGCACGGCCCGGGGGTGTTCGAGTGCGCGGACGCTGCCTGGCTCGACGACCGGAAGGTCCTCTTGGCCACGGGCCCGAGGACGGACTCGCTGGGGGCGAGGCAGGTGGCTCTCACGCTCGCCGAGCAGGGAGTGGACGTGGTCATGACATCTCTGGTCGATGGCGACATGCACCTCATGGGGCAGCTCAGGTTCTTGGATCGGGATCTCGCCCTGCTGTGGCCCGGCAGGGTGACTGGTAGGACCACGGATGCCCTGGTCGATCATGGATACGGGATCATCGAGGTGGTGAACACCGACGAGGCGACCCGAAGGATGGCGATGAACCTGGTGACCCTGGGGCCACGCCGCGTGATCATCCCCTCGGGCAACCCTGCGACACGTGCCATGCTCGAAGGGGCCCGGATCCAGTGCATCACCGTGCAGGTGGACGAGCTCATCAAGGGCGCGGGAGGCATCGGGTGCATGACGGGCGTCCTGGAGAGGGCCCAGATGCCTCAGCCGAACAGCGAACCCTGAGTCGTGGGTTCCGGTTCCGATGGTGGGGGTTGCGTGGGAGATGGGGGATGCTCGGGGGGATCCCGACGTCCCGAAGCGAGGACCTCGTGGACCTGCTTGAGATCCTCCCATGCGTCCTTCTTGGCGGCCGGGTTGCGCAGCAGGTACGCCGGATGAAATGTGGGCATGACCAGGATGCCTCCCCGGTCCTGCATGTGCCCGCGGAGCCTTGAGATGGGCGTCGTGGTCGACAGGAGCGACTGGGCGGCCGGTCTGCCCAGCGCCACGATGATCTCGGGTGTCAGGATCTGCAGTTGTCGTTCGAGGTATACCCGGCAGGCGGACATCTCCTCGGGTTCCGGGGTCCGGTTTCCCGGAGGCCTGCATTTCACGGTGTTCATGATGAATACCTCCTCGCGCGCGAGCCCCATGGCTTCGATCATGCGCGTGAGGAGTTGACCTGCTTTCCCAACGAAAGGAAGGCCCGAAGCGTCCTCGTCTGCACCCGGACCCTCGCCGACGAACACGAGCCTTGGCGCGGCATGGCCCTCGCCGGGGACTGGTTTCGACCTGCTCTTCCCGAGGACGCATGCCCTGCACGCGGCGATCTCGTGGGCCACTTGCTCGAGCATGGCGCGCCTCGCGCCCACGACCTCGGGATCCACGGGCTGAACGGCCTGATGGATCCTGGTGAGGCCCGCCGCTCTCGGTTTCTCCGAGCTCTTTCGTTGGGTGGGTTCGCTGGCTCTTGTCACGGGAATCCAGTCGCCTCCCATGGAGGCTTCCAGCTCGAGGTGCTCCGTTATCTGTCTCAGGATCTCTTCTGGGTCGGTGAGGTCCGGCATCCGGTTCAGCAGGATGAGCCGTTCTTGGAGTCGTCGACGGAGATGTCGATCTTCAGATCGCCCCTGTTTTCCTTCATGAAGGTGTTCAGGTACATCCTGGCAGATCTGTTCTCGGGATCCGTCTCGAGCGCCTTGGTCCACTGCTCCCGCGCACCAGCCTTGTCGCCAGCCCTGAGCAGCAAGAGCCCGAGGTGGATCCGGGCAGGGAGGTAGTGCTTGTTGAGCTCGATGGCCTTCTCGTAGGATGACTTGGCCTCTTCGTACTGTCCGATCTCGCGGTACACGTGGGCAAGCCGGGTCTGGAGGTCGGCGAACTGTGGACAGAGGACGAGGGCCCTCTTGTACTCGTGAATCGCCTCGTCGGGGAGATTCGCCTCCATGTAGACCGATGCGAGATCGGCATGCATGTTGGCTATCTTTCCCTTCACGAAGGGATCGACGGAGTCCTCGTGCTTTTCCATGTGCTTTCGGGCGAAAGCCTGGATGCGCGTGGAATCCTCGTACTTGCCGAGCTCGTTGTAGATGACAGCCAGTGCCAGAAGGGCGTCCGTGTAGTGTGGGTTGAGCCGGACGGCAGTCTCGAAGTACTCCTGGGCACGTCCGAAGTCACCCTTGTCGTGGTGGATCTGGCCGAGCATGTGGAACACGTCGGCGAACCTGTCCCCACCCTCGTCGATGACCTGGCGCAGGAGGGGCTCGGCGCGCTCGTACTCGCCGTTCTCGTAGGCTTCCTTGGCCTGCGTGAGGACCTGCTTGAGTCTGGCTTCCATCTCCTCGACCCTGATATCGAAACCACGTGGATTTCGATGGTATCCCAACAAGAAGGCCGATTCAACCAAATTGGTCGAGCTTCTTCAGGTACTTCTTTGCTTGCTTGGCCTGGTACGTCTGCGGATAATCCTTGACGATGCTCATGAATGTGGCCCTGGCCTGGTCTGTCTTGCCGGACTCGAGGAAGGTCTCCCCCATGATGAGCACGGCCTCCGGCACGAGGCCGCTCTTGGGGTATTCTTCAATGACGGTCTGGACGCGGGCCAGAGCACCGTCATACTTCTTCTTGTCGAGATAGTAGCGAGCGACGTATAGCTCGTGCTCGGCCAGCTGCTTGGTGCACTCGACGATGTAACCCTCGGCCTCCTCGACGTGATTGCTCGTGGGGTAGCTCTTGACGAAGGCCCTGAACTTGGCCAGTGCCTCCTTGGTTGCCGTCTGGTCGCGCTCGAAGACCGGTGGGAGGATGAACCAGTCCTTCGGGATGCGCTTGAACGTGGCCAGCGCGTTGCGGAACGTGGCGTAGTCCACATCCGGGTGCGCGCTGTGGTTGCTGGCGAACTCCTTGTACCGGACCGCAGCCTGCGCGTAGTTTTGCTGCATGAAGTCGCAGTCCGCCATCCTGAGTTCCGCCAGGATGGATTCGCCCGTGAACGGGTACTTGCTCCTGAGCTTCTCGAACAGCTTCACTGCCTCGGTGCAGTTGTCCTTCTCCATCTTGGCCACGCCCTTCTCGTACAGGGTCCTGGCTTCCTCGCCGTAGGCGAGCATGGCTCCCCCCGTCTCCTTGTCCGGAGTAGTGGTGGAGGACATGAAGGGGGAGGATATCTCGCAGCCGGCGAGAAACAGGGCAAGAAGGCTTGCTCCGACTGCCATCCGGGCAGTGAGCGATCCCGACGAAGCATTCATGAGGGTCATTGCTAGCACGCGGGCGCCAGGGGATCAAGGATCACTCGGTCGGGCTTGACGCATGGACCATCTTCAAATATCTTGTAGTTCAACGAGGACGCCCGCACCTGGCGATGCCAATGGGGGCTTCCGTTCGATGAGAAGTGCCCGAGAGATTTCGGGAACCATACACGGTCATCAGTCGCTGCGAGCGTCGGGGTCATGGCGAGTCCGCATGACACTGGCAATCCGTTGAACACGAGGAAGGGGCGTGTCGCCCCGAGGGAGAACCCGCATGGTAGACCTGGATTATGACGAGAGGCTCCTCGTGTGCCAGGAGTGCAACGCGGATTTCATCTACACCATCGAGGAGCAGATGGAGAACGAGAGGGAAGGCAGCGAGCCTCCAGCGAAGTGCCACAGGTGCAGGACGGGGGGAACGAAAACTCCTGCACAGGCATCCAGGCCTCAGGCCAGGCCTCGTGGTGCAGGCGGTCGTGACGGAGGTGGTCGTGGCCCTGGACGGGGACGGGGCAGGGACCCCTTCCGCGAGGAGTACCGCTCACCGTCGTTCCGCGACCAGCCGACCGATAACATCTACCGCAGCCCGGCATTCTCCGACTCGGATCCGTCCCATCACAGGGACAGAGCAAACAGCCCTGGGGGGGGTGGCGGGGGAGGCCGTTCGCCTGCTGGAGCAGGCAGGCAGGCCCAGAACCGTCCTCGCTACCAGATCACGTGCAGCAAATGCGGGCGCAGCGATACCATCCCATTCAAACCATCCCCGTCGAGGCCCGTGTTCTGCCACGAGTGCTACGAGGCGCAGAGGCTCGAGGAGCGCAAGAAGAGCTGACCCGGAGCTCGCATCTCGCCTCTCTCAATCAGGGCCGTACCCTATACCCAGGACCAGGAGGCCCTTCTCCGCGAGGCCGAGGTCACGGTACAGGTTGCGGCCGTCGATAATGACGCGAGGTGGTTGCATCTTGCTGGCCAGCCTGTCCGCATCCGGGGACCGGTACTCCTGCCATTCGGTCATGACGCAAAGCGCCGATGCCCCCTCGACGGTCTCGTAGGCCGAACCACAATACACGAGCGCATCACCCATCTCTGTCCTGACGTTCTGCATGGCAGCCGGATCGTGGACCCTCACGGTGACGCCGTCCTCCAGCAGCGAGCGGATCAGGCTCAGTGAAGGAGACTCCCTGGTGTCATCCGTGCGCGGCTTGAAAGCCAGTCCCCATATCGCAACGGTCGATTCGCAGAGCCCATCGCCCAGGGCCTTGCGAAGCTTGGCGTAGGCCACCTGCTTCTGCCGGTTGTTGACCCTGTCGACCGCACCGATGATCTCCAGGGGGAACCCCGCATCGTCAGCCGTTGCCATGAGGGCCTTGACGTCCTTGGGGAAGCAGGAACCACCGTAGCCAACCCCCGGATAGAAGAAGTGGGTTCCGATCCTCGAATCTGCGCCCGCACCCCGGCGTACCTTCGTGATGTCGCATCCCAGGTGCTCGCACAGGATGGCCACCTCGTTGATGAACGAGATGCGCATGGCGAGATACGCATTGGAGACGTACTTGGTCAGCTCGGCGCTCCTGGGATCCATCCGCAGGATACGCTCCGTCCTCCGCTGAAATGGCATGTAGAGTTTTCGCATGATCTCGAATGCCCGGTCGTCGTCCGTACCCAGGATGACCCGATCCGGCTTCATGAAGTCGTTGACCGAGTCACCTTCCTTGAGAAACTCAGGGTTCGACACGACAGCGAAGGGAACTTGCGTCATCTTACGGATCGCGCGGAATACCTTCTCGTTGGTACCGACTGGTACCGTGCTCTTGATCACGATCACGGTGAATTCCAGGATCGACTCGCCGATCGTCCTGGCGACTTCGAGCACGGCCGAGAGGTCTGCCCGACCGTCCGCTCCCTGGGGGGTGCCCACGGCCAGGAAGACGACATGCGCCGACGTGATGGACCCCTTCACGTCCCGGCTGAATTCGAGCCTGCCTTCCCTCACGTTCCGTTCGACCAGCTCGTCGAGGCCAGGCTCGTAGATGGGGATCTCACCCCTCTCCAGCATCGCGATCTTGGTCTCGTCGACGTCGCAGCAGATCACCCTGTTTCCTGAGCTCGCGAAACCTGCGCCGGCCACCAGCCCGACGTAACCCGTTCCAACCACACAGATATCCATGCTCCACACCTCGTGAACCGAGCGCTCATCATCTCGAAGGGACTCGGAGGCATTGACATTATCAGAATCTTCCGTTAAAGACCATCGTGCCATAAGGCTTTGTTTTCCTTGGATTATCATGGACGCGGACGGAATCCTGAGATACCTCGAGATGCAGGACCACGAGCTTCGCCGGATCCTCGGTGGAAGCAGGCCTCCGCTCGAGGCCCTGCTGGCGTCAGCGGTGCTGGATTTCATGCAGGCCTATCACCTGTCGGACCGCAGGGATGCCATCAGGCAGTTCACCACGCTCAGGGCCGCCCAGGCCGATCTTCTCGCTCTGAGCCAGGAGGAACGGGCTCGTTTCCTCGATGGACTCTCTTTGGCGGGAGAATAAGCCGGCTGTCGGCGGTGTTGACCGAGGTCGTGCGACCATACGAAACGGAGCGGATACATGGGTGAGATATACGGATTTCTCGCTAAGGGCGGCTTGATGATGATCCCCATCGGGCTGGGCTCCGTGATAGCGCTAGCTTTGTTTCTGGAGCGCATATGGGCTCTTCGACGGCAAACTATCATCCCCGACGGTTTCGTGGAGCGACTGGTGGAGCAGGTGGAGGCTGGCAACATCGCGGAGGCGAGGGCAACTTGCAAGGGAGCATCGAATGTCCCTGCGGCGAGGATCGCGATGCGGATCCTGGATGATCCCGGCCTTTCCCCCGAGGACGAGAGGACCGTTGCCGAGGAAGCGGGCAAGAAGGAGTCCTCCATGCTGTTCAGGTTCATCGAGGCGCTCGGTACCATCGCCTCCATCGAACCGCTCATGGGTCTTCTCGGCACGGTCTTCGGCATGATCAGGGTGTTTCAGCAGGTCGTGTACTCCTCGGGCCAGGGAGCGGTCGATCCGGGAAAGCTCGCCAATGGAATCTGGATGGCGCTCTTGACCACGGCCGCCGGTCTCCTGGTGGCCATTCCCACGTTCGTTGGGTACAAGTACCTCGTCAGCAGGGCGGAGAAGCTGACCATGGACCTCGAGGAGAGCTCCATGGCCATCCTTCTCGCCATGAAACGATCGATGGGCGGGCGTGCCTCCGGCGGGGGTGAGAAAGCCTGATGGACTTCACGCCACATTCGAGATCGGGCAAGCGAGGTCTGCTCGTCCTCGATATCACGCCTCTCGTGGACGTCATCTTCCAGTTACTCATCTTCTTCATGCTGACGGCCACGTTCGTGAAGAACCCCAACTTCGAGATCAACCTTCCCCAGGCTTCCACGAAGCTCACGACGAACGTCAAGAAGGATATCACCGTCGTGGTTACAGCAGATGGAAGCATCCAGTTCGAGTCGGAGGAGGTCGACCATGACGAGTTGGAGGATCTGCTCACCGAGCAGTACGAGAACAACCCCAACGCCATCGTCCTCATCCGAGCAGACACCGAATCGAAGCACGGCAAGGTCGTCAAGATCATGGATCTGGCCAAGAAGGTGGGGTTCACTCGTCTGGGCATTGCCGTGCGGGTCAAGGATTGATCGCCTTCCCTCGACTTGACACACCATCATGTGCGTCGTATCTAGTGTCCATACCTGCCACGAGGACAAATCCGTGAGACTCAAGAAGAAAACCACATCGGTAGCAAACCAGAAGGCCGTCGCGAAGAAGGCCGTCGCGAAGAAGGCCGTCGCGAAGAAGGTTGTTGTGAAGAAGAAGGTCCTCGCCAGGAAGATGACCTCGTCTGGAATGCCCGGGCGACAGGTTTCCAGCAAGGCGGCCCTTGCGTCCAGGGTCCAGAACTGGCCCGGGATGCTCTCGAGCGTCATCGTCCCCGTGGACACCTCGGTGTACTCTCTCGATGTCGTCCTGGGCGCAGCCTACGTGCTGATGGGCAAGGCTTACGTGCACCTGTCAGCTCTCGAGACAGGCAGTGTACAGGTCATGCTGACCGGCAAGACCGAGCTCGACGAGCAGGGGCTCAGGGCTCTGGGCGGAGATTTCGCCAACGAGCTCGTGAACCAGATCCTGAGAGTGAGGCTCGATGAGAGCGGCAGGAAGCTGCGCGAGTACATCGTGGCGAAGGCGCACTTCTTCCAGCAGGGCAGCGGGCAGGACGTGAAGAAGCTCCTCGACGCCACACTTCAGGAGGCGTTTGACGACGATCCCCTGGATATTGCAGTACCATGGGAGGAAAAGTACGGCGGGGGGAAGAGCTGATGGCGAGCAACAGGAGCGGCTCCGTGGTCGTGCACCCGCATGCGCTCGACCCGTCCGTCCACGCGGGTGCCAGGGATCTCAGCTTCAGGTTCCGCAGGTTGAAGGACCGTGTCGTGCTGACCGGTGATCTGGGCGATTTCATCGTCGTCACGGAAGCTCAGTTCGACGCGATCGTGAAGGGCAGGGTTGGGCCCCAGGATCCCCTGTACGCGGATCTCGTGGCCAGGGGCATGGTGCTCCGGGAGATGAATGTCGAGAATTCCGTGGTGCGCTACAGGAACCGTAACTCCTTCATAGGAAGGCACACCTACCTGCACATCGTCGTGGTCACGCTGCGATGCAACGAGGCCTGCGTCTACTGCCATGCCAGCCGTGAGCCCATGTCCGCGAAGGGCATGGACATGGACGTGGCCACGGCCAAGCACGTCGTGGACATGATTTTCCAGAGCCCATCGAGGCAGCTTGCAATCGAGTTCCAGGGTGGAGAGCCCCTCGTCAACTTCGAGACGCTCCGATTCATCGTTGAGTACGCCGAGGAGAAGAACGTACAGGAGAAGCGCGACCTGCAATTTCTGCTCGTCACCAACATGGCGCTCATGGATGAAAGGAAGCTGGCATTCCTGATGGACCACGAGGTGCTCATGTGCACCAGCCTGGACGGCCCCGCCGACCTGCACGACGCCCAGAGGAAGCTGGCCCACGCAAGTGCGCACGCTCTGTCCGTGGACTGGATCCGCAGGATCAACGAGGAGTACGCAAGGCGAGGACAGGACACCGACCTGTGGCACGTGGACGCCCTTTTGACCACCACCAGGGCTAGCCTTGGCCGGGCCAGGGAGATCGTGGACGAGTACGTGAAGCTGGGCATCAAGACCATCCACATCAGGGCGCTCAACCCCATGGGGTTCGCCTCTCACACCTGGAAGCAGATCGGCTACACGCCCGAGGAGTTCATCGCATTCTGGAGGGAATGCCTGGACAGAATCATCGAGCTCAATCTCAAGGGTGTGGAGATGATCGAGCGGGGAGCGGCCCTGTTTCTCGCCAGGATACTCACGGACGAGGACCACGGATACGTGGATCTGCGTTCGCCTTGCGGCGCCGGCGTGGGACAGCTTGCGTACGATCAGGATGGTCGTGTCTACACCTGCGACGAGGGTCGCATGGTGGCCCGCATGGGTGATGACATGTTCCGGATCGGGGACGTGACCAGGGACAGCCTGAGCGACGTGCTCGGGCACGATTGCGTTCGGGCAATCGGCGTGGCCTCCTGCCTCGAGGCACTGCCGGGTTGCAGGGACTGTGCCTACCTGCCTTACTGTGGCGTCTGTCCGGTGTATAACTACGTAAGTCAAGGGGATTTTTTCGGGCAGAGGCCCACGAATGAAAAATGCCGAATGAACATGTTGGCGCTCGATCACATTTTTGATATACTTTCGAGCAGGGATGAAAATGTGCGGTCGGTTCTGCTTCGGTGGACGATCCAGAAACCCCGGACGAGGCACATCCCAGGAGAGAAGGCATGAGCACGAAGCAGCGCAAAGGGTCCAGTGGGAAGGTGAAGAAGGCAATCCCCGTGCTGAAGCGCAAGGCGCTCCTTTTTCTCAGGAGCGAGGAAGGGAAGCTCGCCAAGGGCAATGCGGCCGTTGCAGCCACGTCCTTGCTGCTCCTCGGAGCTGCATTGCCAGAAGACGTTCATGCCCAGGACCAGGATCTGCAACCTCACGGCGATGGCAATCCCGTCGAGGGAGGAGGCCTGGTCATAGGCCACGAGGCGGATCCCACCCATTGCTCGCACGCATCGCACGGGTCGCACGGGTCGCACGGGTCGCACGGGTCGCACGGGTCGCACGGGTCGCACGCATCGCACGGGTCGCACGGGTCGCACGGGTCGCACGGGTCGCACGGTCAGTGGTAGCTGCTTGCCCTGTTCGGGGCTGAATGACCCAGAGCATCGTTCTCATCGTCACCAGGCGCTGCAATCTCGAGTGCTCGTACTGTCCCGTTCGCAAGGACGACTCGCTGATGAGCCCGGCCACGGCCCTTGCAGCCGTTCGCGGCCTCGACTCTCGAGGGGGAGGCCTCGTGAGGCTCACGGGAGGCGAGCCGACGCTGAACTGGAAAACGGTAGACGCCGTCATCCGTGAGGTCACGCTGCTGCGAGGGCAGAGCCGCCAGATGAGCGTCGAGTTGTGCACGAACGGGACGCTGCTCGACGCGGAGAGGATCGAACGTTGCGGGCGAGATGGTGTGACGGTGGTCGTGAGCCTCGACGGTTCTCCCGGCACCATGTCGTCATCGGGAAGACGCCCGCTGGCCAACCAGGAGGACCTCCTCCGCCTGCCGGGCGTGGTGGTCACTCAGACCGTCTCGCCACAGAACGCGGGGCGCATCCTGGACGACTTCTTGCACCTGTGGAACCTCGGCGCGAGGCGTCTCAACTTCCTGCCAGTATACTATGTTCCATGGTCGGCCCGGCAACTCGCGGACCTGCGAGCTGGATTCGAAGCCATCGCCGGGTTTCTGGGTCCGAGGCTTTCCAGGGGCGAAGCAGCAGTCAGAAACCTCGAGCGTTCCGGCTCGATGCCGCTCTTCAACGACGACCTGACGGTGGACACGGACGGCACGGTGTACACCACGAACCTCGTGATGGCCGACTCCATCACGGCACCTCTCTTGGATGCCCTCAGGGCAAGTGGCCAGGAACCTCCCTCGCTGCCGCCGGATATCCTGGGAAGGCTCGAAAAGCTTTTAGACCCGGCCGTGCGCAGGTCCATACGTTCGGTGGATAGGGCCCTGACCCGTTTCGTGGAGGATCTGCGCGCCACCCGATCCGTGGAAAGGAGGGTCACGAAGCCAGTACGTGCCGGGAGGCCTCCACGGCTCGAGTTTCACATATCCTACGCCTGCACCAACTCTTGCACCTTCTGCAGCGAGGCGCACAGGATGGTTCGCTGGGCCGGCCATGCGGTGACTGCCATGGAGATCCGTCGGACCCTCCTGGCACACGCCAGGGCCGGGGGGGATCACGTCAATTTCACGGGGGGGGAGCCCACGCTCCATCCGGCGTTCCTCTATGCCATAAAGCTGGCCCGTTCGCTGGGCATGAGGATCTACGTGGGGACGAACGGAGTGCGTCTGGGCGATCCGGATTTTGCCAGGGAGGCCCTTCGCTCCATCGACGAGCTCAGCCTCTCGATTCATGGCAGCACCGCTCACGTCCATGATGCCGGGACCTGCCGGAATGGTAGCTTCGCGGATCTGATGCGCACGCGCGAGAACGTCGCGGCCATGAAACCCGAGGTAGACCTGTACGCCAACGTGGTGGCCACCCGACTCAACGTCGATGACCTTTCAGGTATCATCGGCATGTGCCTGGAGATGGGCATCTTGCGGATACTGATATCCAACGTGGCGCCCGAGGGAAGGGCGCTGGAACATTACGGCGAGCTTGCCGTACCACTCGTGGAGTGGTGGAAACGCATACCCGATCTGGTAGGTTTGGCCGAACGGGCCGGTGCCACGATCAGGTTCTTCGGGCTGCCCCTCTGCGTGCTCGGGCAGGCGAGGATGAAGTCCAACGACCTGTACTACGATCCGCGCATCACGGTGGAGAGGGCGCGAGGGCCGCACGGCAGAGTCAGACTCTCGAGCGTCATCACCAGGCTGCCACGCAGGGGACGCATCCAGACGCGCAGATGCACTGGTTGCTCCATGCGTGGACTTTGCGGTGGAGTGTTCGCCTGCTACGTGGATCTGTTCGGTGACGAGGGGCTGGAGGCCGTGCGTGGTTGAGCCCTCACATGTCGTCATCGTACACGACGGCCTGCCCATCATGGCAGCGGGGCTGCCTGCCATGGCAGCCCACCTCGGCAATCATGGTCACGACGCGCGGGTGTGGAACCTGCATGCCGAGCGATCTGCGGGGATCCGGCAGGATCTGGCCGGCGATCTTGCCGGGGTAGGGGTCCTCGCCATCAGCGTTCAGTGGTTTTACCAGCTTCCTTTTGCGTTGCGTCTCGCGACCGATGCCAGGGCATCCGGATTTCGTGGGTACATCGTGCTGGGGGGCTTCACCGCGAGCTTGTGGGCGGAAGACCTCCTGAAAAGGCATGCTCAGATCTCGGGAGTGATACGTGGGGATGGCGAAGGGCCCCTGCTCGTCCTGGCCGGTGCGTGCGATTCGGCCAGGACGAGGCTCGCCCGGGTGCCCAACCTGGTATGGAGATCCGCGAGAGGCATCCGGCGCAACGATTTCAGCTACGTCGGAGGCTCAGCCGAGATCGACGCCCTGGATTTCGGCAGGCTCGACCTCGTGCGCCACCTCGATACCCACCTCGCGCACGGCTCATGGAGAGCCATCACGGATGGCAGCAGTGGAGTGGACCTGGACCTGTCCTCCACTTTCTACGTGTGCGGTGGAAGGGGCTGCTCGGTCTCCTGCGCCACGTGCGGCGGCGGTCGTCTGGCCCACAGGGCCCATTCGAACCGGCGTACCCTGACGTTCCGTTCGCCGGCGCGGATCGCCGACGACATTCAGCAAGCCATGACTCACGGCTGCTCATCCATCCATGCGTGCTTCGACCCCGTGCCAGGAGGCCCTCACTGGCACGGGGTCATGTCCGAGCTGGAGCGCCGCCACATCCGGCTGCCCATGATCTTCGAGTGCTTCGGCCTGCCCGACCAGGCCTTCATCGACCACTTCGCGGCCACCTTCGATGGTGGCATCCTCGTGATCTCGCCCGAGTCCGCGGACGAGCGGGTTCGGGAGAGGTCGAGGGGCTTTTTTTTCTCCAATGCCTCGCTGGAGAGGACCCTGGACAGGATAGTCGCTCTGGGGTTGTACGCGCAGGTGTTCTTCGGGTACCTGGCCGTGCACGGCGGACCGCGGGAGCTGTACCGAACGTGCCGCTGGATCCGCCGCCTCGATTCGAGGCACCCGCGCATCCAGGTCATGCACTACCCCTACTCCACGGATCCAGGCTCTCCGCTCGTCAAGGATCCAGGGCGTTTCGGCATGGCCTGCCTGCTCCGCCGCCCGGTGGATTGGGAGCGTGAGCTCGAGAAGCAGGAACCGTGGCTGGGCAACCTGCTCAGGCACGGCCCTGCCTCAGGTGGGTCGGCATCCTGGCAGGCGCTGAGCCTCGGGGTGGAGATCGAGAGGGCCTGCCGTGCGGAGATGCCACGAGTGCACGCCCGGCTCGTGCAGGATCTGGGATCTCGAGTGGATCCATTCTTCACGCAGATCGCGAGGCAGATGCTCCGAGCTCATCCGGTGGAAGCGCTCGCGAGATCCCGGCTTGGTGTCTTGCTCGCGCAGAGCCTCGGCAAGGATGCCCTGGGGGGACCGCCATGACAGGCACAAGGCGCAAGGCCGCCGAGGATCTCGCGTCCTTCATCCATGCCGGCCCGCGCAACCTCGAGCTCAGCCTGGGCAAGGCCTGCAACAACAGGTGCATCTTCTGCCTGGATGGCAATGCGAAAAAGGAGGCCAGGCGCTGGGTCCCTCTGCATCGCGCGCACGAGGAGCTCAAGAGGGCGCGGTCGGAGGGAGCCGTCTCCGTGGGGCTCCTGGGTGGAGAGCCCACGGCTCACCCGCGGATCCTGGAGATCGTGGTGATGGCCAGGGAACTGGGCTTCGGGCGCATTGCCCTGGCCACCAATGTCCTGAAGCTCTCGGATCCCGTGTTCTGCCGTGAGCTCGTCACTGCCGGTGCCACGCGCTTTTCGCTCTCCATCCATGCGGCTCGCGCAGAGGATGAGGACTACCTGTCAGGCCGCGTGGGCAACTTCGAGAAAAAGCTCGCAGGGGTCGCGAACCTGCTCGCACTGCGCGCCGAGGGGCTCATTCCCGACAACGTCAGCATCAACGCCGTGCTCACGAGGCGCGTGAGCGGTGTCATGCCGGCCTTCATGGCGTTCTGGAAGGGGCGAGGAATCGAGGACGTACGCTTCAATCTCATCAGGACGGATGCGTGCCCGGAAAGGGCCATGGAGCTGACCCCGCGCCTCGCCGACCTGGGGCCCGAGATCCTGCGCACCGTGGCGACGAACCAGACGCGTCTCCACATGGAGCTGAGCTTCGGCGACATCCCGCTGTGCGTCTATCCCTGGGAGATCCTGGATAACCCGGGGCTCGCCTCGAAGGTCGTTGGCGAGGCACGGGATCTGGATACATGGGTCGCGGTGTTCCACGCGCCCAAGGACGAGGCCATGGACGCGGAGCGCTTCCGCTGGTCCTCGAAGAAACGTAGCGCTCTGAAGCTCCAGCCACGAGAACCGTGCGAGAGGTGCCGCATGGCTGCCCACTGCGAGGGAGTCTGGCGCTCCTACCTGGACCTCCATGGCGCAGGAGAGCTATCCCCCCTCTGACCGGCCATCAACGAGGATCGCGTCTCGATCGGCCGAGAAGCGCCGCACAGATCACGAGGGTGACGAACGCCACGAACGGCATGGCAGGGGAGCCTCCCGCACCGGCGAGCCGGCAGCCGCAGTTGGCCGTCTCGGTGAGATCCCCCTGGGGGATGTCGACGGGTCCCTGCCAGCCGTCAGGGCTTTCCGCCTGCAGAGCGCCCGTGCCCAGGACCAGGATCTCGGCCGTGTTGTTCGCCGGTGCGTCGCTGTCCAGGAGAATCGTGGCTTGCTTGGGGCCCACGCTGCCAGGGGCGAAGTACAGCCTCACGTCACGGCCCTCGCCCGGCGGGACGAACAGGCTCATGGTGGGGAAGAAGTCGAAGTTGCCCTCCTCGTCGTTCGCCAGCGAGAGCCACACCTCCATGAACTCCTGACCGGGGTTGTACACTGGCAGATCCACGAAGACCTCATCGCCGACCAGAACCGATCCGAAGTCGATGGGCCTGTCGTTGACCTGCAGGACGGGGAAATCATAGGTCACGTCCACGACGTCGTACGAGAGCAGCTTGTTCTCGTGCTGGACCGTGATGGGAATGGCCACCTCCGGCATGTCGAAGCAGGTACCGATGCAGATGCTCACCTCGGGCACGAGCTCGAAGTCGAAGTCGCACTCCAGGGTCGCCTCGTACTGCACCGGCAAGGTCACGCGACCCGGAGTCCCCGTCTCCCACTCGTCCATCCACGGCACGAACACGGGCACGCCCTCGTCCTCCACGGCCGCCGTGTCCGAGACCTTGACGCGCTCGCCCCACAGCAGGCAGCCGAGCACGGGCCGAAGCACGAGGGCCAGGTTCAGTGTCACGCCCGTCGCGATCGCGATGGGCGCCTCCACCAGGGTCCACTCGGTGTAGGTCTGGTCGAACTCCACGGGTCTGTCGATGTGGCCGGGTAACAGCAGCGGCGTGAACTCGGCATAGGCCACCACGTTCGTGATCCCGGTCAGCCAGTCGTCGATCGGCACGTCGTAGGTGCCGGAGCCGAGGATGCCCAGATCGTAGTAGACCTGCATGACGAGATCCAGGCCGTAGTCCACCTCCATCCATCCGTCGTGCCCGATGCCGCTGATGTTGAAGTCGATGGCCTCGGGCCAGGATGCCCAGTGCTCCGCCTCCACCTCGCTCTCGATATCGCCGTCAAGGCTCGCGCCGAACCTGACCTGGATGTCCGAGCCGGATGGCCACCATCCCGTGTCGAAGTCGAACACCTCCAGGATGCGGCCCTCGTAGGTGAACGTGACGTCCTGCGGGTCGGTCTGGGCCGCCCATGCAGGCAGGCTGTCGAGCAGGATCGCCGCGATAACGCCCACGCACGCAGGATGACGGAACATGTCGGCTCCTCCTCAGATCCGAGGATAGCGTGAGATCACAAAAATACAACCTGAATACTGGACTGACCGGTGGCCTACTCGATGGGGCAGATGGTCAGGCCTGCGGAGGTGAAGGCCGAGGAGACGTCACCCAGGGGAGTTGCGGTCGGGTGGTAGATGGAGACTGCCGAGCCGTTGAAGGCCAGCGACCCGCCCTCGGCCGTCGTGTTCACCGCATTGGTCACCGTGAGGGTGCCGCCGATGGCCACGGCAAGGGCGCAGGCCGAGCTGGGTCCGGTGGAATTGAGCACCACCAGCATGATGTCGGCCGCGGTCTGGATGTCGAGAGCGTAGCTGCCCGCAGTGATGGTATCGTTCGGGAAGTACATCTGGACCATCGGGTTCATCACGGCGGTCGACGACTGCGACTGCTGCAAAGTCAGGACGTATGCCGGATAGGTGCCCTCGGCAGGTGCGTGGGCAGCGAGCGCGATGGTCTGCGCGGCGCCGGCCGGGGGAATCACCCCACCAGAGCCGTAGGTACCGGTGTAGGCTCCGCCCATGACGACTCCACCCATGTGGGCGGAGAGGTAGGCTCCTGTGGTATCGGCCACCAACAGGTCGTAATCGAAGATGTATGTGGAGTTGAAGCTGATGTTGAGCGTGCCGTAGACCCCGCTGGGGATCTCGTCCACTGACGTGTCCGCGATCGTGTCGGGCACCTCGGATGTGGGGTCTGGGATAGGATCGGCCGTGGGATCTGGCATGGTGGTGTCCGTGGAGGGATCGCCCGCGGTGTCTACCACGGTGTCGATGCTGATGTCGGGGATCCAGTTGCTCCCGGGATCGTCCTCGCAGGCCATCGTTCCGAGCGCCGTGACGACAGGAACCAGCAGCAGTGCAAGCTTCTTCATGGTTGTTCCCTCTCCTCGATGATGGGGTTTCCCTTGGTAGTCTAGCCGACTTGTGTAACAGTGCAACCTGGGTATGTCAAGGTTGCACGGAGGAATCATGCTGGGTGAGATTGACCCTTGTTTCCCCACTGATTACATATGGTTATGATGGAATGTCAGGAAGACCGGGCGAGCCCCCGCGACAGGCTGCACATCAAGGTCAGCCGGTCGTGCAACAACAACTGCACCTTCTGTCTGGACGACCGCGACCTCCGATCCGACGTGACCGAGCAGGAGGTGCGCAGGCTTCTCGACGAGCACCGTCACCTCGGACAGATGCTCTTCACCTGCGGGGAGCCCACCCTGCATCCGCTGTTGCCAATGTTCGTGGCCATGGCGAAGAAGATGGGCTACTCGTCCATCGGGATCGTCACCAACGGCCGCAGGCTCTCCTATGCGGCCTACTGCGCGAGGTTGCTATCGCTCGGCCTCAACGAGGTCACCATCTCCATCCATGGTGCCTCGGCGCGCGTCCACGATGCGCTCACCAGGGCGAGGGGCAGCTTCGGACAGACATTGGCTGGGCTCGAGAACGTGCTCGGCATGAAAGTCAGGTTCGATGTTCGGGTCGTGACGAGCACGGTGGTCACCAGGCGCAACATGGAAGGCCTGGGTGACGTCGTGGCCATGCTCGGAGGCATGGGCGTGGACACCATGGTGCTCAACGTGGTGGAGCCTTCGGGCGAGGCCCTGGCCCACATGGAGGTGCTGGTGCCTCCCTACGAGATCCTTGCCGGTCACGTGGCCCGGGCCGTCGAGGGCACTCCCTACCGTGAGAGGATCGTGGTCGAGGGCATCCCGCTGTGCCTGTGCCGGAGTTTTCTCGACCTGACCGGCATCCGCGAGAGGATCCACCTCATGGAAGGCGGAAAGCTTTGCACACTTCCCCCGGATCGCAACCACGTGAAGACGGCCCGCTGCGATGGCTGCGACCTCACTGCACTGTGTCCGGGCGTGTTTGCAGAGTACGTACGCATCCGCGGCTGGTAGGTGGGGGCAGACCATCGTCCCCATGTGACTTCATCCTCATGTACCATCATTCCCCCATTCCCCATCTCCGGCACGCTGCACTCGCCACTTTTCCCTGCAGGGAAGGGGCAAGAGGATGAGAACTGGTGATCCTGGCAGGGGGACCATGTCCCCGTGGGAGGCCTACTCGACGGAGATCGTCCAGGAGTCGGAGATGGCCTTGATGCGGGGTGCGTACATGGCCCAGGCCTTGTGCGGGAGCACGTTGAAGTCGCCCGGGATCTCGGCGCGGAGCTT
>JBFYZU010000436.1:0-3578 GCA_041309365.1 Myxococcota bacterium
CCTGCCTTCCGGCAACGTGCTGATGATCGCGTGGGAGTACAAGACGCGGGCCGAGGCCGAGGCCGTTGGCCGCGATCCCTCGTTGCTGCGTGACGGCGAGCTGTGGCCGGACCACGTCGTGGAGGTGGATCCGGACACGGCGACCATCGTCTGGGAGTGGCACGTATGGGACCACCTCATCCAGGACAGGTTCCCGTCTTTGCCGGGCTACGGCGTGGTGGCGGATCACCCCGAGCTCGTGGACGTCAACCGGACGCTGCTGGGGCAGATGGACTGGCTCCACGTGAACTCGGTGGCCTACAACGCCGAGCTGGATCAGATCGTCCTGTCCGCCCACAACCTCTCGGAGATATGGGTCATCGATCACTCGACGACGACCGGGGAGGCGGCGGGCCACACGGGCGGCGCCCACGGCAAGGGAGGGGATCTGCTCTACCGCTGGGGCAACCCGCAGAACTACGGGGCAGGAGGGGCGGCCGACAAGGTCATCCACCACCAGCACGACGTCCACTGGATAGCGCCGGGGTTGCCGGGAGAGGGCGACATCCTGCTGTTCGACAACGGCAGGACCTTCTCCACGGTGGTCCAGATCGTCCCGCCCGCGAACGCCGTCGGCGACTACCCGCTGCTGTCGGGGGCCTGGGGCCCGGACATCCCCAAGTGGACCTACTCGGACCCCCCGGACTTCTTCTCGAGCAGCATCTCCGGGGCGCAGCGCCAGCCAGGTGCCAGCACGTTGATCTGCGAGGGGAACACGGGTCACATCTTCGAGGTCGCCCCCGGTGGCGAGGTGGTCTGGTCCTACATCAGCCCGGTGACCGTCTCGGGCATCCTGCACCAGGGAGATCCCGTGCCATCCACCCCCACCGGCACTGCCAACAGCGTGTTCAGGGCGTACCGGTTCGGGCCGGATCACCCGGCCCTCGCCGGCAAGGACCTGACGCCCGGCGACACCATCGAGCTGCCGTGATCTGGATCGACGCGCTCTGGACCGATTGCCTGGATTTCCCGCCGGATGTAGATTCCAGCTGGGCCAAGGAGCATGACAGAGGACATCTACAGGGGGAGGACCGCTCTGGTGATCGATGACGATCGCGCGGTCAGGCTCATCGTGCGCCGCATGCTGGAGAGGCTGGGCTTCGCGGTCGAGGAGGCCCACGACGGCCAGGCCGCGCTGGCCGTGGTATCCCGGACGGGCTTTCATCTCGTGGTCACGGACCTCTCCATGCCGGGCATGACCGGGCTCGAGTTCTTGCGCCAGGCGCGAAACCTCGGCCTCGCTGCGCCGGTGATCGTCCTCACGGCCACCGGATCCGTGCCGAAGGCCGTGGAGGCCATCAGGTGCGGGGCGTACGAGTTCATCGAGAAGCCCGTCAGGGTCCAGCAGCTCGAGCGGGTGATCGCGTCCGCCATGAGTGCGCCCGCGACGGAGCAGGGCCCACTGGCGCTGGACATCGACGTGCAGGAGCCGGTCTCGAGGGTGATGCCAACGGCCAGCGAGCGGATCGACGACTCCGTGTTGCGAGAGGAGGCTTCGATCCTGACCGTCGACCCGGAGACGGCCTCTCTGTCGCTGGATATCGCCGTCGAGAGCCCCAGGGTGAAGACGCCCATCGTGCCCCTCGTGGGGGGGACCGCCCGGATCGGCAGGTACGAGGTCGTCAGCCGCATCGGCAAGGGGGGGATGGGCATCGTCTACAGGTGTCGCGATTCGCTGCTGGGCAGGATCGTTGCGGTCAAGGTGCTGCACGCCATGTCGGACATGAAGGAGAGCTCCGTCGAGCTCAGCGCGCGATTCAAGCGCGAGGCTGCTGCCGCGGCCGCCATGAACCACCCTTGCATCGTCGAGATACACGACCTGGGCTTCGACGAGGATCTCGGGGACTGGTACATCGTGATGGAGCTGCTCTCCGGACGGGGCATGGGGCAGATCCTGACCGAGAAGGGCAGGCTCGGGCCCACGGAGGCGATCTCCATCGGGTTCCAGCTGGCGGATGCCCTGGCCTACGCCCATGCGAGGGGCGTCGTGCACAGGGACATCAAGCCGTCGAACGTCCTCGTGAGGGATGATGGCGTCGCCAAGCTCCTGGACTTCGGGCTGGCCGCCATGGAAGGATGGAAGGTGACCACGGACGGCCGGGTGTTCGGCTCGCCCAGCTACATGGCCCCGGAGCGCATCCAGGGCGAGCCGGGAGGCCCGCACGCGGACCAGTTCTCCCTGGGAGTGCTCCTGTACGAGGCTCTCGACGGGGCCAACCCCTTCGAGTCGGACACAGCCGATGGCCGCCTGCGCAAGGTGATCCTGGACCATCCCCAGCCGCTGTTCGTGAGGCACGACGACATCCCGGTGCCGCTGGCAGAGCTCGTGGGCCGGATGATCTCGAAGGAGCCGTCGAGCAGGCTACCGGCCATGGACGACGTGGCCGACGACCTGCTCGCCATGGGTGCCGAGATGGGCCTGGGTCTCAAGAGGCACGTCGTGACGCGGGCCACCTGAGAGCCCCGTCGCCGTCCGTACCCACGATCGGGAAAAACCGCCTCGTCCTCACTCCACGAAGCCGCAGCTTGCGCCGCGGCCCGGGCGCCGGTGCTCGCACTCCTGCCCGAGCATGTCCATGAGGAGCTCCAGGGTGGGAGAGTCGCCGAGGATCTCGATGCGGCGGCGCACCGTGCGAAAGTCGCCCGGGGTCAGCCGCGGCAAAGGCCCGATCGGCGCGGGCTCGATGCCCAGCTCCCTGCACAGCGCCGCGAGCACGGCGCGTGCCTGGCCGGCCGTCAGGTAGTCGAGCTTCACCTTGAGGTCGAAGCGGCGGAACGATGCCTGGTCCAGGTCGTCGGCGAGGTTCGTGGTGCAGATGAAGATCCCGGGGTGCGACTCCATCTGGGTGAGCATCTCGTTGACCTGGGTCACCTCCCATGTGTGGCAGGCGGACACGCGGCTCCTGAGGAAGCTGTCCGCCTCGTCGAGAAGGAGCACGGCGTCTCTCGAGGCCGCCTCGGCGAACATGTCGCGGATCTTCTGCTCCGTCTCGCCCATGTACTTGTCGAGGAGATCGGAGGCTCGTCTCGTGACGAGGGGCCTTCCTGCCTCCATGGCGATCCTGCGCGCCAGTTCGGACTTCCCCGTGCCGGCCGGCCCGTGAAGGAGCAGCGTGGCCCGGGTGGCCCGGGCCAGGCCTGCCACGAGCCTGTGAACGTCCATGGAGGCGTTGACGTGCTCCAGGCTGTAGGGCACGGGAGTCGGTGGGGCCGGCGCGGGCAAGGACTCGCCCCTCGCCTGCAGGCTGGCACTGATGGATTGCTCCACGACCGCGCTGGGGTCTCCCCCGGCCAGGCGGGCGACCCGGGCGGCCCTCTGCAGATCGATCTGCTGCAGGCTCTCGTGCTGGGCCATCCGCAGGATCAGGGCCTCGTCCACGTCCAGGTCCCGAAGCTCGTCCTCGATGACGCGGACCCGCGCTTTCGTTCCGAGCGTCTTGACGTGCACCACCATGTCCACGCCCGTTGCCAGGCCGGCCTGCACGTGACGGGCGTCGGAGCAGAGCCAGAGCACGGGCACGCGGTTCGCCTCCACCGTG
>JBFYZU010000437.1:0-4347 GCA_041309365.1 Myxococcota bacterium
TGATCCTGCGGACGCGGCCATCCACCCGCGCCCGGATGACGTGCAGGTTGGGCTTCTGCACGCGCTTTGTCTTGATGTTGGAGTGGCTGACCGTGTGGCCGACCATCCGCTTCTTTCCACAGATATCGCATTGATAGGACATCGCCTCGATCCTTTCGGGTTTCAGCCGGCCTGGAACATGCACTTGACTCGAATCCGTCCTATAATGCAATGTGTCAGCCGAACCCCAGAGAGTGATCCCGTCATGACCACCAGGGCACGCATATCTACACTCAAGAGAGGAATTTGGCAAGTCCCGACCGTCGTCGTCCTCACGGCCGTCACGGGCACGTGGGGGTGCGCCAGGGCGAGCATCCAGGACGACGGCTGGACCACCTCGGACACCCTGCCCGGGGACGGGACCGACGACGGCATCACCGCCGGCCCCTGCCGGCCGGGCGGGATCTGCGATCCGCCCTATATCTGCTGCGACGGCACCTGCATCGACACCAGGTTCGACCCGGGCAACTGCGGTACGTGCGGCCACGTCTGCGCACCCACGGGCAACGAGTGCTACATGGGCACCTGCGCCTGCAACTCGGCCACGGCCTGCACGGCCCCTCTCCAGTGCTGCGACACGGGCTGCACGGACGTGTCGAGCTCCACCCAGCACTGCAACGCCTGCGGCAACGCCTGCGCGCCGGGCCAGGTCTGCCAGGGGGGCTCGTGCCTCACGCCTCCCTGCATCCCGGACTGCGCGCCGGGCCAGACCTGCTGCGCGGGGTCCTGCGTGGACACCATGTGGGACAGCTCCAACTGCGGGACCTGCGGCAACGCCTGCGCCGCGGGCTGGGCCTGCCAGAGCGGCGGGTGCGTGGAGATGCCCTGCACCCCGCCCTGCACGGCCGGGATGTACTGCTGCGACCACGCCTGCGTCGACGTCATGACCAGCGCCGCCCACTGCGGCACGTGCGGTCATGCCTGCTCGGCCGCCACGGGGCCCACCTGCGTGAGCGGGCAGTGCAAGTGCGGCTCCTTCACGTGCGCCGGCCTCCCGATGGACTACTGCTGCCTGGACAGGTGCGCCAACCTCGAGACGGACGTGTACAACTGCGGCTCCTGCGGCCTGGTCTGCAACCCGGGCGAGACGTGCAGCGGCAGCCACTGCCGCTGCGGCGCGGGCGCCGGATGCCCGGCCGGCCAGAGCTGCTGCTCGGGGGTGTGCGTCAACACGGGCACGGACGCCAACAACTGCGGTCTGTGCAGCCACCGCTGCAACATGGGCGAGACGTGCAGCGGGGGTGCGTGCCACTGCGGTGCGGGCGCGGCCTGCAACCCGGGCGTCGAGTGCTGCCCCATGCGCACGCCCATCTTCGAGCCGGCAGGCTGCGTGCAGCTCAACGCGGCGGCCAACGCCTGGTGCGGAAGCTGCGACAACTTCTGCGTGCTTTTCTGCGTGATGGGGACCTGTGCCTCCTCGGGGTAGGAAGGGCATCCCACCGCGCCGCATCGCGCCGGTGGTCCCCAGGAAGCTGCCCTTCGTCGTTCCACCGCGGCCGCCCTTGACCCCTCCCGTGCCGCGACCGACCCCCCCTTTACCGCAACCGTGGACGGCCAGGCAGCTCGAGCGGATCATCGAGGATGCCGCCCGCTTCATCGCAGCGGCCAGGGCGAGGCATGGCCGCAAGCTCGGCCTGGCCGTCGGCGAGTACCTGTACGTCCACATCTACCGCAGAGACGACGCCTACCTGGGATCGAGGTCGCCCGACAAGGGCGAATCCATGAAGGACCTCGCGAAGAGGACCGGCCACAGCCCCACGACCCTGCGGCAGTGGATCGTCGCGGCCGCCACGAGGATGAAGCTCGCACAACTCGGCTTCGAGTCCGACCGCATGGACTTCACCGACTTCCTCATCCTGTACGGCCTTCGCGACCACCCTGCCACGGCCCTGGAGGTGGCCCGGTGGGTCGACCGCGAGGACCCCTCGGTCGACGACGTCCGGGCGTTCGTCCGCAAGCTCCGTGGGAGGCGGGAGCCGGGAGACGACCCGGTGCCCGTCAAGCCTCCCGGACCACGCAAGCGCAGGGGACGAAAGCCCCGGAGGCGCAGGACCGACGAGGAGCTAGCGCTTTTGCGCGTGATGACCCTCGTGCGCGGCTGGCTCGTGGACACCAGGCTGAGCCCGGCCAGGCGCGCCGAGCTCGTGGCGATCCTCGAGGAGCTGCGCAGGCTGGTCGTCCGCAGGAGGGTCCGGCCGTGACGGGACGCAGGACCAGGGCAGAGCGCGACCGCCTCATCGAGGAGGCGATCGCGTTCATCCAGGCGGCCGAGAAGGAGGCGGAGCTGGCCTTTTGCCTGGAGGTGGGCGAGCACCTGTTTCGCGGCCTCTTCGGAAACGACCTCGAGCTCTTCCGCTCCACGAGCAGGTGGAAGGAGCAGTCCCTGCGCAGGATCGCAGCGGATCCCCGCGTGAACCTGCCTGCCGAGGTGCTCTCGAACAGCGTGCACACCTACATCGTGCTTCGCGTGCTGAAGCAGCGGCGCAACGCCACGCGGGTGCCTGACATCTCGCCGTGGACCTGGGGAGAGACCTGGGCGCTGGTGGACGATCCGGGCATTCTGGTCGCTGTCCTGGACTGGGTCGTGCGCCGCAAGGTCGGGCGGGAAACGGTGCGAGAGGTCGTCCAGATCGTGGCCCCCTACATCGAGGCGGGCGGGCGCATCGAGGACCTGCTCGTCGACCAGGAGGTCGTGAAACGGGCGGATGCCCGTTACAGGATGTCGAGGCGGATGCTGGGCGTGGAGCGCAAGTGGATCCTGGCCGCCTCGGGCATCCCCGAGGACACGGTCCAGGACCTCCTCTCGATCATCGACGAGATCCTCGCCATCCTCGACAAGGGCAGGTGAGGCGGCATTCTGCATTGTCACCGTGCTGCACCTGGAATAGATTCCTCCACGGGGGACGATTCCACCGGACAGCCAAGGAGATGCTCCATGTCGTCATGCCTCGTGGATAGGTGCAAACCCCTTGCGGCGCTCGCGGCCGTTCTGCTCGCGGCCTGCGGGGGCGAGACGGGAAGCGAGGATGCGGTCACCGACACGACCGATGCGCCCACGGACGTCGCGACGGACGACTCGGACGCGGCCGAGACCTCCTGCGCCTCGGACGACGACTGCGACGACGGGATCTTCTGCAACGGAGAGGAGATTTGCGGCTCGTCGGGCGTTTGCGAGGCCGGGACCTCACGCGATTGCGACGACGACGACCCCTGCACCATGGACGCCTGCGACGAGTCCGAGGCCTCCTGCGGGAACCTGCCTCTGGACGAGGACGGCGACGGGTACGTGGCGGCCGAGGGGCCGGCCGGAGAGTCGTGCGGCGGCAACGACTGCGACGACCTGGCGTCCGACGTCCACCCCGACGCGGATCCCGAATGCGACGGCGTGGATCACGACTGCAGCGGCGCAGCGGACGGCGACGAGGACGGGGACGGCCACCTGAGCCTGGCGGTCTGCGCGGGCACGGGCGACGACTGCGACGATCACAACGAGGACGCGCACCCTGGCGTGACGCCGGGCTGCG
Source organism: Myxococcota bacterium (assembly GCA_041309365.1). Taxonomy (GTDB): domain Bacteria; phylum Myxococcota_A; class Polyangia; order DRWM01; family DRWM01; genus JAFDER01. The sequence continues at coordinate 3,564 of JBFYZU010000437.1, forward strand.
AGTCGTTCGACGCGGACTGCGACGGGGACATCGACGACGACGAGGACGGCGACGGCCACGAGTCCGTGGCCTGCCTCGGCGACGACTGCGACGACGCCAACGGGAGCGTCCACCCGGGCGCCACGGAGACCTGCGACGCGGTGGACCAGAACTGCGACGGCTCGGTCCTGGACGCCAGCGGAGCGGACGACGACTCGGACACCGTGCTGGACATCTCGTGCGGCGGCACGGACTGCAACGACCTCAACCAGTACGTGCACCCGGGCGCGCTCGAGGACGCGTGCGACTCCGTCGACAACGACTGCGACGGCGACGAGGTGGACGGCGTGGCCGACGACGACGACGACGACTACCTCGACATCCTCTGCCCGAGCGGCACGGACTGCGACGATACACATGCGTTCAGGTACCCCGGTGCAGTCGAGGCATGCGACGGGTACGACGACGACTGCGACGGCTCCTGGGCCGACGGCGGCGCGGACGACGACTCGGACACGGTGCTCGACTCCGCCTGCGGCGGCACGGATTGCGACGACGCGGATCCGGCAACACACGCAGGGGCCGCTGACGGCGACTGCGACCTCGTGGACCGCGACTGCAACGGATCGACCGACGAGTTCATCGACGACGATGGCGACGGCTGGATCGACATTGCGTGCGCGGGTGTCATCACGGACTTCGGCACGTACGCCGGCCTGGGCGACTGCATGGACTGGAATGCAGGCGTGAGCCCGGGCGCCACGGAGATCTGCGACACGATGGACCAGGACTGCGACGGCTCCAT
>JBFYZU010000438.1:0-26257 GCA_041309365.1 Myxococcota bacterium
GTCGTGGGGCTTCGCTCGGGCGCCGTGGATCCCAGCAACAAGCGGGATGGGGCCAACGGGTTCTTCATCGAGCCCCTCTTCCAGTCGCTGCAGACCTCCATGCAGAAGGCAAAGGCCATGCAGCAGCGAAACTCACAGGCCGTCACGAGCCTGGGCATGGCCATGATCCTGGGGGATCAGAAGACTTCTTACCGGCTCCTGTCAGAGGTCCTTTACACCGCTGGACAGGCCGAGTTCAGCCGCTTCAAGTTCGCGGTTGTTTCGAAGGGCAAGGCCGGGGGGGGCTAGTCCGCGCGTCAGGGGCTGACGAGCAGAGTCATCGAATCCGCTGGGAGGGCGGAGGAGAAAAAGCGAGAGGTTGCCCAGATGGCGCAGTCCAACATGCCGTCAGCACGCCCTGGCGGGCCCGCGAAGCGTCCCGGAATGAAGACCACGGGGGTGCGTCGCGCACCGGTCGCGCCGCCGCCGACGGGGCCCAAGGTCCTGAGGATCGGCCTTCTGCAGGGCGGGCGGATCATCGAGGAGCAGATCATCCGCCGGCGGGAGAACGTCACAATCGGCCAGAGCGAGAAGAACAGCTTCGTCATCGCTCACCCACAGCTCCCAGGCAAGTACACACTCTTCGAGGTCCGCGGCACCTCGTACCAGCTCAACATCAAGCCGTTCATCGGCGGCCGCATGAGCACGCCATCGGGCGTGGTGGATCTGGCCGGCGGTGCTGCGCGCAAGATATCGCTCGACGAGAAGAGCCGGGGCAAACTCTCCATCGGAGATGCGACGCTGCTCTTCCAGTTCGTGGTTCCTCCGCCCATGCAGCCGCGCCCCCAACTCCCAGCGGCCGTGCGCGGCTTCTGGATAAAGACCCTGATCTCCATGTTCATGCCCGCCGAGGGATTCATCGGATGGGTGTGGACCTTGTCCACGGCCGCATGCATCGGCCTCATGATCTTTTTCAACGTGCACGACTGGCCCATACAGGAAGCCGGCTTCGACCTGAATAACCGCTTCACGCAGCTTCTGGTGGAGCCTCCGCAGATGCCCGAGGAGGAGAAGGACACTGGAGAGGCCACCGAGGAAGGCGAGGGCGAGGGGGAGATGGGCGAGGAAGAGGCGGCGGAGGACTCGAAGCCCACGAAATCCTCGAGCTCGGAGAGCTCCAAGAAGGCTCCTCTGACGGCAGAGCAGATATCGGCCGCAGAGGCCGCGCGCAAGGCGCGACTCGAGGCAGCCGTTGCAAAGGCCGGTCTGCTGGCCGCACTCGGTTCGGTCGGCGGCGATGCCGATGGCCAGGCCGGATCGGATCTTCTCAAGGGCTCCAACGTGGCAACGGACATCGACGGTGTGCTCTCCAAGGTAGGCTCCCTCAAGACGGGGAGCCTGCCGGGCGGAGGAAGCGGGCTGGGCGGTGTTGCAGGCTCCGAGGGCGGTGGAACGGCTGCGGAGCTGGGCTCCGGCCTCGAGGCTGGCGATTCGGTGGGCGGCGATGCGGTGAGCACCGGTGCCGCGACCGAGAAGAAGATCAAGGCGAACGCCACCGTGGGCGGTGGCGAGGAGACGGGCGGAACAGGCATCCTGGACCAGGGCAAGGTCACCAAGACCGTCCGCAAGAACATGCCTGCGCTGAGGAACTGCTACGAGAAGGCCCTCAAGAAGAACCCCACGCTGGAGGGCAAGATCTCCGTGAAGTTCACGATCGGCACCAATGGAAGGGTGACCAGCGCCTCGGCCGCATCCGACAGCATAGGCGACGCTTCGGTGTCTTCGTGCGTCATCGACAAGTTCCGCGGTTTCGTGTTCGACAAGCCGGAAGGTGGGTCCGTGAGCTATGTCTACCCCATCGTGTTCAAGTCCTCGCAGTAGTCTGGTTTCTATCTCTCTGAAAGTCGGGTTGAATCGATAGGCCATGATCATCCGTTCCAGATCGCCGAAATATCCCATTATTTCAGTTTGTTGTCCGGTATCAGACATGACTCGGGATCGTTCGATAGAATGGTTGAATGTGACTTGAACCATGGAAACTAATGATGTAAGGTTGGTCGGCTTCCGACGAGGAGGCATGGGGTCGTGCGATTTTCCCAGGAGGCTAGCACGATGAGCCACAGAACGAGGATGTACGTCGCCATGGCGGTGATGACCGTCGTACCGCTTGCCGCAGGCTTGCACGCCGTGGCACAGGAAACTGGCGCCGAAGAAGGCAATCCGGCCACGATGGGCGAGATGGAGTCCAAGGCGGACGCCATGGTGGAGAAGATGCGCTCCACCCGCAAGTACGTGCAGAACCTTCTCGAGCAGGCGCGCAAGGACAAGGACATCATCAAGATCACGTGCCTGAACGACAAGCTGACACAGATCAACGTCAGCATCCGCACGTTCGAGGACCGGCTCGTGAGCCTCCGTACGGCAGGGAAGGTCGGCGACGCCGAGGGTGTCAACCACGAGTACAACATCCTCGTGGTGCTGGATCAGAAGGTGGGTGGTCTTCGCATGGAGGCCGAGGCCTGCATCGGGGAGTCAGAGGGATATCTGGGCAAGACCGAGATCTCGGTCACGACACCGCCGGGAGAGGCGGAGATGGATCCGACGACGTTCGAGGACATCGGCGCAGAGATCGTCGAGAGGCCTCAGCCGGCCTCGGCGTTCGATTAGTTTCGCTGTCGTCGTGGGGGGCTCTCCGGGCCGATCATGAATCAGTCAGGGGTATGAGGTCATGTGTCACGTTTCAACCTCGCGCAATGCACGCCTCGCCGTGCTCATCGTGTTGCTCTCCGCCTCGACCCTCGTCCCTGTGACGGCCAGCGCCCAGCAGTGGGTCGCAAACCGTTCCTACACCGAGGGCATCGGGATCAAGCTGGGCTCCTCTCTGGTGTTCCATCCCGGTCTCGGCGTGGAGGCAGGATACGATTCCAACGTCTTCTTCGCGGACGAGGACTCGGTGGGAGCTGCCAGGCTGCGCATCGTCCCGACCCTCGCACTGGCCACGCTGCCACCCCAGCGGCTCGATGACGAGGAAGGCGGGCTCACGGGCAAGAAGCCCACGCTGGAGTTCCGCTTCGGGTTCGCGGGCATCTACGAGGACTGGTTCGGCAAGGACCAGATTCTGGACGACCGCCGGGACTTCGGGATCCAGACCGACGTCGGCCTCGTGATCTTCCCCTACGGCAAGTTCCGCCTCAGGCTCTACGACGAGTTCGCACGCTCCATCCGGGCGCCCAACGAGGCCATGGTTGCCAACTACACGCTCGATCGCAACACCGCCGGGATAGGTTTCTCGGTCGTTCCGGGCACCGCGCTCGAGGTGGGCCTGGACTACCGCTACACGCTCAACTTCTACGAGCTGCCGTGGCTCAGGACAGCCGGCAACTACCACAAGCACGACATCAACCTGAGCTTCAAGTGGAAGTTCCTTCCCAAGACGGCCTTCGTGTTCACCGGCAGGGTGAGCCCGTACATGCGCTGGGGCAACTCGCTGGACTCGGCCGGCTACGTGTTCCCCCTGTCCGACTCCGTGGACGTGTCTGCCATGGTGGGCCTCGTGGGCCTGTTCACGCCGCGTTTCGGCCTGGCGCTCAACGTCGGGTACGGCGCAGCCTTCTTCGGCAAGGGAGACGACTTCGACTCGTTCATCGGAAACGCCGAGCTGCGCTTCTTCGTCACGCCCATGAGCGCCATACGTGCCGGGTTCATCCGCGACATCCAGCCTTCGTACTTCACAAACTACTACGAGCGCAACGAGTGGTACCTGGCCTACGAGCAGCTCATCGCGGGCCGCGTGCTGCTGAGCGCCAAGTTCCGCCTCGGCTACTGGAAGTACGCGGTGCTTTACCAGGATGACGGCGCGGGCGTACTGACGGTCAGCGACGCCTTCACCAATCTCGACAAGAACCACAGGGTGGACTGGCCTGTGCTCAAGGCCATGCTCTTCGCGGAATACCGCATCACGGACTGGATCGCAATCAACGCTACTTTCGAGTACACGGGCAACTTCACCGACACGAGACTGGCCAGCACGGTCGCCTCAGGCGCCATTCCCGAGTCGTACAACAAGTTCGAAGTGTTCGGGGGCGTCCGGGCGATGTACTAGGCCCATGGCCTCCCGCATCACACGACTCGTGGCAACCCTCGCCTGCGTATCGGCACTGGGCCCGGTTCTCGGCGCTTCCAGCTGCGGCCAGACCGCGAGCCTCAAACACCCACCGCCGGTTGTGCCTGATACGACCCTGGGTCCTGGCGACGTGATCATCATCGACGTGTTCAACGAGCAGACCCTTGCGGCGAAGCCCTTCCAGGTTGCATCCGACGGCACCATCGACTACCCGCTCGTGCAGCGGCTCAAGGTGGGCGGCCTGAGGCCCGAGGAAGTGGCCACTCTCGTGGCGACCCAGCTCATGGATGGGGGGTTTCTCATCAACCCGCAGGTCTCGGTGCTCGTCAAGGAGTACAACTCCAAGCGCATCCACGTGCTCGGGGAGGTCAAGAAGCCAGGCACCTTCCCCTACGAGGAAGGTCTCACCGTGGTGCAGGCCATCACGCTGGCCGGCGGGTTCACACCTCTGGCCAAGGAGACCAGGATCTCGGTCACGCGCAAGATAGACGGCACGGAGCAGGTGTTCGTCGTGGATGTCAAGAAGATCATCTCCAACAAGGCTCCCAACGTCCCGCTCCAGGCCGGTGACATCATCTACGTGCCGGAGCGGGTGTTCTGATCAAAGGCAGACGGGTGGAACCGTCGGGTGGCACTTGAGGCACGCGGCCTTGTTCTTCTTGGCTAATGCCTTGCACTGTACGTGCCAGGAGCCCGTGGACGGATGGGGAGACACGGGGATCAGGGCCGATGCACTGTGACAGGCGATGCAGTCCGACTCGGTGTGGCACGACACGCACCCCATGAGGTTCTTCTTGGCCTGCTTGGCGTGCTTGGACTGGCCCGAGAGAGACGACCATCCCTCGGGGTGGAAGACGTTGCCTGACGGGACCCCGAGGGTCGATGGCGAGTCCCAGGCCACGCCCGTCTTGCGGTGGCACGTGACGCAGAAGCTCTGGTAGCTGTGGCACGAGCTGCAACGCAGCTTGCCCAGCGCGGATGACACGGGGTGGAACTGGATCCAGTCGCCAGGATGGATGGCCGCGGGCTTGACCTTGCCTGCATGACAGGCCGCGCAGTCCGTCTCCAGGTGGCAGGCCGCGCACAGGCCCGGCCTCGCCGCGGCCGCGGCCGCGTGGTCGGTCAAGAAGCTGCCGTCGTGCTCGGCGCCGTGCATCCACCCGGGTGGCACTAGAAGAGCCCCGGGCAGGTCCGTCTTGATTGTTCCCATCTTCGTCTCGAGGTGGCACGGGGAGCATTGATCCGCCTCCCACGCTTGCTCGTGCGGATGGCACTTGATGCACAGGGGCATGGACGGCAGGGCCGGCTCGCCTGAAGAACCCTGGCCATCCATGGGGTGGCACGTGGCGCACGTGGCGTTCGAGGCGTGGGCGCTGTGGTCGAACACGATGGCCACGCGCTTGGCGTGCCTGAACCTCTCGGTGAGCAGGGATCTGGGCGGGCCCTCGTGACACTTCTCGCAGGCTTTCACGATGTCGCCCTCGCAGGATGCCTGGAGGTGGCAGGGAGCGCACAGGGTGCTCGCCGGCAAGAGCAGATCCGAGGACCGGGTGCTCGTGAGGGCGTTCCCGTGGCACGTGGTGCATGCGACCCCCTCGTCGGCATGCACATCGTGGGCTGCGGCGACGTCGAGTGTCGTGTGGGTCAGGATCGTCTGCCCGGTCGTGCCCAGGATGAGAGCGGGCGTAAGACCGGCGGCCAGCGCGGCCAGAAGACCGATGACCGTGCTCTTGCCGAGGTCGCTCATCTCACAGCTCCACCAGGATGCGGACGCTCGCGGACAGGCCCGTGCCGGAGACGCGGTTCGAGAAGAGATCTACTCCTGCCACGAGCCGCAAGAGGTCCACCGGGATCGCCGTGAGCATGGCCGAAGCACCGGCCGTGAGGCCGTGGTGATCCCTGCGCAGGGGGTCCGAGAAGAACCACAGGCCGGCCCCGATCCCTGGCACGAGCCTTCCCTCGAGAAGCGCGAGATCCGCCCTGGCGGTGGTCCCCGCCAGGATCCCGCTCTGGCCGCCGGAGCCGCTCGCGGTCCAGGCCAGATCGAAAAGGGAGGCGCGCACGTGGGCCACCAGCTGTGCATTCACGTCCGAGAGCCGCGAACCATCCTGGTCCTGGGGGGTCGTGAGCCTCAGCGCGACGCCGGCCGACAGGGCGAGAGGGGAGCGCGAGGATCCCATGTCCACGAATGTGCCCAGCTCGTCGTGCGGATCCACCGCGAACACGCTGAAGATGGAGCACGCGTCGAACAGCGGGACGTAGTGGACGAAGCGCAGACCGAACCCCACGCCCGGGGCAGGGCGCAGGGTGACCTGGGCCTCCATCTCGGCCATCCGGCTGTGCACCAGGTCGTAGGAGGCTCGAAGAACGGCCGACAGCGGCCTGCCGAACCCGGAGAGCTCCAGCCCCAGCCCCAGCCTCTCCATGGCGACGGCCAGAAACTCGGGATCCGCCCAGGTGCAATGGTAGGACAAGGTCAATGTCCCTGCCCATGGCACCCTGACTCCCACGCTCGTGGCTATCACGGGCCTGAGCCTCGGCTCGACGATCTCGGGGTGCAGCGCCTCGGGATAGCCCCGGCGGTTCCCCCAGGCGACGCCCTCGGGCGAGAAGTCGACCATGGTGAGCCTCACGTCGGGCAAGAGCTCCAGGCCCATGGCAAAGCCCATCTCGAGGATGCCGAACAAGCCCAGCTCGACGTGCAACCCATCCATGGCCACGAAACCGGCCGGGTCCAGAAGGACGAGGCGGCCGAGCTCGAAGCCGAATCGAGGGTCGAGGCCGAACCTGCCCGAGATATGGCCCGTGAACATGCCCAGGTCGGTCCTTGCCAGGAGAGGAACGAATCCATCGTTCCCCGGCTCCAGGCTCGCATCCTGCACGCCGAAGTCGTGGTCCAGCCCCAGGCTCAGATCCAGGCCGAGATCCATGGGCATGTCCAAGTCGTCATGCACGGACAGAAGGTCCGTGGCGTGAAGGAACAGAAGCTGGGTGATGCGGCTCCGGGGGATGCTGAACAGGCCATCGCGCCCCCGTATCCTGTAGGCCTGTCCGATGGTCTCGGACGTGACCGAGAACTCTGCACTGCTCGAGATGCAAGGCGCAAACAGGGCACAGAGCACGGTTACGACCGACAGGGCGACGATCTGGGCTTTGGTCCGCGACCCCACGACAGGCAACCGCACGATAGCACACGTGCACTGCATTTGATATGCTCGCTCCCGGCCCATGAGCTACCTGCCATACCTGGAGCGCATCCTCGCCGGATACTCGACGGGCGACGATCTCGAGGTCGTCATGGAGGCGCGGAGCGTGTTCGGCGAGCTCTCCGGTCGCGTGAGCGAGGAGGATCCCTGGAACGAGACCTTCAGCCAGCTTTTCTTGGACTGGTTCGGCTTCGATTTCCCCGTAGCAGGTCATCCAAGCCCCGTGCACAGGTTCGTGGCCCAGAACCTGGAGGCGTTGATGGAGCAAGGGGAGCTCTCCATCTTCAGGGGCCTCATGTGCACCCACAGGTCCGTGTTCGAGGTCGGGAGCTGGTCCAAAGGACAGCTGTATCTGGTGGACATCATAGGCATGGGAAGATACAGGGTCTTTCATCCATTCCCCCTGGGTGGTATCCAGAAGGGAGACATCATCGATGCTCGCATCGTGCCCCTCAAGGGCGTTCTCACCCTCGGTGCGGGCATCATCTTCCATCCCGAGGATTCAGTGGGTCTCATCCATGAGCTCGTGGATCGGCTCCGTCAGGATGGGCAGCTGAGCTTCAAGGTCGTGCACCTGCTGGCCAGGATGAACCTGCAGCACCTGCAGGGCCCATCGCTCAAGCTCAGGTCCATCTACTCGCCCAAGTCCTTCCTGATCAGATCGTACACGTGAGGGTGGAATCCGGACGGGGCAAAATACCCGGGTAAGAGATCCTGTTGCGATGGGTGTATCGTTCGGCAGGAGTGAGGAGGGCTAGGCTGCGGGAGCTCCGCCGCCGGCGGCCTGCCACAGCTCGTTCATGTCCTCCTGGATGTTCTTGATGCTGAGCATCAGGATGAACACCCACAGAGCGTAATTGGTGGACTTGTCCTCGGCGGGCAGCCCGACGCTCTGGCGCGCCTGCATCATCCAGCCACCCATCTTGTAGGCGAAGAACGCCAGGCCGATGGGCGGGAACACGAGCTGGAGGATCGTCGGGACGATGGGATTGATCTCATCGAGGCCCGTGAACTCCTTCATCTCGTTGGCGCACTTGTAGATCCAGTAGATCGTGCTGAGGCCGCATGTGACGAAGTTGAGAATCCACCACATCCACGCGCCTCTCTCTTCTCCCTTGGGTCCTGGCATTTTCCCTTTCCTCCCGGTAAATTGAGGGTTTTTATGGCTTTTCTCCGAAAAATATCGGAGTTGATTGCTCCTGACCCTCTTGATCGAGGACCGATCTTAGAGGTGTGCCCGTATGTTTGTCAAGATTAATTTTCTTGAGCGATTTTCGAGCAGTGTGCTATCAAACGGGTGGGTCTGATGAGCAACGTAAAAAAGGAGATCGTCGTCCTGTCGGCCGTGGCGCTGGGTGCCATGGCAGCGGGGTTCTTCGTCGTGTTGCTGATCCTCGGCCCTGGCCGAGGGGACAGCTTGCCCGATCCTTTCGAGCAGGGTTCATCTGGCGAGCTTTCGCAGGCCAGTGTCGGGGAGCAAGCGCCAGCCGAGATCGACGGCCACAAGACCGGCGGTGCCGGCGAGGCTTTACCGGATGCCGGGGCCTCTGCCACCGGGCCCGAGGAGCAGCCGCTCGCGCAGGTCCTCCCTTCTGTCTCTGCCACTCCGGCGCACACCGTCACGCCCGTCAAGGCCACGGGACAGCTCGGCTTGACCGTGGGCGAGCCGTTCGTCTGGCGGTGCTGGCCCGATGGCAGCGAGAGCCATCTCGAGAAGGAGGCATGCGGAAGCCTCGACGGAACCAGGCCCGTGATCGAGGACAACCTCGGCATCATCGAGAAGTGCGTGATCGACTTCGCGGGCAAGCAGGCCAAGGGCAAGCTGAGCCTGGCCCTGCGGCTCGACTTCGAGGACTCCACCGTGAAGGCCTGGCTGGGCAACTCGACCACGGTCGACAAGCTCGAGGATATCTCCGCATGCCTGCGCAATGGCTTCGGCGCCGTGCCGGTGCCTGACATCGCGCACGTCCATCCGCGGTACATCATCTTCTTCAACGTCGAGGTGGGCTGAACACCGACGTCAGGTGCATTTCGCGCAGACTCCCTCGAAGATGGCCAGCGCCTTCTCCACGCAATGCCCCTTGACGCTGCAGCGGGCCTTGATGGGGCACTGGATATCCAGATCGATGAGAGCTCCGCACCGACGGCACAGGAAGTGATGGTGGTCGGAGGTGTTGGTGTCGAAGTGCGTCACGTCCCTCATTGCCCTGATCGGCGTGATCTCCCCGACATTGCAGAGAAGCTCCAGCGTCTTGTAGACCGTGGCGCGAGACAGGGTCCCATACCTTTCATGCAGCCTCTCGAAGATGTCCTCGGCCTTCCAGTGACCGGGATTGTCGTGCAGAAACTCTACTATCAGGCGCCGCTGCAGCGTGATCACGATGCCGCGTCGAGCCAGGCTGGTCAGGCTCTTCTCCAGGTTCGCCTTCATGATCGAGACGGATCCTATAGGAAAACCCGGGTGAATACTCAAGTGCTCGTCATGGAATAAATCCTTATTGAGAATCATTCTTGACTTGAATGGTATCTGAATCTAAAGGTACTCAAGATGAGAGCGATTCGATGAGTGCCTCGAGAAAGCTCAGCCCTGTCGTCAACGAGATCATCGATCGGAGCCGTATCATCCCTGTCCTCTCACGCGAGCGCGAAGCGAGCCTGCACGAGGCATGGAAGAAGAACGGAGACCGGCAAGCGCGCGAGGAGCTGGCAAACGCCAACCTCAGGCATGTGGTGTCCACGGCCATGACCTTCAGGCACTATCCGGTGGATCTCGATGATCTCATCGCCGAGGGAAGCCTTGGTCTTCTGATCGCCATCGACAAGTTCGATCCATCACGGGGGTTTCGGCTGGTGACCTATGCCACCTACTGGATAAGGGCCTTCATCATCAGCTACATCATGAAGTCCTGGGTCAAGGGCAAGACCCGCATGAGCGCCGTGCGCTCCAGGATGTTTTTCAAGCTTCGCAGGGACAGGGCCCGCATGGGAGCCCTCTACGGCACACGGGAAGGTCTCAGAAGGCTTGCCGAGGACGCACGGATGAGCGAGGAGAAGCTCGACGAGGTCCTGAGCCAGCTCGACACTCCGGATTTCCCTCTGGAGGCCACCACCGACAGCATGGAGTGGACCTACTTTCGAGACAGGTTGCTCGCCTCGAGCCCCAGCCCCGAGGAGTCCTCCGTCTTCACCGAACGACAGTCTCTCATCGGCGGCGCGGTCCAGATGGCGCTCTCGAGCCTCGACCGTCGCGAGATGTACATCGTGCGCAGGCGGATGATGGAGGACGATCCCGAGAGTCTGGCAGCGCTTGGCCGCAAGATGGGCATCAGCCGCGAGCGGACCCGGCAGCTCGAGATGAGAGCACGACGCAAGATCTTGAGGCATCTCGAGGACGCGGGGCTGACAGGACCGAGCGTGAAGGACATGCTGTCCTGACATCCCCGTGTGACCGCATGTCCTGACCCGTCGAGGCGTCTTTTGCCCGTTTTCACGGCCCCTTTCCTCGAGGTGCCAAGGGAGAGCGCACCGGGCCTTGGATGAGCGTTGAAGCCAAAGAGGCCCTGTTCGAGCGCTGCGGCCCCAAGGAGGCTCATGCGCCGTCCAGGCCGCCTTTCTCGTTGCGCCGAAACCAGCCCTGGGGGTCCTCGAAGTACTCGATGGAGTCGCCGAGGATGTCCAGGTGTTCACCCTCCTCGTTGCCGAGCCTCTCGTAGAACTCCCGTTCCGGCGCGCTCGGAGCCTTGCGAGCGAGCTCCTGGTACATGCTCCTGCCGCTGGCCTCGATGTCGAGCGCATGGGTCAGCGCAGCGAGCTCGCTTTTCGTGGACCCCTCCGGGATCTCGTGTCCGAGCTTCTCGAACACGTTCGAGAACGAGGGCATGGGGTTGCCCGTGGGCTCGTTCACCCATGTCTTGCCGGCCGTGACCCTGTCGTGGATGCTCCTGATACGCTTCTTGTGCTTGATCTCCTCGTCGCGCAGTGTCTTGAGGATGTCGATGGCGAGAGGGTCGGATGACCCTTCCAAGGCCTTCTGGTAATAGGCCACGCCGTCGTCCTCGAACTTCAGCGCCCTGCGCAGCGCCTCGATCATCCGCTCGTCCACCGTGGTCATGTTTCCTCCAGTTGCTGTTTGCCTTTGCCTGTCAGGTCCCCGTCGGGCTTGTCAGCGTCGATTCGACGCTCCAGGTGGTCCGCCCGGGCCCGCTAGACGGGGTAGTTTCCGAGTATGTAGTCGGTCAGGTCCTTGATGTGGATCTCCTGCCTGCGGGTGAGCCAGAGCGCCATGTCTCCGCTCGAGACGAGCCCCACGAGCTTGCCCTGCTCCACCACGGGCAGGTGCCTGCACCTCTTCTGGGTCATGATGGCCATGGCCTCTCCCACCGTGACCTCTTCGGTCACGACCACCAGACCCTGGCTCATGAGCTTTGAGACCTTCGTCTCGGCCGGGTCGAGGCCGCCACCCTCGAGCTTGCGCAGCACGTCTCGTTCCGTGAAGATGCCCACGGGCCTGTCGCTTCTCACGACCACGAGCGCACCGACCTCGCGGGCATTCATCTCACGGATGGCTTCGCTGATCGTCGCGCCGGGATCGATGGTGAACACCTGTCGGCCCTTGCCCTCGAGCACCTGCTTCATCGTTCCCAGCAGAACGGGTTCGCCGGATGTCATGGTCCTCGTCCTTTCCCCATGGCCGGTGGGTCGATCCTGGCATGGCTTCGAGACACTTAGGGTCATCCATGTCACTGTCAACGATCCTGCAGGGTTGTCAGTGGGCGGATGTGCATTAATAGGAGGTTGGCCAGGGTGCCCAGGAGAGGAGAACAGAGCATGACAGGATCGAGCGACCGCGGGAGCGACGAGATCAGCCGCCGGCAGTTCGTCAAGACCACGGCGGCAGGAGCCGCCCTCCTGGTCATGAGGTGCACGACAGGAGCGACCGGTGCACAGGTGGCCACGGCCGCGGCGGCGGCCGGCACACCCGCCACGTCGGGCCCCTTCACGCTTTCGCCCCTGCCCTGGCAGGCCGATGCCCTGGAGCCGTACCTGTCTGCCGGCACCATGGGGTTTCACCACGGCAAGCACCACCAGGGGTACGTGGACAAGCTCAACGCTGCCATCGAGGGTACGGACCTTGCCGGACTCTCCCTCGAGGACATCGTCTTGCAGTCGGCAGGCAAGCCTGACATGCAAGGGGTGTTCAACAATGCCGCCCAGACGTTCAACCACACGTTCTACTTCGAGGGCATGAAGCCCGGCGGCGGCGGGGTGGTGCCTGCGGAGCTGGCCGACAGGATGAAGAGTGCTTTCGGCAGCGTCGAGGGCTTCAAGGAGAAGCTCGCCTCTGCCGCGCTGTCACAGTTCGGCAGCGGCTGGGCCTGGCTCGTGCTGGATGGAGGCGATCTCCAGGTCGTGGCGACCTCCAACGCGGACACGCCGCTGGCGCATGGCCAGAGGCCGCTTGCGACCATCGACGTGTGGGAGCACGCCTACTACCTGGACTACCAGAACCGCCGTGCGGACTACATCGCTGCCTGGCTCGAGCACCTCGTGAACTGGGACCTCGCCCTCGCCTCACTGGGCTGACCGTCCTCAATCCTCCGGCCGGTCTCGCTCCCTCTCGTCGCTCCCATCGTCCTTGTGCCATGGGTCCTTGCCTTCGACCTTCTCCCCTGCCAGGCAGCTCGCTGCGTGCTCGCACCACTCGAGGCATCCCAGATCCAGCCGCGGGTTGACGAACCTGTGGCCGCAGCTCGAGCACCGCCTCGTCGGGTCGTCCTTGTAGAACTCGTTCATGGTCCCGCAGTTGGGGCACGGGACATCGTAGATGTCGCCCGGCCTCCAGTATCGGGTATCCTGCCCTGGGCACTTCATGATCCTCTTCCCATCCTTTTTTCCCGTCCGGGCTCGGGGTTCGTCGCGATCTCCTCGCCGCGAATGCCGATGACGGTCACCTCGATCGGGATCCTCCGGCTGGATTCGCGCACGGCATCTCGGACCAGCTGGACCATGCCCGAGCAGCACGGTACCTCCATGACCACCACGTGGACGCTCGCGATGTCCTGCATCTCGAAGATGGCCGTCAGCTTCGTCCTGTAGAAAGCGGCGTCGTCGAGCTTGGGGCAGCCGACGAGCAGCACCCTCCCTGTGAGAAACCTCTCGTGGAAGTCCGGGTGAGAGAAGGGTACGCAGTCGGCGGCGATGCACAGGTCTGCGCCGGCGAAGTACGGGGCCTGCACGGGCACGAGCTTGATCTGGACGGGCCAGTTTCGAAGCCTCGACGCGGGGGCGGACCTCGTGCGATCCTCGCCTTCAAGGTGCGTCTCTCGTGGGCGCATGTCCCTCACGGCAGAGCCCGGGCAGCTTCCTTGGTGGTGGTGAAGGGCAGGGGAAGGGGCCGCTGGCCTTGCAGGCTCCTCGTCATCAACCCGCGCGAGGTGCTGCGCGACGGCCGAGGGGTCGAATTCCGGCACCTCCCGCTCCTCGACCGTGAGGGCGCCCTGGGGGCACTCGCCCAGACAGGCACCCAGACCGTCGCAGTAGATCTCGCTCACGAGCCTCGCCTTGCCATCCACTACCCGTATGGCGCCCTCCGCGCACGCGGGAACGCACTGCCCGCAACCGTCGCACAGCTCTTCGTCGATCCTGATGATCTGCCTCACTGTCATCTCGCAGCTCCGTTCTCGAAGTCGAGGACGCTCGCTCTGGTGCCGAGCGACACGGGATCGAACACGATGTCCGCGAGCCTCGTGGAGGCGAGCGTCTGGCGCACCTTTTCGTTGACGTTCTCGATGAGGTCACCAAGAATGCAACCCTCGCCCGAGGCGCTGCACACCGGACGTCCCAGGAGACAACCCGTGGACGCGAGCGGCCCGTCGATGGCCTCGTACACGTCGAGCAGGGTGAGGCTCTCGAAGGTCCGGCTCAGGCCGTACCCTCCTCCCGGCCCCCTGCGGGAGGTCAAAAAGCCGTGGCGGGCCAGCCGCTGCAGCACCTTGCCCAGGTGGGTCTCGGAGACCCGGATGGCCGAAGCGATCTGCGATACCACGATGGGCTCCTGGTCCCGGTGGGTGGCCATGAAGGCCATGGCGTGCATCGCGAGCGAGGCAGCGTCCGATATCCTCAGAGCTCCGACCATTGGTTGCATCCCTTGTGCTTCATTTTGCGGTATTCAGGTACTTCAATTCTTTATTTAGGGCCCCCTCTCCCATCGTCAACTCTCCTCGTGGCGATCCTCGATGCCGCACCTCACGAGTTGACACAACCTACTGATACAGCTACAAAAATCATCCCTGGCTGCGAAACACGAGTATCGCGGTATCGCCTCGGGAGGAGCCCATGACAGACCAGGACAAGCCGAAGATCAAGCGCATCGCCGCCACCAAGCCCATGAACATCCTCATGCGCGATTACTTCGTCGAGCTCGCGCAGGCAGCAGAGGATCCTGGACAGAAGGTGGCCTGGTGCACGAGCGTGGGTCCGGCCGAGCTGCTCAGGGCCTTCGGCTTCAAGGTGTACTTTCCGGAGAACCACGGTGCCATGCTGGGAGCCTCTCGTCTGGCCGCCGACCTCATTCCCAGGGCGAACGCCCTCGGGTACTCGCCCGACATCTGCTCGTATCTGACCAGCGACATCGGGGCCTTTCTCGCGGGCGTGAGCCCGATGACCAAGGTGGACGAGCGCATCAAGGGAGTACCCCGGCCCGACGTCCTGGTGTTCAACACGAACCAGTGCCGGGACGTGCAGGACTGGTTCGGATGGTTCGGCCGGCACTTCGATGTTCCCGTCATCGGAGTGCACTCCTACGCGGGCATCGCAGAAGTGCTCGACGTGCACGTGAAGAGCATTTCCGGTCAGATGCAGAACATGGTGCCGGATCTCGAGCGCATCAGCGGGCTCGAGTTCGACATCGACCGGCTCAGGGAGGTGGTGGGGCTGAGCCGCAGGTGCTCGGAGCTCTGGAAACAGGTGCTCGACACGGCGGCCGCGAGGCCTGCCCCCCTCACATTCTTCGACGGCACCATCCTCATGGGGCCTGCCGTGGTGCTGCGCGGCGATCCCAGGGCCAACACCTTCTACGAGCTGTGCCTGGCCGAGCTCGGCCAGAAGGTCGAGCACAAGGAGGGGGCAGTGGATGACGAGAGGTTCCGGATCTACTGGGAGGGCATGCCCATCTGGGGGCGGCTGCGCGACAACGCCACGCTGTTTCTCGAGAACAGGGCCTGCGTGGTGGCCTCCACCTACTGCAACAGCTGGATCTTCCAGGCGTTCGACGAGGCCGATCCGTTCGACAGCATGGCTCGCGCATACACGGAGCTGTTCATCGTGCGCAACGACGCCTACAAGGAGCAGTACATCGACAGGATGGTCGATTTCTTCTCCGTGGACGGCATCCTCTTCCACGACGCCAAGACCTGCCCGAACAACTCCAACAACCGCTACGGCATGGCCGAGCGCTACCTCGAGGACAAGGGTATTCCCACGCTGGTGGTCAACGGCGATCTCAACGACATGAGGCTCGTGAGCGACGAGCAGCTCAAGACCAACGTCGAGGCGTTCGTGGAGCAGCTGGCCGAGCGCAAGGGCTCATGACCGAGCTGTTCTGCGGCGTGGACGCGGGGGCGGCCACCACCAAGGTCGTGCTCATACGTCCCGGCGGTGGGTTCGCGGGCGGCGCGCTGCGGCGGTCGGGTGTGGACTTCTCGCGCTCCGCGACGCTGGATCTCGACGAGGCCCTGGAGCAGGCTGGAGCCCTGCGCACGGACATCGCGCGGACCGTGGCAACGGGCTACGGCCGGACGAACATCGAGTTCGCCGATTTCACCAGCACCGAGATCGCGTGCCACGCTGCAGCGGTGCATGCCAGCCATCCGCGCCCCGTGATCGTCGTGGACATAGGGGGTCAGGACTCCAAGGTCATACGCCTGGACGCCGAAGGACACAGGCTGAGCTTCAAGATGAACCGCAAATGCGCCGCAGGCACGGGCGCTTTTCTCGAGGAGGTGTCGCTGAGGCTGGACACGGAGCTGACCGAGCTCGACCGGCTGGCGTCTCTGGCCACGGATCCCGTGAACCTGGGCTCTTTCTGCACGGTGTTCACGAAGACCGAGATCCTGGGTCTCATCCGGCAGGGACGTCGCATCGAGGACATCGCGTACGGCGTCTATGACTCGGTCGTGAAACGGCTCCTGGAGATGGACTCGCTCCAGGGAGATATCGTCATGACGGGGGGGGTCGTGGCGCACAACCCCATCGTGGCCGTGCTGCTGGCCCGCAGGCTGGGACACGAGGTCCTGGTCCTCGAACGGCCGCAGCTGGCAGGGGCCCTCGGCGCGGCGATCATCGCCAGCCGCGGGCCGCAGATCAAGACGGAGGAGGCACGAGATGCTTGACGGACTTTACAGGCCTCGCTCGGTGGCGGTGATCGGCGCATCCACCAAGGAGCTGAGCATCGGATACCGGGTGCTCGAGAACCTCAGGCTCCATGACTTCAAGGGGCCCATCTTCCCCATCAACCCCAGGGAGAAGGCCATCCGGAGCTTCAAGAGCTACAGCTCCATCCTGGAGGTGCCCGACGAGGTGGATCTGGCCAACATCTCCATCCCGGCCAAGTTCGTGCCGGCCGCCGTCGAGGAGTGCGGCCAGAAGGGCGTCAAGTTCGTCATCATCCACTCCGCCGGCTTTTGCGAGGTGGGGCCCAAGGGCGAAGAGCTCGAGAAGGAGGTCCTGGCCGTTGCGCGAAAGCACGGGATCCGCGTCTACGGCCCCAACTCCCAGGGAGTCATGAACTCGGATCCGAAGGTGAGCCTCTACGCCAACTTCACCTTCACTCCCATGAGGCCGGGCACCATCTCCATCCTGGCGCAGAGCGGCGGGGTGGCGGAGCTTCTGAACCTGCACCTCGAGCGCATCGGCGTGGGCTTCAGGATGTACGGCAGCAACGGCAACGCCTCGGACATCTCCATCGACGAGCTGCTCGAGTACTTCGGCCAGGACGACGAGACGCGCGTCATCATGATGTACGTGGAGAGCTTCACGAACCCTGCGAGGTTCGTCGAGGTCGCCTCCCGCATCACCTCGCATAAGCCCATCATCGCCATCAAGGCCGGCACGAGCGAGGAAGGGGCCCGGGCCATCACCTCGCACACCGGGGCTCTCATGGGCAAGGACACGACCACCGACGTCCTGTTCGAGGCGGCCGGAGTGCTTCGCTTCTCCACGCAGGAGGAGCTCATCCAGGCCGCGGTCGCGTTCTCCAAGCAGCCTTTGCCCAGAGGCAGGACGGTCACTGTGGTCACCAACGCGGGCGGCCCGGCCATCCAGGCCACGGACCAGGCCATGGCCTCGGGGCTCGGGCTCTCGAAGCTCTCCGCGGCCACCCGCGATGCCCTGGCCGGCCATCTCAACCCGATGTCATCGGTGAAAAACCCGGTGGACACGACGGCCACGGCAGGTCCGGACGAGTTCGGCGGGATCATGAAGATCCTCGCCGCGGATCCGGACGTGCACTCCATCCTCATGACGCTGGTCACGCCGTTCTTCGTGGACAACATGGGCGTGGCCTCGCGCATCGTGGAGGCCGTGAAGGGCTGCGGCAAGCCGGTGGTGGCGGCCTACCTCACCAACGAGAACTGGGCAGGCGTGATCCGGACGGTGCGCGAGGCGGACATCCCGGTGTTCGACTTCCCGGAGACGGCGGCCCGGGTCCTCGCGGCCATGGCCCGCTACGTGCAGATCCGCGAGACCGGGCGAGGACCCGTCGAGCGGGTCGAGGTGGACACGGCGGCCGCCCGTGCAACCATCGAAAGCGCCGCAGTCCCGGCGAGCGGTTACCTGGGAGCGGCCGACGTCATGAAGGTGCTCGATGCCTACAAGATCCCCATGACGAGGACCTTGCATGCCCGCGACGTGGCGCAGCTCGCGAGCCTCGTGCCCCTGGACATGTTCCCCGTGGTGCTCAAGGTGGATCACCCCGACGTGATCCACAAGAGCGACGAGAAGGGGGTGGTGCTCGGTCTCGCGGATCCCGGAGCGCTTCAGACCGCGGCGAAGGACATGGCCTCTCGCTTCAAGGCGCGAGGCATCGAGCCCGCCTACGTCGTGCAGGAGCAGATGACGGATGGCCGGGAGGTCATCATGGGCATCAAGAGGGTCTTGGGCGTGGGGTCCATGATCATGGTGGGCACGGGTGGCATCTACGCCGACGTGCTCTCGGATGCCAGGTTCGCCCTCGCGCCGGTGAGCCGCGCCAGGGCCCGGTCGATGCTGGAATCTCTCAAGGGCTACCCCATCCTGGCAGGGATGAGGGGCGAAGAGGGGGTGGACCTCGATGCTCTCGTGGAGATCCTCGTGCGCATGGGCGAGCTCGCAGCGGACATGCCCGGGATCGAGGAGATGGATCTGAATCCCGTGCTCGCGTATCCGCCCCGGGCCCGCACGGCGGCCGTGGATGCGCGCATCAGGGTAGTCTCGGTGGGGTGATGCCATGGCGAACTGGATCGATCTCGGACGGATGATGAGCGTCAACGCCGCGAAGTGGCCCGACGCCACTTCACTGGCGGACGCGCGTCGAAGCTTCACCTACGGGCAGACCGAAGAGCGCACGAGCCGGCTGGCCAGCGCTCTCGTCGGCCTGGGCCTGGGCAAGGGCGACAAGGTGGCGGCGCTTCTCGAGAACAACACCCAGATCGTGGAAGCCTACATCGCGGCCGCCAAGGCAGGCCTGGTCCTCGTGCCGGTCAACTTCCGGCTCGTGGCGCCGGAGGTCAGGCACATCCTCGAATTCGGCGACGTGAAGGCGGTGATCACGGAGACGGAGTTCGCGCCGGTCATCGAGGAGATCCGCAGGAGCCTGCCGGACCTCGCCGCCTCCGTCTGCGTGGGACCTCCCAGGGAGGGTCACCACGAGTACGAGGCCTTCCTCGCCTCCGGCTCGCCCGCCGGGCCCGGAGTGCAGGTGAGGCCGTCGGACCCGTGGATCATGCTCTTCACGTCGGGTACCACGGGTCAGCCCAAGGGGGTCGTCAGGAGCCACGAGTCCTACACGGCCTTCTACCTCATCAACGGCATCGACTTCCGGTTCCACCGGCACGAGGTGTGCATGAACGTCATGCCCCTGTGCCACGTCAACTCCACCTTCTTCACCCTCAACGTCCTGTACCTGGGCGGCAAGGTCTACGTCCACCCGGCCAGGTCCTTCCGTCCCGAGGAGGTCTTCGGGATCATCGCGCGAGAGCGCATCACCTTCATCTCCCTGGTGCCGACCCACTACCAGGTCATGCTCGGCGTGTCCGCCGAGGAGCGTGCGCGCCACGATCTCACGTCCATCGACAAGCTCCTGTGCTCGAGCGCCCCGGTGCGCCGGGAGGTCAAGCTGGGCATCTACGAGATGTTCCCGGGCGTGAAGCTCTACGAGGGATACGGCTCCACGGAGGCCGGCATCGTCACGACCCTCTTGCCCGACGAGCAGCTCGATCACCTGGGCGCCATCGGCCGGGAGAGCTCGGGCACGGATTTCATCAGGATCCTGGACGAGAACCAGGAGCCCGTGCCGGTCGGGCAGGTCGGCGAGCTCTACTCCCGGTCCCCCATGATGTTCAGCGAGTACTACAAGATGCCGGAGAAGACGGCCCAGAGCTTCGCGGGGGAGTGGTTCACGGCCAGGGACATGGCACGACAGGACGAGCAGGGCTACTTCTACATCGTGGATCGCAAGGACAACATGATCATCACCGGAGGCGAGAAGGTCTACCCCACCGAGGTGGAGTCCGTCCTGGGGGCGCACCCGGCCGTGTACGACTGCGCCGTCATCGGCCTTCCCCATCCCAAGTGGGGAGACCAGGTCACGGCCGTGGTGGTGCTCAAGCAGGGCCGGACGGCGACGCCCGCGGAGCTGATGGAGCACTGCAAGGATCGCGTGGCGGGCTACAAGAGGCCTCGCGAGGTGATCCTGATCCCGGACGCCGACATGCCCAGGACGGCGACAGGCAAGATCCTGCACAGGATCCTGCGCGAGAGGCTGGCAGGCCGCTGAGGGACGACATGGTCACCGCCGGGATCGACATCGGTTCGAAGAGCGTCAAGGTCGTCCTGTTGAAGGACGGTCAAGTGGTGGCCCGCGCCCTGGCGCGGACCGGATTCACGCCCCGGGAGGCCGCCTCGACGGCCATGGGCGCGGCGCTCGAGATGGCCGGCTTGAGGCGCGAGGACGTCGCAAGGACGGTTGCGACGGGGGCCGGCCGAAAGGAGATCCCGGCCGACGGCGAGATCACGGAGGTGACGGCCTCTGCCCGGGGGATGAGCAGCATCTTGCCCGAGGTACGCACGCTCATCGACGTGGGCACCGAGGAGGGCCGCGCGGTGAAGGTGGGCGAGGACGGCCGCGTGATCGACTTCGTCGTGAACGACAAGTGCGCCGCAGGTTCGGGAGCCTTCACGGAAGCCATGGCCCGTGCACTGGAGATGACCCTCGATGAGTTCGGCAGGATCTCGCTCGAGAGCGAGCGCTCGGTGCCCATGAACGCCCAGTGCGCGGTGTTCGCAGAGAGCGAGGTCGTGAGCCTGGTGCACTCGAACACTCCCAAGAAGGACATCGCACGGGCCGTGCACGACGCCATCGCCAGCCGCCTCGTTTCCATGGTCAGGCGCATCGGCATCGAGGAAAAGGTCGCCCTGATAGGAGGCCTGGCCCTCAACGTCGGCTTCCATGCCGCGCTCGAGCGCAGTGCCCGGACGACCGTCACGATCCCCGATCACCCGGAGTACGTCGGAGCCCTGGGCGCCGCCCTGGCGGCCGCGCGCGAGGAGCGGCCGACGTGATGGGCGACGACGGAGCGAGCAAGGAGTTCTGGCGCTGGAAGGAGTGCAACTCGAGGTTTGAGGAGGTGGACTGGCGCGGGGGCAAGGTCATCACCGCAGGCGTGGACGTGGGATCCGTGAGCTCGCAGGCCGTCATCGTCGTCGACGACCGGCTCTACGCGTTCTCCAGCGCGAGGACCGGCTCGAGCAGCCCCGACAGCGCCAGGAGGGCCATGGACTGGGCGCTCGAGGGCACGGGCATGACCATGCAGGACATCCAGTACGTCATCGGCACGGGCTACGGCCGGGTCAACGTCCCGTTCGCGGATCGGGCCATCACGGAGATCGCCTGCCACGGCCGTGGCGCCAACTACATGTTCGGCGACACGGTGCGCACCGTGCTGGACATGGGCGGTCAGGACTGCAAGGCCATCCATGTCGACGACAGGGGCAAGGTCACCCAGTTTCTCATGAACGACAAGTGCGCCGCCGGCACTGGCCGGGGCATGGAGGTGTTCGCCGATCTGCTCGGCGTGAGCATCGAGGACGTGGGAGATCTGAGCCTCGATGTGGACGAGGAGCCCACGCCGGTGAGCTCGACGTGCGTGGTGTTCGCCAAGAGCGAGGCCACGGGCCTGCTGCGGTCGGGCTGGCCCAAGGAGAAGGTGCTCGCGGCCTACTGCTCTGCCATGGCCCACCGTGTCGTCTCCCTCCTCCGACGCATCGAGGTGGAAGCGGATTTTGCCGTCACGGGAGGCATCGCCAAGAACAGGGGCATCACCAAAAGGCTCGAGAGGGAGCTGGGCCTGACCATCCTGCCCACCACGTACGATACGCAGATAGCCGGTGCACTGGGTGCGGCCCTGTTCGGCCAGACCCTGGTCCAGAGGGGCAAGGGAAGAAAGAGGTGAGCCCCGTGAAGCCGGCCTACGGGTGCATCGTCCATCAATGCCGAATGACCCTCGAGCACGGCTGCCCCCTTTGCAAGCCCATTGGGGACAGGCACGCGCATCCCTGTCGTGAGGCCTGCGCGCCAGGTCCTGGTCCATGGCCCCGGAATGGCCTTAACTACCCGATATCACGGATCATTGCAGGTGGGCAGCGAGATCCGGGTGCCCGGCTCTGCCCGGCGATTTGCGATTGAAGCACTTCCGTTTTTATGGGATACTGACTAAAAGTGTATTCTGGTCATTGAGATCGAGACCGGCTGGCACTGCAGAAAGGGCAAGAAATGAGGTACGCAGAGACAGGGTTCAACCTGGAAGTCGATCTCTCCAGGGGTAACATCGAACGGGTGGAGACCGACCCCGAATGGACCGGCCTGCATCTGGGAGGCCTGGGGACCAGCGCCAGGATACTGTGGGACAGGGTCCCTCCCGAGGTCGAGCCCTTCTCTCCCGATAACCTGCTCATTTTCAGCACCGGTCTTTTGTGTGGGACGCCTGCCGTCGGGTGCAACCGCACGATCGTCTCCACGTTCTCGCCCCAGACCCGGCTCATGGCCTACTCCATGATGGGGGGGTTCTGGTCGCCGGAGCTCAAGTACGCGGGCTACGACAAGGTGATCCTGCGCGGCCAATCCCCCGAGCTGGTCTACCTGTGGATAAACGACGACAAGGTGGAGATCCGCAACGCCTCCCACCTGCAGGGGAAGGGCGCCATCGAGACGGCGGAGCTCATCAAGGCGGAGCTGGGCGATCCCAGGGTCCAGGTGTGCGCCATCGGTCTGGCAGGCGAGAACCGGGTCTACTTCGCCTCCATCGAGCAGGGCAGGTCGAGCGCCAGCAGGGGCGGCATAGGTGCCGTCATGGGCGACAAGAGGCTCAAGGCCATCGCCGTCCGCGGGACCAGGGACGTCTACGTGGCACGGCCTGCCGAGTTCTTCGAGCTGTGCAACCAGGCACTTTCGTACATCAAGGTCCGCAAGGACAGGCCGGTGCCGGGGGTGATGCCCATCCTGGCCGGCCTCGGCTCGCCCCAGGAGATGGCCGTCCACGACGAGAAGTGGCACACGGAGAACTTCATGTGGGGCAATGCCCGCCTGCGCAGGAAGGACTTCTGGACCGACGAGATCGCGGATTCCTGGAAGGAGACCCTCGAGTCCGCCCGCACACGCCTGATCAGCTGCTACAACTGTCCCATGAAATGCGGGGCGACGCTCACTCTCCCCGGGCTTCCGACCTACATGATGAAGTGCTTCTCGAAGCTCACCTACACGATGGCGGCCATGTCCGACCTCGACTTCGGGCTGAGGATCGCCCAGCGCGCCACGGAGTACGGCGTGGATGCGTTCTCCACGCCTCAGGTCATGGCCTTCGGCCTGGAGCTCTACGAGAAAGGCATCCTGACGGACGCCGACATGCAGGGGTTGCCCGCGGACAACGAGGAGAAGTTCTTCTGGCTGCTCGACAGGATCGTGAGACGCGAAGGGATAGGAGACGTCCTGGCCAACGGGACCCACTGGGCCGCTGAGCAGATAGGCAAGGGCGCACAGGAGTATGCCCACAACAACATCAAGAAGCACGAGCAGCTGCCGCTCAAGCTGGGGATGCTCAACCCGATCTACTTTCTCATGTACAGCACGGGAGAGAAGATCAACATCACCCAGATAGAGGGGAACTTCCCCCAGGCGCCGTTCGCGACCAGGGAGGAGCGGGAGGAGTTCGTCAAGGACTGGATCCACGTTCCCGACGAGAGGTTCAAGCAGTGGTTCGTGGACTGGGAGACGCGCGGAGAGAGGTCGATCCCGCACTATCCGCCTCCCGCAGCGACCTGCGAGATCGTCAACTGGCAGGAGCAGATGCACTACATCGATGACTCCCTGGGGATTTGCGCCGGCCTGTCGTCGTTCCCCCTGAAGCCTCCCTACCACATCCACAACCTGCCGAGCTTCATCTCGGCGGGGGCGGGGATCGACATGGACGAGGCCGGCCTGACGCGGGCCGCGAAAAGGAACAGGAACATGGTCAGGGCCGTCAACATCCGCAGGGGCATGAGGAGAAAGGACGAGAAGCCGCCGGAGGACCACTGGAAGAAGAGATTTCCGGAGCTCGAGGCGGAGCTTCTGGACGAGTACTACAGGTTCAAGGGATGGAACGCACAGGGCATTCCAACGGGCGAATCGCTCGATGAGCTGGACCTCGGCTTCGTGAAGGACGACTTCGTGCAAAGGGGCATCCTGACGGCCGGTGAAGGATCGCCTCGGAGCTCGACCGCCACCGTCGAGGAAGGCAACGAGAGCAAAGGAAACGAGCCGTGAAGGGCGAGAAGAAGAAGCGAATCATCAAGACCATCAGGATAGACGTCGACAAGTGCCACGGCTGCCGTGCCTGCGAGGTGGTCTGCTCCGCCTTCCACGCGTCGCCCAGATACAGCAGCAACAACCCGGCGAGGTCACGGATCAGGGTGATCCGCGACCCGCTGGCCGACGTCTACGTCCCCGTGTACGCGGGCGAGTACACGGCGGCCGAATGCCCCGGCAGGGACAGGTACATAATCGACGGGAAGGAGTACGAGGAGTGCGCCTTCTGCAGGGCCTCCTGCCCATCCAGGGACATCTTCAAGGAGCCCGACTCCGGCCTCCCTCTCAAGTGCGACATGTGCGAGTCCGACCCCCCGCTGGCCGAGCCCATGTGTGTCCAGTGGTGCATCGCAGGTGCCCTGACCTACGAGCAGAGGGAGGAGGAGGTAGCAGAGGAAGTGATCTTCGAGGAGATCGAGACGGGGCTGCAATCGCTGGCGAACAAGTACGGGCTCGAGAGGATAATCGACACCGTCGCCCGGATATCGCAGAAGAGCTGAAACGAAGAGGCCGAGGAACCAAACCGTGGAAACAGCAGCCCCGTTCATCGAGGTCATCGACGAGATAGAACAAGCCGGTGGAGAGGTCTTCAGGCTGTGCTATCAGTGCGGCAAGTGCGACGTCGTCTGCCCGTGGAACAGGGTCACGGACTTCAGCATCCGCAGGATCATCCGGGAGGCTGCCTTCGGCCTGACCGAGATCGAGAGCGAGGATATCTGGCGCTGCACGACCTGCGGCACCTGCCCGCAGCGCTGTCCGAGGGGAGTCGATCAGGTGGCGCTGGGCGTGGCCCTCAGGCGCATCGCCTCGAAGTACGAGGTCTTCCCCGCATCCGTCCGCTCCGCGCGCGGCGTGAGGGCCAGCCTCCTCACCGAGGGCAACAGCCTGCACGAGAAGCGCGCGAAGCGGGCTGACTGGGCGATCGGTACCTCCGTGAAGACGTTCGCGGAGGGGATGGAGATCCTGTACTTCGTCGGTTGCTACCCGAGCTACGACCCGAGGCTCATGAAGGTGGCGAAGGCGACGGTCGAGATCCTCGACAGGGCCGGGGTGGATTTCGGGATACTGGGCGATAAGGAGAGCTGCTGCGGTGAGAGCATCCGCAAGACCGGCGCTGAGGACGTGTTCAGGGCAGTGGCCAGGGAGAACATCAAGACGTTCATCGACAGGGGGGTGAAGAGGATCGTCGTCTCGTCACCGCACTGCTACCACACCCTCGCGAACGAGTACCCCGAGTTCATGGTGCACTTCGAGGTTTCGCACATCTCGCAGTACCTGCTCGAGCTCATCCGGGAGGGAAGGCTCGAGCTCACCGGAGAGTACGCGAAGACGATCACCTACCACGACCCGTGCTACCTGGGGCGTCACAACGGCATCTACGATGAGCCACGGACGATCCTGAAGAGCATCGCCGGCCTCGAGCTGGTCGAGATGGCCGATTCGCGCGAGGACAGCCTGTGCTGCGGCGGGGGCGGGGGCAGGATCTGGATGGACACGCCCAAGAAGGAGAGATTCTCCGATCTCAGGCTCGAGCAGGCGAAAAAAGTCGGGGCGCAGGAGCTCGTGACGTGCTGCCCGTACTGCATCACCATGTTCGAGGACAGCAGGCTGAACCTCGGGGACGGCCTCGCCTGCGGGATCAAGGACATCACGGAAGTCATCCAGGACGTGATCTAGCCGGACGAAGAAACCACGACGATGGCAAGGTACGTTGGCAGACAAGACAGACAGAGAGAAGCTGGCGGGTCGTCTCGCGCAGGCACAGATGGGTGACGTGATGGTCGTCGGTGGAGGCATCAGCGGCATCCAGGCCTCCCTCGATCTCGCGACGACGGGTAGATCGGAAGAGCGTCG
>JBFYZU010000439.1:0-3397 GCA_041309365.1 Myxococcota bacterium
TGAGCGCCCAGGACGTACAGGTGGCCGGCGCAGTCCTCGGGGTCGCCCGCCGACCCGTATGTTGCCACGATCGCCTCGAGCTCACCCCCACCGTCGAGATCGCTCACCGCGATCCCGCCGATGTAGCCCAAGACCGGCACTGGCGGGTCCCACATCCCGATGCCGGTCCCCGAGTAGCACCTCACCGACCTGACACCGCACAGTGTCTCGAGCCCGACGGAGTCCGCCGACACGTCGGCAAGCACGGGATCGCACGCGAGCACAGTCTCTCCAGGATCGATGCTGCGGCACCAGAGAGTGTCCCCGGCCGCCCCGCGAATCGCGGTCAGGAGGTGACCGGGGCTGTACGGTTCAGCCGGGATGCCGAAGTGCGTGGACGCAGCATCACAGACCCCGTCCCCGTCAAGGTCACCCGCGGCGCCGGACTTGTCCAACACCACGAACGTGGTCCCCACGCTGCCGGCCTGTGTGGGCCCAAGCCACCACCAGCCCGACCCGTCGCTCTTCACCGCCACGAGCCTGTGGCGGTAGTCCGCGCCGCCCACAACCCACGTGCGCGTCACGAGCACCTCGAGCTTGCCATCGCCACCGACGACATCAGCAAGCACTGGACCACCGCTGAGGCCGGTGCCACTGGGTTGCATCCGCCACAGACGCGTTCCGCCCCCCGCACCATGCAGTGCTGTCACGGTGTCACCGCGGCAGACGACGACCTCCTGCGAACCGTTCCCGTCCAGGTCCCCGCACGCGACCGGCCCGCGCAGCGCCTGCCCGCCGGATGGGCCGAACGACCACTCCTCAACCCCGGCAGACGACAGGACCTTGACCCTGCCTGGAGCACGAGTGGCCGCGATGATCTCCAGCGCCTCGTCATTGTCAATGTCCACAACGGTCGGTGAGAGCCCCCCGACGCCCCCCAAGGCCACAGGGAACCCGTCCCGGTCGGGCAGGACCCCAACGTCGATCATCGCGCTGTTGTTGCCCTCGTGCAGCTCCTGCCGCACGCTCTCAGGGTCAGCGACCACCCTGAACGCACGGTGTCCGGCATCGGCGGCAAGGGGAGCCCACTCCGACTCGACCCAGACGGAACCCCACGCCGGCACGGTGACGGAGACAGTGTCGATCAGGCTGCACTCGGTGCCGTCACGCTCGCACGCCTCGAAGGCGACGAGCACGGGGCCGTCGGGGCGGCAGTTGCTCACATTGCGCACGCAGGCCTTCAGCTGAACCGGCTCCCTGCACGACATCACGTCCGGCGTCGCGGACATCTCCGAGCTGCTCACGACATAGTCCGGGTAGGTCCCGTAGCCCTTGCGGTCAACAAGGAACAGGTCAATGGCAGGATCACCCAGTAGGTTGAACATCAGTTGGTCGTTCGCGCCTTCCTGCCCCGAGGAGCTCCTGAGCTTGGCGTACGCAATGGCCTCGCCCGGCGTGCACATGCCTTCATCGAAGAACGCCTGCCACATATGCGTGCCGAGGAACTGCCACGCTGTGCTGGAAGAGACCTCCGTCGCTCCGAAGTAGGCGATGGCACCGTGCTCCCCGTTTCCGTGCATGAGTCGCTCGCCGAGGCAGTCAACCGGCGACCCGCCAGAGACGTAGTCGAATGAGCCGGTCAGACAGGAGTAGGCCATCCAGAAGGCCAACCTGTCTTCGTTCTCCAAGCTCTCGGCATCGTACCATTCGAATGTGTGAGTCCCATACTCGTAGCCATGCACGCAGAGTTCGACAAGGTGGTAGCCCGGATTCTCCACCGCGGACCTGTTCCGCCGGCGGGCCTCTTCGCGCTGATCGATGCAGCAGATCCACCCCGGTTCCCACAGCTCGTGCGCGTGGATCTCGTCGACGTCATGACCGGATGGCGTGACGGCGCTGAACGCGTCATGCACTGTCACTGCCATGTCGATCGAATCGCTCAGTGCACAGTCATCAGGTGCTATCTCATAGCCCCGCCACGCAAACCCGCACGACAGGAGCACGTTCTGTCGCCAGGCCTGCCCCGAGGACGCGTTGACCTCGTAGTACCTGATCTTGCTCGCTTCGGTCACGAGCTCGGGCACGTCACCCACCGCAAGTCTGCCGATCATGAGGTCCGCGTACTCGTCACCGCCTTCCACGCACGCGTACCAGTGGTCAGTAGTGATGGCCCCGGCCTGATGCGCCGGAATCAGACTGTACCGATCGTCGCTCCTCGCATCTCCGACAAGGAGAACGTACCCGAGCCTCCCGTCCTCCATGTGCTCCGCCGAGTGCGTACTCCCCTGCAGGTCCCACAGATCCTGAATGAAGTCCTTGATCACCAGATCGGAGATGGTCTGCGAGTTCGCGTTCGCCATCACCGTGGCATCGGAGACGACCGCTACGTTGTAGCCGTTCCACAGTGAGCGATGCTCCGCCAGCACCCCGATGGAGCCCATCAGATCGCTCTCGACGATCATGAGGTAGTCCGCCTCGAGCGTGTCGCAGTCGGCCACGGAAGCGCACACGTCCCACTCGCCCGTGTCGGCCGGCGCTCCTGTCTCCTCGCCCCAGCCCTCATAGTTCGGCAGCACGAGCTCGGCCACATGTGACAGCGGCCCGGTTGGCTCCCCAAGCCCGCCCCGTCCACCGGACCACGTGATGGTCACTAGGAGCTCCGGATACGCCACAAGCTCAGACGTCGAGCCGTCAAACTGCAGGGGGTACACCGTTACCCGCGCTACCCCCTGGCCCCGGAGGCTTCCCTCACCACCCACACTCGCCACCGCGACCGGGTAGTACCCGGTGTCGTAGTAGCCCTCCTCAAGCGCGAACTCCTCCACGAGGTACTCCCACCCCTCGGGCGTGTACTCCACAACAAGGGAGGGCGTCGGGTACACCGCCGCGTCAGAGAAGTACATAGTGTCTGCGGAGTCCGGGACGGCCACGCTCACATCGATCTCGGCCCCCTCCGGGACAGCGATGAGCTGACCGATCAGGGGAACGCAGGCGTATCCGACATCGGGGGAGTGGTAGCAGCCGGGGGTGCTGATCCTGTGAAACTCGAGCGTGTCCTCGGTCACCGTCTCGCACAGGACGCCGTGCGTTGTCACGCGCAGGACGACCTCGCTTGAGGTCGAGGACACGACCTCGACGCTCGGCGGGGTTGGCGTCATCGTGCCATCCAGTGACACCCACCCGTCCTCCAGCGTATCCGCAGATGCCGGCTGCACGGCAAGGAGCAGCACGACGACTGCTGTGATGCACGTGATCGCGATGCTGGAGCTCAAGGCGAGGCTGACGGGTCTGCAGACCGTTCGGGGGAACATCTCGGTCTCCTTCCAGCGACAGGCCGGCGTGGGTCCGGCGGCATCTGGTATGGCGTGACCAAGTGTGCAGATACAATGGTCGCATACCCCCCCCCCCATTGATGTCA
>JBFYZU010000440.1:0-7161 GCA_041309365.1 Myxococcota bacterium
AAGCGGCCGTCCGTGTCCGTGCCCGTGAGCCGCGCGCCGGAGATCAGGCGGTTCGAGCCGCCCAGGGTGCTCTCCTGGGGGAAGTAGCCGGTGAGCATGGGGCTTTCGGGATCGATGTCGAAGGTGACCTCGAAGGTGTTCGTCGACGGCATGCCGCCGGTCGCCTGGGCATCGGGCCCCTCGCCGCCGTCGGTGAGGGGCGAGTCGTAGGTGATGATCGAGCTTCCCACGGGAGTGGCCACGAGGCCGGCGGACGTGTACTCGAACACGAGCATGGGAAGCGAGGTGCCGCCGGCCGGCGTGGTCACCTCGTAGCGATCGCCCTGGGTGAGCTCGTAGGCCGTGCCCTGGGTGGTGATGAGCACGTAGCTCTCCGCCACGCTGTGCACCACGTCGCCCACCATGTGGACCTGGGGCTCCTCGTCGTCGGCCACTGCAACGTGCAGCGTGAACGGATCGGGCACGGTGCGAGCCCCGCCGAGGCCCACGAAGGAGCGGGCCGTGTAGTCGTAGACGTAGGTGAAGTCCACCGGGATGGCCGCGAGGTCGAGGTTGTCGAAGGTGACCCGTCCGTCGGCTCCGGTCTGGCCCTGGTCCACGCGGTCGAGACACCTGAGGGCCACCCTGAGGCCGTCGACGGGCTGGTCGGTCTCGTCGAGAAACTCGAGCGTGAGCGTGTCGGTCCCCTCGCAGACCGTGGGCAGCTCCGTCTCGTCGCCGGCCGTGTCCGTGGCCTCGTCCGACGTGTCCGCGACGTCGGGCAGCACCCCCGTGTCCACGGTGGTGTCCGCCGGGGAGCCGTCGCTCGTGGCGCACCCAGCCATGGTCGCGAGCCACAGGATGCCTAGAGCGAAAAGTCCTCTCGCCTGTCCGGTCATGATGCCCTCCCCTGGTGATATGCATCTCAACTATCGCATTCTCGCAAAGCTGGCAACCCGCTCGAGGCTTGCCGGGCCGGCGTCAGGGCACGGTCGGCCCCGATGCGGCGGGTGGCCGGCGCGGCCTCGAAAATGACTTGCGATCAGGGGGTTGCGACCATGCCTCCTGACCCCATAGAATGCAGGGCATGTTCACGGGGATCATCGAGAGCTGCGGATCGGTGACGCAGAGCCGCGAGGAGGGGGGAGGCAGGACGCTCGCGGTGAAGGTGCCCTTCAAGGCGATGCTCGGGGAGAGCATCGCCGTGGATGGCGCGTGCCTCACCGTGTCCGGGATCATGAAGGAGGGGTTCGCGTGCTGGGTGTCGCCCGAGTCCGTCTCGAGGACGACGCTGGGCCGGCTCGTGCCCGGCGACGCGGTGCACCTGGAGCGGGCGCTCGCAGCGGACGGCCGGCTGGGAGGGCACATCGTCACGGGCCACGTGGACGGGCTGGCGGAGCTCGTCGAGCGGATCGAGCAGGGCGACGCGCTCGTCTGCACCTTCCGGGCGCCCGAGGGCATGCAGAGGTATCTCATCGGCAAGGGCTCCGTGTCCCTGGCCGGAGTGAGCCTCACGGTGAACGAGGTCGAGGGCGATCGTTTCAAGGTGAGCCTGATCCCGTTCACGCGCACGCTCACGCTTCTGGGCAACCTGCGGGTCGGCCACAGGGTCAACTTCGAGGCGGACATCGTGGCCAAGCAGGTGGTCCAGACGGTGGAGAGGCTGCTCGGAAAAGGCGAGGGAGCGGGAGGCGTCACCGAGGAGCTCTTGAGAAACGCGGGGTTCTGGGAGGGGAATGACCGCGGCCGGGGATGACTGCCGGCTGCGATTCTGCTATAGGGATGCGTTGCACCGGGCTTTGGGGCTCTCTATACGGATGTACGATCGGATGGAGTGGATGCTCGCATGACGGGTGACAGTCTGAGCAGGGTCGAGCAGGCCATCGAGGCGATCCGGCACGGCCGGATGGTCATCCTCATGGACGACATGGACAGGGAGAACGAGGGGGACCTGACCATGGCCGCCGAGCTCGTGACGCCTGAGGCCATCGCCTTCATGGCGACCCACGGGAGAGGCCTCATCTGCCTGAGCCTCACCGAGGAGCGGGTGCGCCACCTGGATCTGCCCATGATGGTGCGCCAGAACAGGAGCCGCTACGGCACCAACTTCACCGTGTCCATCGAGGCCGCGCACGGGGTGACCACGGGCATCAGCGCCGCCGACAGGGCGCGCACCATCCTCACGGCCGTGGCCGGCGACGCCAGGCCGGAGGATCTGGTCACGCCGGGCCACATCTTCCCGCTCAGGGCCGCGCCGGGCGGCGTGCTCGAGCGCGTGGGCCAGACCGAGGGCTCCGTGGACCTGGCGCGGCTCGCGGGGCTGACCCCGGCGGGCGTGATCTGCGAGGTCATGAAGGAGGACGGGACCATGGCGCGGCTCGCGGACCTCGAGCAGATGTCGCAGAAGCACGGGCTCGTGCTCCTCGACATCGCCGACGTCATCGAGTTCCGCATCAAGCGCGAGATGCTCGTGGAGCGCGTGCACGAGCGCGACGTGACCATCCCCGTGGACGGGAGCGAGGTCCCCTTCAAGGAGTACATCTACGTGTCCCGGGTCAAGGACCACCCGCAGGAGTTCCTGGCGCTGGTGCACGGGAAGGTGGGCATGCACCCCACGCTGTGCAGGGTGCACCAGGGGCAGATCCTGCGCGACAAGTTCTGCCTGCCCGGCACGCGGGGCCGGGTGGGGGTGGACGAGGTCCTGTCGCTCGTGGTGCGCGAGGGGGGAGGCGTGCTTCTGTACCTGCCGCCGCGCCAGAGCATGCTGCAGGAGATAGAGGATGGCCGGACCGACAAGCCCGCCTCGGGCGACGCCCTGCCACAGACGGTGCTGCGCCAGTTCGGGCTGGGTGCCCAGGTGCTCCTGCACCTGGGCCTGAAGAAGATCCGGCTCGTCACGCGCAGCCCGCGCAAGATCGTCGGGCTCGAGGGGTTCAACCTCGAGGTCGTGGAGTACGTTTCACCCTGAGCCCGCGCGAGGGCAGGAGGTCAGCATGGCCGAGAGCAACGTGAACGGCATCAGGACGGTCGAGGCACAGCTCACGGGGGAGGGCCTGAAGATGGGGGTCATCGTCAGCCGCTTCAACAGCTTCATCTGCGAGCGGCTGCTCGAGGGATGCCTCGATGCCCTCTTGCGCCACGGAGTGGCGAGAGGCGACATCACGATCTACAGGGTTCCGGGCAGCTTCGAGATCCCCCTCATGGCAAAGCACCTCGCCGCGAGCAAGAAGTTCGACGCCGTGGTGTGCCTCGGCGCGGTGATACGCGGCTCCACGCAGCACCACGCCTACATATCGTCCGAGGTGATCAAGGGCATGGCGCAGGTGTCCCTGGAGACGGGCGTGCCCGTTTCGCTGGGCGTGCTCACGCCGGACACCCTGGAGCAGGCCATCGAGCGCGCGGGCAGCAAGCAGGGCAACAAGGGCTCGGACGCTGCGCTGTCCGCCATCGAGATGGCCAACCTTTTGCGCATGTAGGCCGCCGGATCGTGACCTCGATCCACGGAGAGGCGGAGCCACGGCGCTCGCCGCGGCGCAGGGCGCGCGAGTCGGCGCTCGCCGCGCTGTTCGCCGAGGAGTTCGGCTCCGTGCCCGACGCGCGCGTGCCCGAGGCGCTCGCGGACCTCATCGGCGACGACGCATCCACAGGCGAGGGGCTCACGGGCTACGCTTCGACCCTGGTCGAGGGCGTCAGGGCGCACCGCGACGCGATCGACGAGCACATCCGCGCAACGTCCCATCACTGGCGCATCGAGCGCATGAGCCTCATCGACCGCAACATCTTGCGCATCGGCGTGTACGAGATCCTCTACATCGACGACATGACGCCCGCCGTGGCCATCAACGAGGCCGTGGAGATCGCCCGCCGCTTCGGCGACACCGAGTCCTTCAGCTTCGTCAACGGCGTGCTGGACGCCGTGGCGAAGGCCGGGAAGCCGGGGGAGCTCGACGTGTGAAGGTCCTTCTGGCGAGGCCGACCCTCGACGCCGTGGACGGCACCCACTCCGACTCCACGTGCGTGTTCGTGTTCGAGGACATAAGGCCGCTCATGGGCCTGGCCTCGCTCGTGGACTGGCGCATCGGCGCTTTCCTGTCGGGCCTCGTGCAGCAGGGCTGGTTCACGGGCGCGGCAGGCGAGAAGCTCCTCATACCCGTCAAGCACAAGCTGCCCGTCAACAAGCTGTTCTGCTTCGGGCTGGGGCCATCGTCGGGCTTCTCGCGCGGGGTGCAGCAAGAGACCCTCTCGTGGGCGTTCGACGTGATCCGGCAGGCCGGCGCGCACGGCACCATCCTCACGGCTCCTGGCAGGGCGGAGGGGTTCGGGCAGGACATGGAGAGCCTCGAGACCCTGTGCACCCTTCTCGATCCGCGCTGGGACTTCGACGAGGTGGTCGTGGTGGACGAGTTCAGAAGGCTCCAGGAAGCCACGCGCAAGCTCGCCCTGTGGATGGAGCCGCTCCGGGCCGGCTCATGAGGCCGCGCTCGCTTGGCCAGGCGGTTTCGTGTTACTGCCCATCTCATCGTATCCGCAGGGTATTTTGTTGAAGGGACCGATCCCGGCAGGGGCTGTCGAGATCGATGGGTCGGCTGGGACGTATCAATCGTCGTGGTCGCGGGATATCCTGTCGAGATCACGGGGAGGAACGAGATGACACACCGGACGAGAATCACGACGAGCCTGACCGTGGCCATGGGGCTTGTCCTGGGGCAGGCCTGCGGGCGGGGCGAGACGCACGAGAAAAGCAGCCTCCCGCCCTTGCCTGCCGGCGAGGTGGCGGGCACGGTGATCGGCGCCGTGAACATGGGCGACGCGGGAACGGACGGGCCCGTGATCGAGAGCCGTGCCGGCGCGTCGAGGCCGGCCGAGCAGGGCAAAGAGGTGAGAGCGAACGATCTCGTGAGCGCGGGAAGCAAGGGCGGCATCATGATGGAGCTGGGCGGCACGGATCGGGTGGCCCTCAACTCCGGCACCGTGGTGAAGGTGGAGTCGGGCACGGCCATCGAGCTCGAGAAGGGCGAGATCTGGGTCGAGGACGCCATGGCCGAGAAGGCGGGGCGGCTCGAGGTGAGCGCCGGCGAGACCAAGGTGAAGATGGACGGCGCGCACGGCTCGGTGCGCGTGGACGAGAAGGGCACCAGCGTCTCTCTGGTGAGCGGCTCCGCGCAGATCGTCCGGGCGGGCACGACCACGAGCGTGGTGGCCGGCCAGGAGATCTCGATGGACGGTGGAGGGAGGGTCGTCATGAGGCCGCTGGGGGACGCGGGCGACCTGGTGGCCTGGACCGACAGGCTCAGGGCCGAGATCCGGTCGCGCGCCACGGGCGACGTGCCGGCCGCGCCCGCGGGCGGGATCGGCACCATGGCGGCCAGGGCTCCGGGCTCGGCCAACCTTCTGCCCTTCGAGCTCGTGGCGCAGGACGTGCAGGTGCGCATCCAGGACCGCGTGGCGGTCACGGTCATCGAGCAGTCCTTCAAGAACCCCACGTCGACCACGGTGGAGGGCCTGTACCGCTTCCCGGTGCCCGCGGGCGCGCACCTCAACCGCTACGACATGGAGATCAAGGGGAAGCTCATGCAGGGCGAGATCGTGGAGCGCCAGCGCGGCCGGGTGATCATGAAGCAGGTCATCGACGAGTTCCTCTACGTCATGCGCGACCCGGCGCTGGTGGAGTGGGAGAGCGGCTCCACGTTCAAGACGCGCATCTTCCCCATCGGCCCCAAGGAGACCAAGCGCATCCTTCTGAGCTACGTGCAGCTCCTCGACGGCGATGCGGGCCGCTACCGCTACGTGCTGCCCGTGAGCGCGGGCGGCGCGGACGCGCCGGCCATCCCGGACTTCAGGGTGTCTGCCGAGGTGTCGGGCGCGCAGGGCATGCCCCTCGTGCACACGCCGCTCTACGAGTCCGCCACGGCCGAGAAGGACCGCACGGCCACCGTGGAGTTCGCGGCAAAGGACTTCCGTCCGCCCGTGGACTTCGTCATCGAGCTGGAGCCTCAGGGGGGGGCCGCGTCCACGATGGTCACGTACGGCAAGGGACATGCCGATGCGACCGACGAGGCGCTCTTTGGCAAGCTCGACAAGGCGTCCAAGGAGGAGGCCGGGTGGGAGTGGTTCTTCATGGACCTGTCGCCCGAGGTCCCCGTGACGGGGGAGGACCTGACGGGCCGGGCGGACTGGGTGCTCGTGGTGGACACGTCGCAGAGCCGCACGCCCCTGGACATGCAGGTCCAGCGCAACCTGGTCGCGGCCATGGTGGGCTCGTTCGCCCGCAACGACCGGGTCAAGGTCGTTGCCTACGACGTGACGGCCCGCGCCATGACCGACTCCTGGGCAGAGCCCGGAGGGTCCCTGACGACGGAGATCGACGCGTTCCTGTCGGGCATCGAGCCCGCGGGCGCCACGGATCTTCTCGCCGCCATCGAGGAGGCCGTGCGCCAGGCGCAGGGCAGCGAGAACCCGCGCATCGTGCTCGTGGGAGACGGCGCTGCCACGCTGGGAGAGAGGCGGGCAGGCAGGCTCGCGGAGCGCGCCGGCACCGTGGCGGGCTCGATCCCCGTGACCACCATCGGCGTGGGGAGCTCGGTGGACTCGCTCCTGCTCGCGGAGATCAGCCGCCGCACGTCGGGCAAGTTCTTCGCCGTGAGCGCCGGAGAGGATTTGCTGCGCGCGGCCGTGCGGGTCATCGCCACCATGAGGCTGCCGGTCCTCGAGGACGTTCGGTTCTCCTTCGAGGGGCTCGAGGTCAAGGACGTGAGCCCTGCCTCGCTGCCCAACCTGGGCGTGGGCGAGCAGGTCACCGTCGCGGGCCGGTACCGCGGCACGGGCAGCCTCGAGGTGAAGATGACGGGCACCATCGCGGGCCGCGACTTCACCACCGAGGCCGCGTTCGACGTGGGGCCGGGCAAGGCGGGAAACAGCTTCGTGCCCCTGGTGTGGGCTGCGAGGCGCATCGACGACCTGACCCTGGCGGGCGACGAGGAGTCCATCGAGGAGGTGGTGGCCCTCTCGAAGCGCTACAGCCTGCCCAGCAGGTGGACGTCGTTCATCGTGCTGGAGAACGACGCCATGTACAAGGAGTTCGGGGTCAAGCAGACCGACGACAGGCTGGACTGGGCTGGAGACGCCATCGACTACGAGGCCGGCCAGATGCCCGAGGACGACGACGCGGCGCTGGATGACGAG
>JBFYZU010000441.1:0-4756 GCA_041309365.1 Myxococcota bacterium
TCCTCGTCCGCACCCTCGTCCTCGAACTCGTCCTCGATCACCGGCTCCTCGGCCTTCTTGGGGGAGATGACCTTGGCCTTGGTCTTCACGGACACGAGCAGCTCGGGCGACACCGTGCCTGCCCCGCCGAACGTGGGCTTCTTGCGGGTCTTGAACACCTCGTGCTCCATCTCGAAGACGACCTCGCCGCCGGCGTCGGCCGCGCCCTTCACGAGCTTGCCCTGGTTGAGCCCCTTGAGGAGGATCACGAGGATCTCCTCCTTCTCCGGGACCTGGGGAAACACGGGCAGCACCTTGCAGGCCTTGTTCAGGGGCAGATCGCCCATCTCGGCCATGTGCTCCACGATCTCCTGGGCCGTCATGTCGTCGTCCAGCTCCGGGTGCGCCTTGTCGTAGGCGTCGATGATCTCCTTGGCCGCCTCCTTGCTGGTGGTCATGGTCGTGTTGCAGGTGATCTCCGCGCCGACCTCGAGCGTGCCGATGGTCTCGTACCCGGGTCCCGGCGTCTCGCCATCATCGAGGACCTTCACGTCGGCGAGCTCCATGGGCGGTCTCACGTC
This sequence comes from Myxococcota bacterium, assembly GCA_041309365.1. Taxonomy (GTDB): domain Bacteria; phylum Myxococcota_A; class Polyangia; order DRWM01; family DRWM01; genus JAFDER01. The sequence continues at coordinate 561 of JBFYZU010000441.1, forward strand.
CGAGGGATCGGTGGGGGTGAAGATGGTCGTGGGGCCGCAGGCGCAAAAGAGAGCTGCCACGGCCACTGCCGGCACGACCTGCTGCGTCATCGAGAGCCTGGTTTCCATCGGAGCCTCCGTGAATCCTCGGGTGCGTATTGTTACACGTCCCTCCGGGCGGCGTCCAGTGGACCCTCGTGCGGCACGATCATTGGCACGAGGACGCTTCGCTGATATACAGGGTGCCCATGGTGAGCGAGCTGGGCAAAGCTGATCTGCTGGTGGAGCTGGGCGTCGAGGAGATGCCGGCGCCCTTTCTGGCAAGGGCCCTCGAGGTGCTGCCCTCGGTCGTGGCCCAGCTTCTGGATCGCGAGAAGCTCGCTCACGGCGAGGTCCGGGTCATGGGAACGCCCAGGCGCATCGCGGTGCTGGTGGACGGCGTGGCGGACGGGCAGCCCGACGAGACCAGGAGCGTGACAGGGCCGCCGGAGAAGGTGGCCGTGGATCCCTCGACGGGCGGGTTCACCGCAGCGGCCCTGAAGTTCGCGCAGAAGTTCGGCGCGACCGGCCAGGACCTCGTGCTCGTGGACGGCCCCAAGGGACGCGTGGTGGGCCTCACGGTCCACGAAAAGGGCAAGAGCGCGGCCGAGGTGCTGGGCGCCATCGTGCCCGAGATCTTCGGCGAGAGGTCTTTGCCCTACCCCCACTCCATGCGCTGGTGCTCGAGCACCGGCCCGTTCGTGAGGCCGGTCCACTGGCTCGTGGTCCTTCACGGGGCGAGGATCGTCGCCGGCCAGATGTTCGGGATCGAGTCCGGAGACAGGACGGCCGGGCACAGGTTCCACGACCCAGGGCCGCACGCGATCCAGGATGCGGCCTCCTACGAGGCGACCCTGGAGAGGGCCGGCGTGATCGTGGACCCCTCCAAGCGTCGAGAAATGCTCCTTCGCGATCTCGAAGCGTGCGCTGCCGGGGCCAATGCGGCCATGGTCGAGGATCCCGAGCTCGTGGACGAGGTCGTGTATCTGACCGAGATGCCCGTGGCGATCCTCGGCGGGTTTCCCGAGCGGTTCCTCTCCATTCCCGAGCCCGTGGTGATCACGGCCATGGCAGTGCACCAGCGCTACTTCGCGCTGCGATCGCTTGCGGACGGCAAGCTCATGCCCGCGTTCATCGCGGTGGCCAACACCCGGCCTGCCGACGTGGGCGCGGTGCAGAGGGGGTTTCAGAGGGTCCTCACCGCGCGGCTCGAGGACGCACGCTTCTGTCACGACGACGACCTGTCGGGCAAGCTCTCCGAGCGCGTGGAGAAGCTCCACGGGATGGTCTACCAGGCAGGGCTGGGCAGCTACCTCGACAAGACCCGGAGGCTCGAGGTCCTGTGTGCCGTCCTGCGCGATCTCGCGGGGACCGAGGCGAGCCCGGCCCGGGATCTGGCGCAGGCCGCGAGGCTGTGCAAGGCGGATCTGGTCACCAAGGTCGTGTTCGAGTTTCCCGAGCTGCAGGGCACCATGGGCGGCGAGTACGCCCTGGCAGAGGGCTTCTCGCAGGACGTTGCCCTGGCCATCAGGGATCACTACCGCCCGACCGGCCCTCTGGACGCCTTGCCGTCCACGGAGATGGGAAAGCTCCTGGCGCTCGCGGACAAGGTGGACCAGCTCACGGGGTTCTTCGCCCTGGGGCGCAGGCCTCGGGGAGGGAGCGATCCGTTCGGGTTGAGGAGGGCCTGCCTGGGCATGGTCCGCATCCTTCTGGACCTGGGAAAGAGGGTCTCGGTCACCTCCATCGTGAACGCTGCATTTCCGGGGTATTCGGAGTACGGATTGAAGGTGTCTCGCGAGGATCTCGTCGCACAGATCCTGGAGTTTCTCGATGGCCGGCTCAGGGTGCTCTGGAGCGGCGAGGCGAGCGGCGACATCCTCGATGCGTGCCTGGCCTGCGGCGTGGACGACGTGGTGCTGGCGAGAAAGAGGCTGCTCGCGCTCGCGGAGTTCAAGACCACCGAGGAGTTCGAGGATCTCGCCGTGGCGTTCAAGCGGGCCTACCGCATCGTGAAGGACGCTGGCGAGCTGCCGGCCGGGCCCGATCCCGCCCTGTACGTCGAGGACCAGGAGAAGGACCTCCACAGGGCCGTCGTGGAGGTCGAGCCCGTGGTGGAGAAGGCCACGGCGGATGGAGATTTCACCATTGCATTCAACGAGTTTCGCAAGCTCAGGGCGCCCATAGACGCCTTTTTCGAGAAGGTCTTCGTCAACGTCGAGGACATCGCGGTACGCACGAACCGTCTCGTGATGCTCTCTGCGGTCGTGAGGCTCATCGCGCCGGCCGCACGGCTGGATCTCGTCCACTTCGATCGAACGAAACTCGAATCATCTTGATGTCCCGGTAAAGCTCCGATATAAAGGCGGTTCGTGCGCCGCGCCACGAATCGGTGGACCGGCCCGATATCAGCAGGAAAACTTTGTCACCCTGAGATTCCCGGAGGATGACGGATGGTAACCGCAAAGACAAGAAAGCCCGCGAAAAAGGCCACGAAGAAGGTCGCAAACAAGGCCGCGAAGAAGCCCGTCGCAAAGGCCACGAAGAAGGCCGCCAAGGCCGCGAAGAAGCCCGTCGCGAAGGCCACGAAGAAGGCCGCCAAGGCCGCGAAGAAGCCCGTCGCAACGGCCACGAAGAAGGTCGCAACGGCCGGCAAGTCCAGGTACGTCTACTACTTCACGCCCAAGCGTGTGGACGGCCGCGCAAAGGACAAGTTCCTGCTGGGAGGCAAGGGAGCCAACCTGGCGGAGATGGCCTTTCTCGGCCTGCCCGTGCCGCCCGGGTTCACCATCACCACGGACGTGTGCAGCTACTTCTTCGAGACCCGGGGCAAGTACCCGCGCGGGCTCGAGAACGAGGTGCAGGCCGCCATCAAGCACGTTGGCGACATCATGAAGATGCAGTTCGGCGATCCCCAGAACCCCCTGCTGTTCTCCGTCCGCTCCGGCGCGCCGGCCTCCATGCCCGGCATGATGGACACGGTGCTCAACCTGGGGCTCAACAACAAGACCGTGCTGGGGCTCATCGCGAAGACGGGCGATCCGCGCTTCGGCTGGGACGCCTACCGCAGGTTCGTGACCATGTACGCCGACGTGGTGCTCGACTTCGACGGGCAGCAGAAGTTCCGCGAGACCTTCGAGCACCTGTTCGACGAGCGCAAGCGCCACCTCAAGCTCGAGTTCGACTACCAGATCCCGTCAAACGTGCTCAAGGACCTGGTGGAGGAGTTCAAGCGGATCGTCGAGCGCAAGCTGGGCGAGCCGTTCCCCGAGGATCCCATGGCGCAGCTGTGGGGCTCCATCGGCGCGGTGTTCCGCTCCTGGAACAACCCGCGGGCCATCACGTACCGCAGGCTCAACCGCCTGCCCGAGGACTGGGGCACCGCGGTCAACGTGCAGACCATGGTCTTCGGCAACATGGGCGACACGAGCGCCACGGGCGTGGCGTTCACGCGCGATCCGGCCACCGGAGAGAACCGGTTCTTCGGGGAGTGGCTCCCGAACGCGCAGGGCGAGGACGTGGTGGCGGGGATCCGGACGCCGTGCAAGCTCGACAGGGCGACGGGCGGCGACCAGAGCCTCGAGGTCATGATGACCAAGAGCTACCGCAAGCTCGTGCTGATCGAGAAGACGCTCGAGAGGCACTACCGCGACATGCAGGACATCGAGTTCACGATCCAGGACGGACGCCTGTGGATGCTGCAGACGAGAAACGGCAAGCGCACGGGGTTCGCCGCCATCCGGATCGCGGTGGACATGGTCCGCGAGAAGCTCATCACCAAGGAAGAGGCGCTGATGCGGATCGAGCCGCAGCAGCTCAACCAGTTTTTGCGGCCCATCTTCGACGCCGCGGGCAAGCGCAAGGCCCTGGACGAGCACAGGCTCCTCGCCAAGGGCCTCCCGGCCGGGCCGGGCGCGGCCACGGGCGAGATCGTGTTCGACGCCGACCGCGCCGAGCAGGCCAAGGGCATGGGCAGGAAGGTCGTGCTCGTGCGCCAGGAGACGAGCCCCGAGGACATCCACGGCATGGAGGCGTCCGAGGGCATCCTGACCCAGCGCGGAGGCATGACGTCCCACGCGGCGCTGGTGGCCAGGCAGATGGGCAAGGTGTGCGTGGCCGGGTGCGGCGCCATCAACGTGAACTACGCCAAGCGCACCATGACGGTCGGCGAGCGGACC
>JBFYZU010000442.1:0-15494 GCA_041309365.1 Myxococcota bacterium
GTCCACGCGGTCGTGTACTCGAACATGTCGGTCTGCAAGGACGTGGCCTCCACGGTCACGTCGATCCTCATTTGCGGGTTCGTCGTGCCGAGCTCGTAGATGACGGTCTGCCAGTCGCCCTCATAGCTCGGGTAGCCCACCGCTGGCACGGCCGTGCCAGCGGTGCGGGACCACACCAGAACGGTGGGCGCGTCGCCGAAGTCGTCCGTCCACGAGAACATGTGCTCGCCCGAGATGGAGACCGCCAGGATGGAGGACCAGGTCTCCAACCCGCCCATCTGGTTCGTGACGAAGTCGGCCCAGGCCGTGGCGTCAGAGGTTTCGGTGAACCAGGTGGTCCCGTCCAGGGTGCCCTCGGTCAGGGAGTACATCACGGTCTCACCGGTCACGGTGTAGTCGGCCCGCATCCCCAGCATCAGATCCTCGGTGGTGGGACCGGTCGGCTCGTACATTCGCTGCACGAGGGTGCTGTCCGTGAGTGTCATCTCCAGGTGCATGACGAGATCCCCGTCCTCCTGGTCGTAGATGAACGCCTCCCAGTCGCCCACTGCGGTCGGGTAGACGGGCTCCACGCCATCGTCGGTCTCCTCGTCCGTGGACGGATCCGTGGTGGGATCCCCGGAGGTGTCGGTGGAGGGATCGTCGGTCGAATCCGCGATCGTGTCCGCCGTGCTGTCCGTCTCCGTGTCCGTGCCGGTATCCTGGTCGTTGTTGTTGTTCTTGCCGTCGTCGCAGCCAAGCGCGGCCAGCGCCATTGCGAGCGTCAGCACCCCGATGCTCCTCGTTGCGTGCATGTCCGGACCCTCCAGTCTCTCCATGGATACCTCATATCCAGCCTCATCGCAATCACTGGTTGCGCCCGGGGCGCGCTTCACGATTGTGCGTTGCACCGACGTGCTCGGAGCATGTACAAGTCCTTATCATGAGGGTGAGACATGGGTCATCGCGCAGGACGAGGGGGAGCGAGGAGCTGATCCAGGAGGACTTCGCAGCGATAGATTTCGAGACGGCCAACGAGAGAAGAAACAGCGCATGCGCATTGGGAATCGTCGTCGTGCGCAAAGGGACCATCGAGGAAGAACAGAAGTTACTCATCCGCCCGCCGACGGCCAGATTCGTCTTCACCTACCTGCATGGGATAGCCTGGGAAAATGTCAAGAAGTGCCCTGATTTCGCTGGGATATGGAAGAACGTCGCACCGATCATCGAGGGTGTCGGTTTTCTGGCTGCGCACAATGCGGCCTTCGACAGGTCGGTTCTCGTCGACTGTTGCAACACCTTTGGCATCGCTCCCTCCCGGAAAGAGTTTCTATGCACCGTCCAGCTGGCAAGGCGCGTTTGGGCAATGAGGTCTGCCACGCTGCCCGCAGTGTGCGAGAGGCTCAAGATTCAGCTGGATCACCACGATCCGCTGTCCGATGCTCGTGCTTGCGCTTCGATCGTCCTGCGCGCTCGCGACCGGATGTCGGCCCCCTCCCCGGCGGTCAAGTAGCCAGGGGCTTTTCATTTCAGGAACGACAGGTCGGCTGATGTTGACACATGTATGCCTCGCCAGTATGCTCATCTGTATGAGGACCACTCTCAACATCGACGACAACCTCATGAAGCGCGTCAAACGGTACGCAGCGCGCTCCCGAAAGACCATCACGGAGGTGGTCGAGGAGGCCCTGCGCCGCGAGGTGAGCGGCGATCCCCTTGCGACCGGAAGGTTCCGGTTGAGGTGGGAGCCGGTCGAGGGGAGGCTGCTGCCGGGGATCGATCTGGCGGACCGGGATTCGCTCCTCGATGCGATGGAGGAGCGCGGGTGATCGCGGTCGACACCAACGTCCTCGTCCACGCCCACCGCAAGGACGCGCCGCGCCACGCCGAGGCATGCGCGTGGCTCAGGTCGCTGGCCGAGGGCGCCGTACCCTGGGGGCTGCCCGTCTTCTGCCTGGGCGAGTTCGTGCGCGTCGTGACGCACCGCAGGGTCTTCGATCCCCCTTCGACCCTGGTTCAGGCAGTCGGGGCGCTCGAAGCGCTGTTCGAGAGCCCCGGCCTGAGGCTGCTCGTCCCGGGCCCGGACTTTTGCACCCACCTCTTCGAGACGCTGAGGGAGGCCAGGGCCACCGGCAACCTGGTGTTCGACGCCCAGATAGTGGCCGTCTGCCGGGAGCAGGCCGTCACCACCATCCTCACCGAGGACGGCGACTTCTCGCGGTTCGCTTCCGTCCGCACGATCGACCTCGCCGCCGATCCGTCCACCTCGATCGGCTGATGACTCGCGTATCGAGATCTCCGAATCCACCAGCTTTTGGCGACGCGATCCTGAACGACGATTCCCTCGATGCCGAGTGCTCGCGCATGATGTCCAGCCCTTTCATCACGACTGGATCGAACTTTCCAGGGGGTCTTCAGGCAATGGGGGGGTCGCGCTGGCGCGGGTGGGTGGGCTTTTCACAGGTACGTCTGGCGGGAAGCGGCGCAGCTCGGCCGACCGTGATCGAGCCTTTCGCCGGGTTCCCGTCGAGGCGAGGTGCGCCCGTGCACCGTCCCGGGCCCGGGACGCAGGCTCCTACATGAAGTCGCAGATCGAGTCGGAGTCGGGCTCGCACACGAGGTCGATGCAATCCCAGCTCAGGCACTCGTCGTCCTCGGTGCAGGGCGAGCCCGAGGGGAGCTGGTGGCGGCAGACGCCGGTCGCGTCGCAGTACAGATCGTCGGCGCACTCCCCGCTCGAATCCACGCAGCTTTGACCCGCGGCCGGGTAAGGCACGCACGTGCCCGAGGACGGGGAGCAGTAGAGGTCGTCGTCGCATGCCCACGTGGCGTGGTCGCAGGTGCCCGAGATGCCGATCCACGGCTGGCAGGTCGTGGACCTCGAGTCGCAGTACAGATCGTCGCCGCAGGCCTCGCCCCCTTCCGGGCAGGGCTGGCCCGCCGACCGCTCGGCATGGCAGAGCGTGTCGTCGCCGCAGAAGTGATCGTCCGCACAGTCGTACCCGGCGAGGCAGGGCTGTCCTTCGACCGGCATCAGGGTGCACGCGTCCTCGTAGCACTCGAGCCCGCCGACGCACTCGGAGCCCGATTCGCAGTACCCTCCCGCGGCGACGGCGCCCACCAGGAACGCGTCGCAGGCCACGGGCCAGTCGTCGTTGCCCAGGGAGCAGTCGGAGAGGATCCCGCCCACGGCGAAGAGGCAGTCCCCGGCCGCGGCCGGATCGTAGGTCATGCGGCCGGCCTCGACGGGCTCCTCGACCCAGGACCTGCAATCGTCGGTCATGTAGGTGACGCACAGCGCGACGGGGATCCCCTCGAGGCAATCGCACCGCTGGGCTGCCTGGCAGGTCGTGCTCGCGTAGTCGGCGCAGAACCTGTCGTAGGGGACGGGGCTGGCGCTGCCCGAGCCCTTGCAGCCAAACCCCAGCGCGATGGCGAGCGCCAGGACGAGCGGTCTTCTCACATCCATGACCATAACCTGAACATATTCGCCGATAATGCCTACTATTCCCCGTCGTGGCAAGGGAGCAGCGTCCGCACGCTTCGGCCGGCGGATCGCGCGATGCGGTGGGGGTGATGGGTGCCATCCGGTCAGCATTCGCACGCATGGGCCGGCGGATAGTCCGCTGCGAATTGCCTCTGGAAAAGTTCGTGATATATTGACCGGCCGGGAAGGGTAAAAGGAGCCAGTCAATGGAACATCGCATCAGGACGGTCGTGGCGGTCTTGTGTGTCGCGGCCGGCGCGGGGTGCAACGAGGAAGGGTATGGCTGGTACTGGGACGTGACCACGGACGGCACGCCCGACTCCACGGGCGACACGGCCCTGGACACGACGTCGGACCCCGTGGACGATACGGGCACGGACCCGGTCTGCCCGGGCTACACGGGCGCGGACACCTACTGCTGCCAGGTGGGAGATCCCTGCAGCCACGCATCGAACAGCTCCTGCGACTGCGACGACACCTGCACCTGGGACTCGGTGGACTGCGGCGGGCCCGTGTGCGATTGCAGCTTCGGGCAGTACCTGTGCAACGGAACGGATCTCGACATGTGCGACGACGGGTGCAACTGGACCTTGCACGACTGCGACGCCGAGTGCGCATCGGACGGCTACGACTACAGCCTGGGCTGCTCCTACTCCTGGGTCGTCGGGCACGATGACTGCGAGTGCGAGAGCGAGGACTGCGCCTGCTCGAGCGGCGAGCAGGCCTGCAACGGGACGGATCTGGACATGTGCGACGACGGGTGCGACTGGACCTTGCACGACTGCGACACCGAGTGCACGATGGACGGCTACGACCTGAGCCTGGGCTGCGCCTACGACAGCATCCTCGGAACGGATGCCTGCCAGTGCGACAACGAGGGGTGCGACTGCGCGAGCGACGAGCAGGAGTGCGATACGGACGGCCTCGGCCTGAACATGTGCGACGACGGGTGCAACTGGACCTACCACGACTGCTACGACGAGTGCTACGACGCCGGCTACACGGGCTTCGACTACTGCGGGTACTACTCGAGCTACGGGGTCGACGTGTGCTTCTGCCTGTGATCGCGCATCTCTAGGGAAAGAAGAAGGAAGCCACCCCCCTCGATGGCTCGAGGTGGAGAAGGTCCCAGTCGAGGTAGACGACGAGGGCGCGATCCTGCCCGTCGCCCTCGCACGCGTAAAGGATCCTGAATCCCGGAACCTCGACGTCCTCGGGGCCGAGGCCCACCGGGCCTTTCGTGGGGATCATCGCGTCGATGTCGTCCTCGAGGATGCAGGGAAGCTCCTCCATCTGCAGCTTGCCCGCCACCATCAGGAACTGGTCGTAGGTGTAGCTGTCCTTCAGGATCGGGGAGCAGCCGTCGTACGCCTTGCGGTAGTCCTCGATGCGCACGTTGTGCAGAAACGCCCTCACCTGCCCCCGGGCGGCCGCCTCGTTGGCCGCCACGGGATCGACTGCCGGGGCCGCCTCTTTCGTGGCGTCCAGACCAGCGCCCGGAGGCTCGAGCGGCTCTTGGATCGCGCTTCCCGAGCACCGCTGGCAGGAGCACGCGAGCGCGACCGCGGCCGCGACGAGCACGAGGATGCCCGCGTTCCCTCTCGACCCGAGCCCGAGCCTCGTTCCCGACTCCCCTCGTGCGATGCGCCCGATTCGTCCGTCCTGGCGCTCCTCGATCCCGACCTGGGTGCGTGCCATTCCATGCTCCCGGATGCGACACATCATGACAACGTGTCGTCTCGATGCCAACCCGGCTTGCGAGACAAAACCTGGGACGGGCAACGCCTCGATGAAGGCGTGTGGCGAGTGTGGCCCATCGCCGCGAGCGGCGGCAGGCCCGGCCGCGAGGAGGTGCCGTGACGGAGCCATGGCGGCGCCCGTTGCGAGCTTTCGATTCCGGATTGAACGGAGATAGTTTACCAACTAGGTTCACTGGAACAATTCGGTACCAAGGGGGGGCAATCTCGGGGAAAAAAGGACGGGAGAGACATAACGGCGAAGCGGATTTCATGGATCGGGATCGCCCCCTTCGCGATCGCGCTCATGACATGGGCCGGGTGCGACAAGGAGACGGAGAGGGACGCGGGAGACGACAGCGTGGGGGACTGGAGCGGCGACGTACCGTACGACGAGGTGGACATCACGCAGATCGAGGTGCTGACGCACGGATCGACTGCGGCGATAGCGGCCAGGCAGGTGGTCAGTCTGGTGGACCGGTTCACGGAGTTCGATCCGCTCATGGACTGCTCTGCGACCTCGGACACGAACGCACAGCTGGTCGAGCAGTGGGCCGCGGACCACGTGATGTCCGGGTGCGGCACCGTGAGCCGTAGCGGCCCCGCGGTCACCCTGGCCTTCGCCTCGACGGGATGCCCGCTCGGGTTCGGGGTGACGGCGGCCGGCGGGACGGCGACCTTCTCCTTCTACCACGAGGCCGAGTACCTGGTGGTGGAGATCGCCCTCTCGGGCGTCGAGATCAACGGATTTCCGATCTCGGGCTCGGCAGAGCTCATGTCCTCCGACTGCGCCACCTACCACGTATCGCTGGACGTGACCTCGGGCGGCTACCACATCGTGACGAACGAGGGCATGTTCGAGGGGCTCGTCATCGTGGCGGATCCGTGGCTCGCCACGGTCAACGGCCCGCTGCTCGTCACCTACACGGGGGCCGGGGCCGAGCCTCCCGTCGAGCTGGAGGTGACGTTCCATGACGTCGTGCAGCGGCTGGGCGCGTGCTACCCCGAGTCCGGCAGCCTGCTCGTGGACAGCGCCATCGGCTCCTTCACGATCACCTTCGATTCGACGACGCCGACGACCGGCCACGTAACCGTCGATCCGGCGCTCGACGGGAGCCCGGACTGGACCCTGCCGGCCTACGGCGACTGCCCGAGCGCCCCGGTGGGATGCGACGACGAGTGCGCGGAAGCAGGGATCTCGTGCTCGGGCGAGGTGCTCGAGGACTGCCAGGCGCTGTTCCACGGGTGCCTGTACCTTTCGACCACCGACTGCACGCTCGTGTACCCCGACGGATACTGCGACGAGGTCCCTGCCACGCCCGTGTGCGCCGGCTGCGGCGACCACGTCTGCACCTTGCCCGGCGAGACCGCGGAGACGTGCCCGGACGACTGCCCCGAGGATTGCGGCGACGGGCTGTGCACGCACACGGAGAACGTGACGACCTGCGAGGAGGACTGCCCTGCCGAGTGCCCGGACGGGTTCTGCACGATCGACGAGGACGCTTGCTCCTGCCCGGCGGACTGCGACACGTGCGGCAACGGCGAGTGCACCTCGGCGGAGGCGGGCGCCGGCGCGTGCGCAGCCGACTGCGCTGGCACGAGCCACTACGTGAGGATCTGCGCCGGGGCCTTCACCATGGGATCGCCCGCAGGAGAGCTCGGTGGCAGCGGCGATCCGGGAGGGAGCGAGGAGCAGTTCGTCGCGACGCTCACGCACGACTTCGCGATCCTCTCGACGGAGATGACCCAGGACCTCTTCGACGCGACCCGCTGCTACAACCCCTCGGGCTCGACCGTGGGAGGGAGCTACCCGGTCGAGACGCTCGACGAGCTCAACTCCGGGCTCGGCTGGATGATCGCCGCGCTCTACTGCAACGAGCTCTCCAGATCCCAGGGGCTCGAGGAGTGCTACAGGTGCGCGAACGCGACCGACTGCAACCTCGATCCCGAGTTCGCGAAGCCTCACGACTGCAACGGATACAGGCTCCCGACCGAGGCCGAGTGGGAGTACGCGGCGAGGGCCGGCACGACGACCGCGACGTACGGCGGCGACTTCGTGGAGACGGCGGAAGGGTGCACCGAGGCGACTCTCGATCCCATCGCCTGGTGGTGCGGCAACGCAGGAGGCGCGACGCACCCCGTGGGCCAGAAGGACCCGAACGCCTGGGGCCTCTACGACACGCTCGGCAACGTGCGCGAATCGTGCTTCGACTGGGACTGGACGCTGCCCGCGGTTCCCACCGTCGATCCGGTCGGTCTGCCTTCGGGGCTGGTCCAGTTCTCTCGAGGAGGCGCATGGTCCTCCGGCTGGCCAGAGATGGCGGCGGGCTACAGGGGCTCGGCCGGCCTGTCCGACGACACCGGGTTCAGGCCGGTGAGGACGGTCTCGTTCCCCTGCCAGACCTCGGAGGTGGGTAGCACCCAGTGCCGCGCGGAGGTCGTCGAGACCTGTACTGCGGGAGCTGCCGGACCGAGGTGGGAGCGGACCACCGACTGCGAGGCGGGCGGGATGACCTGCCGGGAGGCCGGAGCCACCGCCTCGTGCGCGACCCGGTGCGGAGACGGGCAGTGCGTCGGCTCCGAGGACGCGACCACCTGCGCGTGCGACTGCTGGACAGCGGGCGATGGCGAGTGCGCATCGGGAGAGGTCTCGTCGGCGAGCCCCGACTGCGCGGGCACGAGCAAATTCGTCAGGGTCTGCGCAGGGACGTTCATGATGGGAACGGAGCCGGGTTCCCTGGGGGCAATCAGCGGCTCGAGCGGCCGGTTCGAGGCCACCCTCACGCACGACTTCATGATCCAGTCCACGGAGGTGAGCAGGAGCCAGTTCATGGCCGTTACGGGATCGCTTCCGTCAGGGCTCTACCCCTGCGCCTCGGGAGATTGCCCGGTGGACTTCGTGCTCAAGCAAGATGCCCAGGCGTACTGCAACGCGCTCTCCGCTCTCGAAGGTCTTCCCGAGTGCTACTACTGCGACCTGGGAGGATGCCTGCTCGAGGCCGCCTACACGAGCCCCTACGAGTGCCCCGGCTACAGGCTGCCGACCGAGGCCGAGTGGGAGTGGGCCGCGCGCGCAGGGACGACCACCTGGACCTACCTGGGCGACGTGTACGGATACACGTTCGAGGCCATGGGATGCCGGGGCTACTCGGGTACGGCCGATCTCGCGACGCAGCTCGGCTGGTACGCGGACAACGCGGGGGGAGCGCTGCACGAGTCCGGGCTCAAGCCGGCGAACCCGTGGGGCCTCTACGACATGTACGGCAACGCCACCGAGATGGTCCTCGACACGCAGTGGAGCTACCCCACCGTGCCGACGACGGATCCGATCGGTCCCATGGACGACTGGATGTGCCGCCGCGGTGGCAAGGCCACGGACGGCATCGGCGCGTTGACCAGCTCCTGGGTCGAGTGCGGCTCGTGGTTCGGCTGGGGCACCCAGGACACGCTCGTCGGGTTCAGGCCGGTGCGCTCGATCATCCCCTGAGGCGCGGCGCCTCCACTCCGTCCGAGGTCGTTAAGATATCGACCCTGCCATCGTCGAGCGGGCGCTCGAGCACGTCGCGCCGCTCGTCCTCGAGCCTGTCTGCGAGCGGCGAGCCTTACCTCGAGACGAACATGCCGACTTCGACGCACCCGCCCGCGAAGTGGTCGAGGGCGCCGGGTGGCCCATCGCAGCGAGCGGTGGTAGGCTCGGCCGCGAGGAGACGAGGACATGAGAGCGATCGTCATCGTAGCGCTGGCGGCGGCCCTCGCAGGATGCAAGGCCAGGCCTGCACCGGAGGCGTCCGTCGAGGCCGGGATCGAGAAGGCCTCTGCAGGGACCGGGTCCATGGCCGGGGAAGCGCCGCGCTTCCTGACCGAGAAGCTGGAGCCGGCGGGCGATCTGCCGATCGGCGCCAGCGTGACGGCCTGCGTGCAGGTCACGGCCGAGGCATTCCCGGCCGCCGGCGACGCACCGTGGAAGTGCGAGACGATGGTGAAGACCGTGAAGGCACCGTGGGGCGAGGTCGCGGCCCTGAGCGGCGAGGAGATCGTCCAGGCGCTGGACGCCTCCCTGGGCAAGGGCACCTACGCAAAGCCCAAGCTGTGGGGAATCGCCTCCGGCCAGGCAGGCCCCAAGACGACCGGATCGATCAGCGTGGCCACGGACGGCAGCGGCTTCTACGACAACTACGTGGGCAAGACCGCTTCCGGCGAGTACGTGATCTTCGTCTTCCTCGAACCGGCAGGGTAGATGGTTCCCATCCTGAAACCAGGATCGGGAACTGTCTGGACACGCTGGCACCCTGGCGGAGCATGCAGGTTACACATATTGATCCCCATCCACCGAGTGTGCTAACCAATATTGGCTACAGGAAGGAGGTCGAACGAATGTCGCTACGCAATCGTTTCATCGGATCGGCGCGCCGGATCGCCTTCTTCGTCATACTGCTCGCGATCGGCGGCCTCACCACCACCTGCACCTCGACCAACGAGATCTGCAATCGTGCATGCGACGCCTGGGCCGACTGCTGGAACACGAACATGTGCTGGATTGAGTGCAGGGACGATGGGGACTGGTCCAGCGATTACGCCGACTGCTGCGAGGCGCACGCCGGCGACTGCTGGGCACTCGAGAACATCTGCGGCTGATCTCGACGGGGTGTGGAAGTCCGACGCCCCCCCGAGCGCAAGCGGTCGAGGCTACCGAAATATCCCGCCGGCCCCGGGCATCGCGCTTCGGGGGCCCTTTCGCCCATCGGTATCACTCCTGTCTCGTGGTCGAGAGTCTCTCCTCTGCAGCGTCCATGCGGGTGATCGTGGTCGAAGCGTACCAGGCCCCAGCCAACCATCCAAAAACTGCAAGATAAAGCCTGCTCACGATCCTGGACGGACACAACGGACGGAGCAGACCTGGCTTTTCGAGTAATAGAGGATGAAGGCGCCGTCGAAGAGGACGTACCAGGTGTAGGAGGTAAAAAGCTCGTGCGACGACGAGGACCAGTACAACGAGCACACGCCCTCCAGCGCAGGGTCCCAGTAGCAGCCGCTCGCCCCAGGGCCGCCCCAGTCGCTGCACCCGTCGCAGTCGTGACTGCATGCGTCGACCAGACACGCGTCCGTCACACCGCACGCGCCGCTGTCCTCGGTCGCCGGGCAGCCGCGCACCAGCGTCCTGAGCTCCGAGATCGTCGGCATGTGCCACTCTCCCGCCCCGTGGCCCGCCAAGGACAGCGCGTCGCAGTACGCGACCGCTTCGTCCCAGTTCGAGTACCCACCGGACGGCGGGTCCTCCCACATGAGGTCCGTGGTCGGGTCCACCCAGCAGCCGTTTCGCTGCCAGCACCCGTCGCAGCAGTCGTTCACGCCGGCGCACTCGCCCAGAAACGTCGAGGAGTCGTCGTCGCTGCAGTCGTCCCCGCCGCAGAGGATGTCCACGTGCCCGTCCCCGTCGGCGTCCAGGGGATCGTTCGCGCACTCGCCGGTGTCGAGGTCGCAACGGTCCGACGTGCACGGGTCCGCGTCGTCGCAGTCGCCGTCCGTGGCACACTCCGCCTCCGCTGGCGTGTCGGTCGCCTCGTCCCCGGCCGTGTCCTGCGCTGGCGTGTCGGTCGCCGTGTCCGCCGCGTCCCCGGCCGTGTCCGTCGTGTCGATCGTCCCGTCCGAAGCCGCGTCGTCTTCACCGCCGCCTCCATTGCCGCACGACACGAGGGCCAGGCCCAGCATCATCGCAGCTTTACTCATCGTTCTCTCCTTGGCAATATATCCAGTATACGTGGTTTCATCGCGAGTGTCATTTCACGAGTAATGGGGAGGGTCTCGACCCAGATCATCCGGCCGGTCCTCCCGGGCGACCATCTCCCGATTCGGGGTCTGATCGTCTCGATCCCTGATCTACCATTCGCCTGGTTATCGAGAAGCTCGAGCGCAGCGGCACGATCGACGGTGTTCTTCTGTACCTGGTAACAAACGATATCCGGATGCCTTGCCGGCTCGGACATGGATCTCGTGAAGGGGAGTTGGAGTGGCATGGAGCCCTCGATGGCGGTTGACCGGTCCAACCCAGATGATATCTTTCGATCATCGCGAGATGCGAGGAGGCTCGATGGCACCCAGGTACATCATCATCATCGTTGTCGCCTGCATGGTCTCGCCGGTGGCCGGCTGCAAAGGCTCGGGAGGCGCCGGGGATGCCGGCGACGAGGACGTGTCCACGGACACGGGTGGGGATGGCGACGTCGAGGCCGACGTCCCCGCAGATGCGACCGAGGAGGAGCCGCAGACCTGCACCCTCAACTCGGACTGCGACGACGGGCTCTACTGCAACGGGCAGGAGTCCTGCACGGTCGAAGGCACGTGCGTGGCCGGGTCCGAGATGGACTGCGATGACTCCGATCCCTGCACCATGGACCTGTGCGTGGAGGATTCGGCCGACTGCAGCAACAGCCCCCTGGACGCGGACGGCGACGGCTTCGTGGCGCAGCTCGGACCGGGTGGAGAAAGCTGCGGAGGCGCGGACTGCGACGACGGTGCGGCGAGCGTCTATCCCGATGCCGGCGACGACGAGTGCGACCTGGTCGACAGCGACTGCGACGGCCTCACGTCGGAGCACATCGACGACGACGGCGACGGCTGGATCGACGATGCGTGCGACACCGTGATGACCGATCACGGGGACTACGAGGGACCGGGGGACTGCGACGACACGGACGACACCATACATCCCGAGGCCGCCGAGGGTTGCGACGGCACCGTGGACCACGACTGCGACGGGGACTCGACGGAGATCGAGACGGACGCGGACGGCGACGGTCACGCGCCCCTGTCGTGCAGCGGGAACGACTGCGACGACACGGACGACACCATACATCCCGGAGCGGAAGAGTCGTGCGACCTGGTGGACGACGACTGCGACGGCTCCATCCTGGATGCACCTGGGATCGACGACGACATGGACGGCGTGCCGGAGACGGGGTGCGGCGGCCAGGACTGCGACGACGACGCGGACACCGTCCACGGTGCGGATTCGGGTTATCCGGCCTCCGGCCCACCCCACGTGGACGACCCCGTGGGCGCCGCGACCGATATCTGCGACACCGTGGACCAGGACTGCGACGGGAGCATCCTGGACGCCGTGGGCGCGGACGACGACTCGGACACCTACCTCGACCAGACGTGCGGCGGTCCCGACTGCAACGACGCCAGCGAGTACATCCACCCGGGCGCAGCCGAGGACTCCTGCGACAGCATCGACAACGACTGCGACGGGGATAACCTCGACGGGATAGCAGACCAGGACGACGACGACGTGCTCAACGGGGTCTGCGCCGGTGGGACCGACTGCGACGACGAGGACGCAAGCATCCATCCGGGGGCGACGCTGCTGTGCGACGACGTGGACAACGACTGCGACGGATCGTGGCGCGACGAGGCCGGCTCGGACGACGACTCCGACACCGTCCTCGATGCGGCATGCGGAGGGACCGACTGCGACGACGAGGACGCCGGCGTCCATCCGGGGGCCGCGGAAAACCAGTGCGACACGGTGGACGACGACTGCGACGGCGACGCCCTGGACGGCATGGCGGACGACGACGACGACGACTACATGGACACGAGCTGCCCGGGAGGCGACGACTGCGACGACACGCAGCCCTCGGTCCATCCCGGAGGCACCGAGATCTGCGACACCCTGGACCAGGACTGCGACGGGAGCGTCCTCGACGCCACGGGCGCGGACGACGACTCCGACACGGTCCTCGACGAGCTCTGCGGCGGCGCGGACTGCGACGATTCGGATGCGGCCATCCACCCGGGGGCCGTGGAAGACCAGTGCGACCTGGTGGACGACGACTGCGACGGCGACGTCCTGGACGGCACGGCGGACGACGACGACGACGACTACATGGACGAGAGCTGCACCGGCGGAACGGACTGCAACGACGAGCAAGCGTCCGTCCACCCCGGGGCCACGGAGATCTGCGACACGGTGGACCAGGACTGCGACGGCCTGCTCACGGACGCGCCGGGGGGCGACAAGGACACGGATTCGTACCTCGACGAGCTCTGCGGCGGCGACGACTGCGACGACCTCAACTCGACGGTCTTTCCTGGCGCGGCCGAGTACTGCGATCTGGTGGACGACGACTGCGACGGCCTGCTCACTGATGCGCCCGGCGGAGACGACGACTCCGACACCGTCCTCGACGAGGACTGCGGCGGCACGGACTGCGACGACGACGACGGGCTCGCCTTCCCAGGCGCCACGGAGACGTGCCGCGACGGCGTCGATCAGGACTGCGATACGTTGATTGACGGCCCCATCGAGGTCGTCACGGACGTGCGGGTGACCAACGACACCGCCGACTCCTTCCGCCAGGACGCGGCGTGGTCGGGGAGCCAGTACGGCATCGCCTGGCAGGACTATCGGGACGGCAACTACGAGGTCTACTTCGCGATCGTCGACGCGTCCGGCGCGAAGCAGGGCACGGACGTCCGCGTGACGAACAACAGCGGAGCCTCCTGGCGCGTGTCCATCGCCTGGGACGGAAGCCAGTACGGCATCGCCTGGGACGACAACCGCAACGGAGCCGAGGAGATCTACTTCGCGAGGGTATCTGCGGGCGGAGCCAAGCTGAGCACGGACATCCGCGTGACGAACGACGGCGCGCAGTCCATAGAAGCCTCCGTCGCATGGACGGGCAGCGAGTTCGGCATCGTCTGGACGGAACAGAGGGACGCCGACTTGGAGATCTACTTCGCGAGGGTCACGGGGGCCGGCGTCAAGCAGGGGGCCGACGTGAGGATCACGAGCTCGGCCGGGGAGTCGCGTCTGCCTTCTTTCACGTGGGCGGGCAGCAGGTTCGGGGCGGCCTGGTCGGACAGACGCGACGGAGGCTTCCCCGAGATATACTTCGGCACATTCTCACCCACGGGAGCGAGGACGAGCCCGGATCTCCGGATCACGAACGAGGAGGCCGACTCGTGGATGCCCTCCGTGGCCTGGGCCGACGGGGAGTACGGGATCGCCTGGCAGGACCGCCGTGACGGCAACTTCGAGATCTACTTCGCCCGGTGCTCCGACGTCCCCACCAAGCTGGGCTCGGACGTCCGCATCACGGACGCCATCCAGGACTCGGAGATGCCCGACATCGCGTGGACGGGCAGCCAGTACGGGATCTGCTGGGACGACCTCAGGATCTCGAACGAGGAGATCTACTTCGCCATCGTCTCCCCTGCGGGCGTGAAGGCGAGCACCGACCTGCGCGTCACGAGCGCCACCCAGTACTCCGTCATGCCCGCCATCGAGTGGTCGGGGAGCGAGTTCGGGATCGCCTGGGAGGACAACCGTGACGGCAACTTCGAGACATACTTCACGCTGATCGGGCTGTGCGACTGACATGAGAAGGCCCGTCGAGCTCCGGTAGTCCCGGTCGCCCGGCGAGTCATCGGCGCTGCCATCCAGCCAGCAGGCTCTGGAGCCTCCCGAAAAGGTCATATCCAGCCTGGTTTGCATCCTGAAGCTCGGATCGGGAAAGGATCGGTTGGCACCGGTTCCGATCGATCCTCCAGGTCGCCGGTACAAGGTCAGCGTCACCACGTATGGCTTCGGACGTAGCGGATGGGATTCGTGCAGGGCCTGGGCACGAGGTGTGGGCCGATCCCATGCGTTGGGCGGGGTGTTTCCATGGTCCGCCGGCAGGGAGGGTGGTAGGCTCGGCCCATGAAGGTCTTCGCGCACCGCGGGTCCTCCACGATCTGGCCCGAGAACACGCTGCTCGCGTTCGGGCTGGCGCACGAGGCTGGAGCAAGAGGCTTCGAGACGGACCTTCGCCTGTCGAGCGACAACGAGATCGTGCTCGGTCACGACCCGGCGCTCGATCGGGTCGGCCATCCGGGGGTCGAGGTGGCCCGGACGACGGCAGCGAGGCTGTGCGACATGGAGGTGGCCTCGCCCGACGGGTCCATGCGCGACCGCGTCACCACCTTGCGCCGGCTCCTCTCGACCTACCCCCACGCGGACTACATCTTCGACTGCAAGGTGGACGACGAGGCCCTGTTCCTCGCGCTCGCGAGGCTCCTGACCGAGACGGGCGCCGACGGCAGCGTCTGGTTTCTCACCTGGAGCCGGCGGGCGGACGGCCACGTCAAGAGGACGTTTCCGGGCATGCTCCGGTTCCCATCGTACAGGAGAAGCGCGCTGTGGGGTGCGCTGAGCGTGCTGGGCGTGGGGAGGCTCGCCGAGCCGCGGCGGGCCCTGCTCTCCTTGCCCACGCACCACGCCGGTCTGCCGGTCTTCGGCCCGAGGC